>NZ_JALKAT010000060.1:0-7657 GCF_023015685.1 Isoptericola sp. S6320L
GGCACAGCAGGCGACCCACCTGCGGCGACACCCTTCTGGAGGACACCATGCCCGCTCCCCTCGACCCGAACCCGCGCCTGCAGGAGTACGCCCACCCCGAGCGCCTCGTGACGACGGAGTGGCTCGCGCAGCACCTCGACGACCCGGGCCTCGTCGTGGTCGAGTCGGACGAGGACGTGCTGCTCTACGAGACCGGACACATCCCCGGCGCCGTGAAGGTCGACTGGCACACCGACCTGCTGCTGCCCGTCGAGCGCGACTACCTGGACGGCCCGGGCTTCGCCGAGCTGCTCGGTTCCAAGGGCATCGGCCGCGACACCACGATCGTGCTCTACGGCGACAAGAACAACTGGTGGGCCGCGTACACCGCATGGGTCTTCACCCTGTTCGGCCACGCCGACGTCCGTCTGCTCGACGGCGGCCGCAACCTGTGGGTCGCGGAGGGTCGCGAGCTGACCACCGAGGTCCCGAGCCCGCAGCCGGCCGACTACCCCGCCGTCGACCGCGACGACTCGACGTTCCGGGCCTTCAAGGAGGACGTGCTCGCCCACCTCGGCCACGGTCCCCTCGTGGACATCCGCTCGCCGCAGGAGTTCACCGGTGAGCGCCTCCACATCCCCGACTACCCCGAGGAGGGCGTGCTGCGCGGCGGGCACATCCCCACCGCGCACAACGTCCCCTGGGCCACCGCGGTCGCCGAGGACGGCACGTACAAGCCGCGCGCCGAGCTGGAGGCGATCTACCTCGACGACCCGTCGGCCGGCGGCCTCGGCATCCGGCCGGACGACAAGGTGATCACCTACTGCCGCATCGGCGAGCGCTCCAGCCACACGTGGTTCGCCCTGCACTTCCTGCTGGGCCTCGAGGACGTCCGCAACTACGACGGGTCCTGGACCGAGTGGGGCAACGCGGTGCGGGTCCCGATCGTCGCGGGCGACCAGCCGGGCGAGGCCCCGGGTCGCGCCGCCTGAGAGACACTGGAGCCATGACCGACGCCGCGCCCACCACGCCCGAGCTGCCCGCCCAGCTCGCCGAGATCCGCGAGGACTTCCTGGCCCTGACCGAACCCGACCGGCTGCAGCTCCTGCTGGAGTTCTCGCGGGAGCTGCCCGAGCTCCCCGAGCGCTACGCGCTGGCGCCCGGCCTGCTGGAGAAGGTCGAGGAGTGCCAGTCGCCCGTGCGCGCCTTCGCGGAGCTGGACGACGGCGTGGTGCACTTCTACGCCTCGGCCCCGCCCGAGGCGCCCACCACGCGGGGGTTCGCCTCGATCCTCGCCCAGGGGCTGTCGGGTCTGACGGCCCAGCAGGTGCTCGACGTGCCCGAGGAGTTCCCCCTGCAGCTCGGGCTGACGCGTGCCGTCAGCGCGCTGCGGCTCAACGGCATGGCCGGCATGCTGACCCGCGCCAAGCGTCAGGTCGTGGAGCAGCTCGCCGCGTCCTGACCCGGCCGCCCGCCGCGGCTGCCCGTCGAGAGGCTCGCACGCCCGTACCCTGGGCGCGTGAGCCTCTCGAGCGTGCTGCTCCTCCTGGCCGGATTCGTGCTGCTCGTCGGCGGCGGGGAGGCGCTGGTCCGCGGCGCCGCGTCGCTGGCGCGGACGATGGGCATGTCCTCCCTCGTCGTCGGCCTCACCGTCGTGTCCTTCGCGACGTCCAGCCCCGAGCTCGCCGTGAGCGCCGGCGCCGCGCTGTCCGGGTCCCCCGGGCTGGCCGTCGGCAACGTCGTCGGCAGCAACATCGCCAACATCCTGCTCGTCCTAGGGGTCTGCGCGCTCATCGTCCCGCTGGCCGTGACGTCGCGCGTGGTGCGCACGGACATCCCCGTCATGATCGGGATGTCCGTCCTGGCCCTGGTCCTCGCGCTCGACGGGACGCTCAGCACGGTCGACGGCGTCCTGCTGCTGGCGCTGCTGGTCGTCTACGTCGTCGTCACCGTCGTCCGCTCCCGCCGGGGCAGGAGCGACGCATCGTCGGCGGAGGCCGCCGAGCCGGCCGCCGCCGAGCCGCACGCCCCGAGCCGGCTCCGGACGACCCGGGCCCGCTCGATCCTGCTCGACGTGGTGCTCGTCGCCGTCGGGGTGGCCCTGCTGGTCGTGGGGGCGCAGCTCCTCGTGCGCGGGGCGACGCAGATCGCCACGAGCTTCGGCGTGAGCGACCTGGTGATCGGCCTGACCGTGGTCGCCGTCGGCACGTCCCTGCCCGAGCTGGCCACCAGCGTCATCGCGGTCCGGCGCGGGGAGGGCGACCTCGCCGTCGGCAACATCGTCGGCAGCAACACGTTCAACATCGGCGCCGTCCTCGGGCTCACCGCCGTCGTCGCCCCCGGCGGGATCGACGTGGACCCGGCGGCCGTGCACTTCGACCTGCCCCTCATGGTCGCCGTCGCGCTCGCGCTGCTGCCCGTCGCGTTCACCGGCCAGCTCATCCGGCGCTGGGAGGGCGCGCTCTTCGTCGCGCTCTACCTGGCGTACGTCACGTTCGTCCTGCTGGCGGCCGCGGAGCACGACGCGACACAGCCCTTCGGCTCGGCGATGCTCGGGTTCGTGCTGCCGATCACGGCCGTGTGGCTCGTCGCGCTCGCCGCGTACGAGCTCGGGCTGCGACGCGGCCGCCGCGAGGTATGACAGAGTTGGTGCCATGACGGTGCTCGTGGCCTACAACGTCTCCCCGCACGGCGAGGCGGCAGTCCGCACGGCGCTGGAGGAGGCCGGGCGGCGCCATCTCCCGCTGCACGTGATCGTGCTCGACCCGCAGCCGGCGGACGCGCCCGTCCCGGCCGAGCTAGCGGCGGTGCTGGCCGACACCGGCGCCGACGCGGACGTGAGGTCCCGCGACGAGGACACCGAGCCCGCCGACGCCATCCTCGACGCGGCGGAGGAGACCGGGGCGACGCTCGTCGTCGTCGGGTCCCGCAAGCGCTCCAGCCAGGGCACGTTCCTCATGGGGACCACCACGCAGCGCGTCCTGCTGGACTGCCCCGTGCCCGTGCTCGTGGTCAAGGACGCCTACGGCGCCTGACCGCTCCGCTCACGAGCGGTAGCTGAGCACGCGATCGTCGTCCTCCAGCCCCACCACCGGGACCGTCGGCAGGTTCCCCACGCCGCCCGCGCCGTCGAGCCACCACTGCAGGTTCCGGGCGTGCTGGGCGTAGGAGTCCCGCTCGACGTGCCGGACCACCGGCGCCGCCACCGCGACGGCGTCGCGCCACGCGTCGCCGTCACGCTGGGCCAGCACCCGCAACCCGCCGCGGAACACCTCCCGCCCGTCCACCGTGCGGCCGCCCGGCACCATCCGGCGCACCCCGTTGACGAACCGGAACGCCAGGCGGGGACGGGTCGCCACCACCAGGTCGCCGCGCACCGCCGTCTGCCGGGCGAGGGAGTCCTCGTCGATCGCGACGCCCACCGCCCGCAGCTGCTCCACCATCCACAGCAGCGCGACGTCGGACAGCCCGCACTGCGCACCACCACCGCCGACGTCCCCGTGCCCACCGGGGAACCACACCTGCCGCACCCGGTCGGCCGCACCCGGCGGCACCTGCCACAGGCACGGCGCGAACGTCAGGCGTCGCTCGTCGATGGCCAGCGCCTGCCGGGCGACCTCGACCCGGTCGCCCAGCCGGACGTCGTGGAACTGATAGCGGTGCCGCGCGAGCACGGGGACCCCGAGCGCACCGACCGTGTCGAACACCCCGAGGAACCGCACCGGCACCTCCTGGCCGTGCGCCCGGCGGAAGTCCCGGCGGTCCCGGGCCAGCGCCTCCTCGGCCTCGGCACCGCGCGCCCGACGGCGGTACAGCCGTTCGGCCTCCGGCAGCCGGCCGTCCAGGATGGCGCCACGGGTGAGCAGTCCGACCTGCCCCACCATGCCGACCACGCTGCGCGCCGTGTAGGCGCCGCGCGAGTACCCCAGCACGACGATCTCGTCGCCCGGCTCGTGGTTCATGGCGAGGAAGCGGTAGCCGTCCACGACGTTGCGCGTCAGGCCGTAGCCGAAGGCGCCGCCGAGCACCTGGTCGATCTTGTAGCCGCGGGCGCCCACGCCGCCCACGTACTCGACCTGCTGGACGACGCCCGGGCCGTCGTCGGCGGGGACGAGACCGCGCCGGACCACCCGGGCGATCTTCTCGATGTTCGACACGTGCTGGTTCACCCCGTGGTTCCAGGTGCCGTCGCAGCACAGGACCAGACGCTTCATCGCGGTCACCTCTCCTCGTCCTGAGGGAGGGTCCGGCACGGCCGTCTGATACGTGCCGTCCGAGGCCCGGCTCAGCGCAGGCGGCGCAGGAACTCCTGGGTGCGCTCGCGCTGCGGGTCGTCGAGGACCTGCGTCGGCGTGCCCCGCTCGTGCACGCGGCCCTGGTGCAGGAACACCACCTCGTCGGCGACGTCCCGGGCAAAGCTCATCTCGTGCGTCGCGACCACCATCGTGGTGCCCTCGTCGCGCAGGGCGACCAGCAGGTCGAGCACCTCCCCGACGAGCTCGGGGTCGAGCGCCGAGGTCACCTCGTCGAGCAGCAGAAGCTCGGGTCCGCTGACGAGCGCCCGCGCGATGGCCGCCCGCTGCTGCTCCCCGCCGGACAGCTCGTCCGGGTAGGACCGCTCCTTGTGCGCCAGGCCGACCTTCTCGAGCATCTCCCGACCCGCCGCCACGGCAGCGGCGCGGCCCCGGCCGTGCACCAGCCGCAGGGCGAGCGTGACGTTGTCCAGCACGCGCAGGTGCGGGAACAGGTTGTACTGCTGGAACACCATCGACATCCGGGCGCGGGCCGCGTCCGCGTCCACCCACGGGTCCGCGACGTCCACCCCGTCGAGCAGCACCTGGCCGTCGTCGACCTCCTCGAGGAGGTCGATCGCCCGCAGGAGGGTCGACTTGCCCGACCCGGACGAGCCGACCACCACCACGCACTCGTGCTCGGTGACGTCCAGGTCGATGCCGTCGAGCACGACCTTGCGCGGGGCCCCCCGCCTGGTGCCCGGGTAGCTCTTGCGCACACCACGCAACGACAGCAGGGCGTCGCTCACCGGATCACCCCCGCACCGCTCACGCCACGCAGCCGGCCGCGCCAGCCCTGCCGGGCCGACCAGGCGTCCACGAGCCTCGTCAGCGGGATCGACAGCAGCAGGAACAGCACGCCCGCGACCACGTAGGGCGTGAAGTTGTAGTCGCCCGTCGTCGCGATCTGCGCCGCCCGGATGGCGTCCACGGCACCCAGGATCGAGATCAGCCCGGAGTCCTTTTGCAACGAGACGAGCGTGCTCGCCGTCGGCGCCGTGACGTTGCGGACCGCCTGCGGCAGCACCACCCGGCGCACCGTCTGTCCCCGCGTCAGGCCGAGCGACCGCGCCGCGGCCACCTGCGACGGGTGCACCGACTCGATGCCCGCCCGGAAGATCTCCGCGAGATAGGCGGTGTAGGTCAGCACGATGGCGAGGCCGCCGAGGAACGCCGCGCTCACCGGCAGCCACTCGAGGCGCAGGGCGGGCAGCCCGAACCCGGCCAGGAGCAGCACCAGCAGCACGGGCACGCCGCGGAAGACGTCGACGTACAGCACGGTCAGCACGCGCAGCGGGAAGAGGGCCGGCAGCCGCGAGGTGCGCACGACGGCGAGGAGCAGACCGACGACGAGGCCCACCACCGAGGCCACCACCCAGACCCGCAGGTTGAGCCACAGGCCCTCGGCGACCTCGGGCAGCACCTCGACCGCGCGCTCCGGCGAGAAGAACGCCGTCCGCGCCCGCTCCCAGCCGGGAGCGGTGGCCACGACGTACGCCACGGCAGCGACGACGACGACGGTCGCCACGGTCGCGACGGCGAGCGCCCGGCGGTGCTGGGCCCGTCGGAAGGCTTGCCGCTCGCGCGCCCTGGCGGAGGGCTGCCAGTCGGTCATGCGCTCAGGAGAGCTGCTCGATGTCGTCGGAGTCGAGCCACGTGGTGCGCAGCTCGTCCAGCGTGCCGTCCGCCTCGAGCTCGTCGACAGCGGCGGACACGCAGGCCGTGAGCTCCGAGTCCTTGTCCAGGACCAGACCGAGCTGCTCGGGTTCGCCGACGTCGGGCAGCGTGCCGATGACGGTCGTGTCGGGGAAGTACACCGTCGAGGCGGCCACGCCCTGGTCGACGTCCATGACCATCGCGTCCACGGTGCCCGAGGTCAGCGCGGTCATCCCGTCGCCGGCACCGTTGAACGGCACCACCTCGACGTCGTCGCCCCATGCCTGCTCCGCGGCCTCCAGCGAGGTCTGGGAGGCGGTCACGCCCACCTTGGCGCCGCTGAGGTCCGCCAGGCTCGCGGCGTCGGCGAACTCGCCGTCGTCGGCGACGATGACGCCCTGCCGGCTGGTGAGGTACGGGCTGGAGAAGTCGACGGCCTCGGCCCGCTCGTCGGTGATCGTCGTCTGGTACGCGGCGACGTCGAACGGCTTGATCGCCGGGGAGACGATCTGCTCGAAGGTGACGGACGTCCACTCGACGTCCTCGGCCGCGTAGCCCAGGCGGTCGGCCACCTCGTACACCAGGGCCGACTCGAAGCCCTCGCCGCTGGCGGGCTCGCCCACGTACCAGGGCTCGAAGGGCTCGGAGGCCCCGACGGTCAGCGTGCCCTCGGTCAGCGTCGGCAGGTCCGCGGCGTCGCAGGCCTCGGTGCCGGCGGAGGCCGTCGGCGCGTCGGAGGGCGCGGCCCCGCCGTCCGAGGGGGCGTCGTCGGCACCGCACGCGGCGAGGCCGAGCACGAGGGCGGGTGCCAGGGCGGTGGCGAGGACGAGTCGGGAGCGCACGGTTGGTTCCTCCTGGTCAGGGGCGACGATGCCGTCGCGGGCCGACATCGACCCTATGCGCGGGGCGTTCCGGGCGGAACGGCGGCGGCTGTGCGTCCGCTCACAGCTCAGGTGTGCACGTGACCCTGCTGGCCGGTGGCGGCCGCGATGTCCGACTCGGCCTGCCCGAGCAGCGAGTCGGCGAGCCGACGGAGCGCCCGGCCCGCGGCCACCTCGTCACCGATGACGGGCACCTCCTCGTCGCCGGGGTCCTTGCGGGCGTGCCCGACCGCCCGCAGGGCACCGACGTCGGCGTGCTCGGGCGGGCCGGCCACGAGCACCGCCTCCGCCGTCGTGCTGCCGGCGGACTCCACCAGCGCGACCTGCACCTGCCACGTCACCGACCGCGCGGGCCGCGGCTCGGCCTCCTGGTCCTGCCCGGCGCCGGCGCCCTGCTCCTGCACCAGCGAGTCGGGGCCGGGGAACAGCAGGGTCTCCTCACCGGTGTCCGACCAGCGCACCCGGTACGGCGGGCTGCCGTCGCCGTGCGGGCACTCCACCACGACGCCGTCACGCACCGCACCACCCACCACGCCGGCGGCGGTCACGATCCTGTCCCCTACCGAGGCTCTCATGCTGCTGCCCTCCGTCTCGTCCTCGAGTCGACGCTGCCGTCCTCCCATGGTGCTCCCCCCGCCGCGCGCTCGCGTGCTGACGGGGCCGCGTGCGGAGCATCAGGGCGCCGTGCGCAGAGAGCGTCCCGGAGACGACGAGAGGCCCCCGGGAATCCCGGGGGCCTCTCGACCAGGACCGTCTGTGCGATCCACCGTGGTAGCGGGGGCAGGATTTGAACCTGCGACCTCTGGGTTATGAGCCCAGCGAGCTACCGAGCTGCTCCACCCCGCGTCG
>NZ_JALKAT010000061.1:0-4887 GCF_023015685.1 Isoptericola sp. S6320L
ACACGCCGCCTCCACCACCGGCACAGCGGCGTGTCGTGCACCCACAGCGTGCGAGGGCGGGGTGCGGGGCGGCCACGATGACGGAGATGACGGAAGTCCGGTCACGCTCGCGACGAGCGGGGCCGGGCCTCTCTGCGCGACGACGCTGCCGCCGTCGGGCAGGGTCACAGGGTCGCCGTTCGGATCAGGCCACGGGGGCCGTCGGGTAGTAGACCGTCGGCCAGTTCCCGCCGTCGGGGTACTGGAGGCTCCGGCGCCGCAGGTACACGCCCACGCTCCACTTCGTCCCCGACTCGTCGCGCGGCTCCCCCACCGCTATGTATCCGCGGTACGGCGGCGTCCAGAACTGGTAGCCACCCCATCCCGCACCGCCCTCGAGCCCGTCGATCGCGTCAACCAACCAGGAGCGAAGCCACGGCTCGTCGAAGCCGAAGCCCTTCATGGCGTCATCGAAGGTGCGCGGTCCGTCGTCATCGCGCGGGGTCGTGTCGGCGACGGAGAATCTGGTGAGGTTCATCAGCCCATCGTCGCGGCACGCCGGGGTGTCGTCATCACCGCCGGCGGGCGAATTCAAGCTCGGCCGCTGTGGGTGCACGACACGCCGCCTACACCATGGGCACAGCGGCGTGTCGTACACCCACAGCGTGCGGGGGCGGGGTGCGGGGCGGCGGCGATGACGGAGACGACGGAGGCCCGGTCACGCTCGCGACGAGCGGGACCGGGCCTCTCAGCGTGGCGGCGCTACCGCCGTCGGGCGGGCGATCAGAAGTTGATCATGTGTCCCGCGAGACCGTGGATGGCCTCCTGGACGGACTCGGACAGCGTCGGGTGGGTGTGCACGTTGCGCGCCACCTCGTCGGCGGTGAGGTCCCACTTCTGCGCGAGGGTGAGCTCGGGCAGCAGCTCGGACACGTCCGGGCCGATGAGGTGCCCGCCGAGCAGCTCGTTGTACTTGGCGTCGGCGACGAGCTTGACGAACCCGACCGGGTCGCCGAGGCCGTGCGCCTTGCCGTTCGCCATGAACGGGAAGGTGGAGACCTTGACGTCGTAGCCCTCGTCCTTGGCCTGCGCCTCGGTGAGGCCGAAGGAGGCCACCTGCGGCTGGCAGAACGTGGCGCGCGGCATCATGCGGTAGTCGCCCAGCGTCATCGTCTCGGCGTCGCCGATCGTCTCGGCGGCGACCACGCCCTGCGCCTCGGCGACGTGGGCGAGCATGAGCTTCGCCGTGACGTCACCGATGGCGTAGATGTGCGGCACGTTGGTGCGCATGTGGTCGTCGATGGCGATGGCGCCGCGCTCGGTGAGCTGCACGCCGGTGTTCTCCAGCCCGAATTTCTCGACGTTCGGCGCGAAGCCCACGGCCATGAGGACCTTGTCGACCTCGAGCGAGCCGGGCTTGTCGTCCTTGACGCCCTTGTAGGAGACGGTGACGGACGAGCCCTTGTCCTCGACGGTCTGCACGGCCGTGGAGGTGAGGATCTTGACGCCCAGCTTCTTGTACTGCTTGGCGATCTCCTTGGAGACGTCCGCGTCCTCGTTGGGCAGCGCCCGGTCGAGGAACTCGATGATGGTGACGTCCACGCCGTAGTTCTTCATGACGTACGCGAACTCCATGCCGATGGCGCCGGCGCCGACGATGGCGATCGACTTCGGCAGCTCGCGCGTCATGATCTGCTTCTCGTACGTCACGACGTTGTCGGAGAGCTCGACGCCGGGCAGCAGGCGCACCTTGGAGCCGGTCGCGATGATCACGTTGTCGAACGTCACCGTCTCGGTGCCGCCCTTGTTGAGGGTCACCTCGATGGTGTTGGCGTCGCGGAACGCGCCGCGGCCGTCGTACTCGGTGATCTTGTTCTTCTTCATGAGGAAGTGGACGCCCTTGACACGGCCGTCCGCGACGTCGCGGGACCGGTCGAACGCCTTGCCGAAGTCGAACGTCACGTCACCGGACATGCCGAAGAAGTCGGCCTGGTGGGTGAACAGGTGCGCGAGCTCCGCGTTGCGCAGCAGGGCCTTGGAGGGGATGCAGCCCACGTTGAGGCAGACACCACCCCAGTACTTCTCCTCGATGATGGCGACGGACTTGCCGAGCTGTGCCGCACGGATCGCGGCGACATAGCCGCCGGGGCCAGCTCCGAGGAGGACGACGTCGTAGTGGGAAGCCATGGGGCCACCCTATGAGGTCTCGGTGACCGGTGCGGCGTGATCTGTGTCGCACCAGCCCGGGACGGCGCGCAGACGGCGCCTCAGCGCACCGAGTCGACGCCGTCGTTGGCCAGCTGGTCGGCCCGCTCGTTGCCCGGGTCCCCGGCGTGCCCCTTGACCCAGACCCAGCTCACCTGGTGGCGCCCGACCTCGGCGTCGAGGGCCTGCCACAGGTCCACGTTCTTCACGGGCTTCTTGGCCGACGTCGTCCAGCCGTTGCGCTTCCAGCCGGCGATCCACGTCTTCATGCCGTTCATGACGTAGGACGAGTCGGTGTGCACGGTGACGGCGCTCGGCTGCTTGAGCGCGCGCAGCGCCTCGACGACCGCGGTGAGCTCCATCCGGTTGTTGGTGGTGAGCTTCTCGCCGCCGAACAGCTCCTTGGTGTGCTCGCCGGACCTCAGCAGCGCACCCCACCCCCCGAGCCCCGGGTTTCCCTTGCAGGCCCCGTCGGTCCACATCTCCACGATCGGCATGTCACTCACGCCGGTCACCCTATGTCCCCCACGGCCCCGCGGGTGTCAGGGGTGCGGCATAGCGTCGGTCCTGCGGCACACGTCCAGGGACGACGACGGAGGGCATCATGAAGTTCGGGTTCATCGGGAGCTACGGGAGCCCCGCGCAGCAGGTGCGGCTCGCCCAGGAGTGCGAGGCCCACGGCTGGGACGGGTTCTTCACCTGGGACGGCGTGAGCCTGGACGACGAGGGTTTCGGAGCCCAGCCCACGTGGGACCCGTTCGGTCTGCTCGCGGCCGTCGCCGCGGTGACCGAGCGGATCACGCTGGGCGCGATGATCTTCGCGCTCCCCCGCCGGCGCCCCTGGGAGCTCGCCCAGCAGGTCCTCACGGTCGACCACCTCTCCGGTGGGCGGCTCGTGCTCCCCGTGGGTGTCGGTGTGCCGATCGACCGCGCGTTCACGTCAGTGAAGGGCCAGCCCTCCACGCTGCGCGAGCGTGCGCGCGCCCTCGACGAGGTGCTCGCCTGGCTCGACCGGTCCTGGTCCGGGGAGTCCTTCGAGCGCGACGGCGAGTGGGCGGGCACGGGCACGTTCCGGTTCCCCGTCCCACCCGTCCGCGGCCGGGTCCCGGTGTGGCCGGTGGCCGTCTGGGACGCGGCTCAGCCACCGCGGCGCAGCCTGGACCGTGCCCTGCGGTGGGACGGCATGGTGCCGCAGGTCCGCGGTGACTCCCCCGAGGACGCCGAGGCGGGCCCGGAGCACATCCGCGAGCTGACCGCCTGGATCGCCGAGCACCGCGACAGCGAGGCCGGGCCCTACGACGTGATCATGCAGGGCCGGCTCGACGCCGACCCGGACAGGGCCAGGGACCAGGCCCGCGCCGCTGCGGGCGCGGGCGCCACCTGGTGGATCGAGTCCTGGTGGGACCCGACCACCACCACACCGGAGAGCCTCCTCGACCGCGCCCGCCACGGACCGCCGGCACTCTGACCCTGGACACCGCACACCACCAATGATTTAATGCGTTGATTCATTGGGTGAATGACCAGGAGGTGCGCATGTTCGCAAGTGCCGTCGTCGTGGTGGCGCTGGTCGCGGTGGTCCTGCCCGCGGCTCTGGTCGGGCTCGTGCTGTGGGTGGTTCGCCGCGCGCACGACGCCGACGGCGCGCCCGCGCGGGCAGCGCGGCGCCACGAGCTGGTGGTCTCCACGGTCGCCACGAGCGCCGCGGTGGTCTGCACGATCGTGCTCGTCGCCCAGCCCGTCGTCGGGCCCGGGTGGGCACCGGCCCCCGGCACGCTGCAGGCGGTGGCACCGTTCGCCGTCGCGCTGGTGTTCTGCACGGTCCGCGCCGTCGGCGAGCAGACCTGGCCCCGCCCCGGCGGGCAGGTCCGCTCGGCGCCGCTGGTCCGCCGGACCGTCCGGTCGCTCGGGGGCGTGCGCCTCCGCCTGGCGCTGGCGACCGCGGGCGGGCTCGGACTCGTCCTGATCGCCTGCGGCCTCACCGCCGACCCCACCGGCCGGGCCTTCCCCACCGGCCCCGCCGCGTTCCCCGACGGCGGAGTCGTGACGGGTGCCTCCGGCCCCTACCCGGGATGGCCCTACGGCGTGCCGATGCTGCTCGGGCTCGTCGTCACCGTCGTCGCGACGCTGCTCACGCTGCGCACGATCACGCGGCGGCCGCCGCTCCACGGCGTCCCCGCCCCCGACGACGACGCCGTGCGCGCGACCAGCGCCGCCCGACTCCTCGGTGCCGTCCAGCTGTGCCTCGGCGTCGCGCTCGGCGCGACCCTCGCCGTGGCCGGGAACGCGGTGCGCGTCGGCGGCGAGGGGCTGGCGATCAACGGCGCTCCGACCGGCGGCCTCGTCGCGCTCGGGGTGGCCCTGTCCCTGGCGGGCGTGGCGGTCGCCGTCGCCTCGGTCGTCACGGCGATCCTGGCGGCGTGGCCCCGGACGCCGCGCCGCGCCGCGACCTCGACGCTCGCCGCGGCATGAGCGACATCGTCGTCACGCTCGGCGCGCCCGTCCCGGTCTACGAGCAGATCCGATCCCAGGTCGCGGCGGCGGTCGCCGTGGGCACCCTCCGGCCCGGCGCCCGGCTGCCGGCTTCGCGCGACCTCGCGCGCGACCTCGGGATCGCCGTCGGTACCGTCCAGCGCGCCTACCGCGAGCTCGAGGCGAGCGGGGTGGTGATCTCCCGGCGCCGCACGGGCACCGTGGTCGCAC
>NZ_JALKAT010000062.1:0-3482 GCF_023015685.1 Isoptericola sp. S6320L
GTTGTTGGGGTGGGTGTACCGGTGGGCCGGCGGGACCGTCCGTTGCTTGAGAACTGCACAGTGGACGCGAGCATCCCAGATGTTCAAGTATTATTCTTGGATTTCTGTAGCATATTTGTAGTGTGTGTCGAAGTTTATAAGGGCACATGGTGGATGCCTTGGCACTAGGAGCCGAAGAAGGACGTTGTAGCCTGCGTTAAGCCTCGGGGAGCTGGCAAACGAGCTGTGATCCGAGGATGTCCGAATGGGGGAACCCGGCCGTAGTCATGTGCGGTCACCTGTACCTGAATTCATAGGGTGCAGGAGGGAACGCCGGGAAGTGAAACATCTCAGTACCGGCAGGAAGAGATATTCCGTAAGTAGTGGCGAGCGAAAGCGGATGAGGCCAAACCATATGCGTGTCAAGCTGTCAGGCGTTGCGTGTGTGGGGTTGTGGGACCTTTCGAGAGCCACTGACATGGTTCTGACCAGTAAAAAAGTCGTGTCATAGTCGAACCGCATTGAATGGCGGACCGTAGAGGGTGGGAGTCCCGTAGACGAAATGGCGTGGCCTGGTGAAGGGGATCCCAAGTAGCACGGGGCCCGAGAAATCCCGTGTGAATCTGGCAAGACCACTTGCTAAGCCTAAATACTACCTAGTGACCGATAGCGGACAAGTACCGTGAGGGAAAGGTGAAAAGTACCCCGGGAGGGGAGTGAAATAGTACCTGAAACCGTGTGCCTACAATCCGTCGGAGCCTCCCTAGCAGGGGTGACGGCGTGCCTTTTGAAGAATGAGCCTGCGAGTTAGTGCTCGGTGGCGAGGTTAACCCGTGTGGGGAAGCCGTAGCGAAAGCGAGTCCGAACAGGGCGATTCAGTCGCCGGGTCTAGACCCGAAGCGAAGTGATCTAGCCATGGGCAGGTTGAAGCGCCGGTAAGACGGCGTGGAGGACCGAACCCACTTAGGTTGAAAACTGAGGGGATGACCTGTGGTTAGGGGTGAAAGGCCAATCAAACTTCGTGATAGCTGGTTCTCCCCGAAATGCATTTAGGTGCAGCGTCACGCGTTCCTTGCCGGAGGTAGAGCTACTGGATGGCCGATGGGCCTCACCAGGTTACTGACGTCAACCAAACTCCGAATGCCGGTAAGCCAGAGCGTGGCAGTGAGACTGCGGGGGATAAGCTTCGTAGTCGAGAGGGAAACAGCCCAGACCACCGGCTAAGGCCCCTAAGCGTGTGCTCAGTGGGAAAGGATGTGGAGTTGCACAGACAACCAGGAGGTTGGCTTAGAAGCAGCCACCCTTGAAAGAGTGCGTAATAGCTCACTGGTCAAGTGATTCCGCGCCGACAATGTAGCGGGGCTCAAGTACACCGCCGAAGCCGTGGCACTCACACTTTACCCAGCATCCCCTCGAGGGGTGTTCAGGTGTGTGGGTGGGTAGGGGAGCGTCGTGTGGGCAGTGAAGCCGCGGAGTGATCCAGCGGTGGAGGCCACACGAGTGAGAATGCAGGCATGAGTAGCGAAAGACGGGTGAGAAACCCGTCCGCCGAATGACCAAGGGTTCCAGGGCCAGGTTAATCCGCCCTGGGTAAGTCGGGACCTAAGGCGAGGCCGACAGGCGTAGTCGATGGACAAGGAGTTGATATTCTCCTACCGGCGAAGAACCGCCCATACCGAGCCCGGTGATGCTAACCACCCCGGACCACCACCGTCACCTTCGGGTGACACCGGTGGCGAGGCGTGGGACCCGAACCGGTAGTAGGTAAGCGTATTAACAGGGGTGACGCAGGAAGGTAGCCCGGCGTGGCGATGGTAGACCACGTCCAAGGCCGTAGCCGGCTTCGTAGGTAAATCCGCGAAGCACGTACGGTGAGAGCTGACGGTGACCGCTCAAGCGGGAATCGGGTGATCCTCTGCTGCCAAGAAAAGCCTCGACGCGAGGTTCTAGCCGCCCGTACCCCAAACCGACTCAGGTGGTCAGGTAGAGAATACCAAGGCGATCGAGCAAATCGTGGTTAAGGAACTCGGCAAAATGCCCCCGTAACTTCGGGAGAAGGGGGGCCCGAACTGTCCAACCCCTTGCGGGTGACGGCGGTAAGGGCCGCAGAGACCAGGGAGAAGCGACTGTTTACTAAAAACACAGGTCCGTGCGAAGTCGCAAGACGATGTATACGGACTGACGCCTGCCCGGTGCTGGAAGGTTAAGAGGACGGGTCAGCCTTCGGGCGAAGCCCAGAATTTAAGCCCCAGTAAACGGCGGTGGTAACTATAACCATCCTAAGGTAGCGAAATTCCTTGTCGGGTAAGTTCCGACCTGCACGAATGGCGTAACGACTTCTCCGCTGTCTCAACCGCGAACTCGGCGAAATTGCACTACGAGTAAAGATGCTCGTTACGCGCAGCAGGACGGAAAGACCCCGGGACCTTTACTATAGCTTGGTATTGGTGTTCGGTGCGGTTTGTGTAGGATAGGTGGGAGACTATGAAGCCCGCGCGCCAGCGCGAGTGGAGTCGCCGTTGAAATACCACTCTGACCGCATCGACCATCTAACCTCGGTCCGTGATCCGGATCAGGGACAGTGCCTGGTGGGTAGTTTAACTGGGGCGGTTGCCTCCCAAAATGTAACGGAGGCGCTCAAAGGTTCCCTCAGCCTGGTTGGCAATCAGGTGTCGAGTGCAAGTGCACAAGGGAGCTTGACTGTGAGACCGACAGGTCGAGCAGGGACGAAAGTCGGAACTAGTGATCCGGCGGTGGCTTGTGGAAGCGCCGTCGCTCAACGGATAAAAGGTACCCCGGGGATAACAGGCTGATCTTCCCCAAGAGTCCATATCGACGGGATGGTTTGGCACCTCGATGTCGGCTCGTCGCATCCTGGGGCTGGAGTAGGTCCCAAGGGTTGGGCTGTTCGCCCATTAAAGCGGCACGCGAGCTGGGTTTAGAACGTCGTGAGACAGTTCGGTCCCTATCCGCTGCGCGCGCAGGAAACTTGAGAAGGGCTGTCCCTAGTACGAGAGGACCGGGACGGACGAACCTCTGGTATGCCAGTTGTTCCGCCAGGAGCACCGCTGGTTCGCTACGTTCGGAAGGGATAACCGCTGAAAGCATCTAAGCGGGAAGCCTGCTTCAAGATGAGGTTTCCATCCCCCTCGTGGGGTGAAGGCACCCAGCTAGACCACTGGGTAGATAGGCCGGAAGTGGAAGACAGGACCAACGACTGTCGCAGCTGACCGGTACTAATAAGCCAACAACTTCAACACCAACACTTCTGCTATGCACGCGTCCACTGTGCGGTTCCCGAGAAACGGGCACCACCCACACACCCCCACCCCCCACCACAGGGACCAGGGAAGGCGTGTCGGGCACCCGAACAACTCGATAACGTTACGGCGGTCACAGCGAAGGGGAAACGCCCGGTCCCATACCGAACCCGGAAGCTCAGCCCTTCAGCGCCGATGGTACTGCCCTGGAGACGGGGTGGGAGAGTAGGACGCCGCCGGACA
>NZ_JALKAT010000063.1:0-2272 GCF_023015685.1 Isoptericola sp. S6320L
CGCCCGCGGCACGGGGGTGCCCGTGGTCGTCCACTGGGGCGCCGACCTCGGCGGGCTCGGCCGGCACGCGCTGGAGGCGCTCGCGGACAGCCAGGTCCCCGCCGTCACCGCGAGCTCTCCCGACGTGCCGGTACGCGCCACGCTGCTGCCGCTCGCCGCGGACGGCTGGCCCGGCCTGCCGGGCCTCGCCGGCTGGCGCCCTGCCGCACCGGACGACGGCGCGGCCCGGCGCCCGGCGCCCCGGCAGGTCCGCACGACGTCGGACGGCGGCACGGTGACCGTGCTGCTGGCCGACCCGGCCGCCGGCCTGGAGGTCGCCGTCCGGCTGACCCTGCACGCCCAGGGGGTGCTCGAGAGCACGACGACGGTGACCAACCGCGGCACGACGCCCTACGTCCTGGACCGGGTCGTGTCGACGCTGCCGCTGCCCGCCCGCGCGACGGAGGTCCTCGACCTCTCCGGACGTTGGGCGGGGGAGCGGCGCCCCCAACGGGCCCCGCTGCGCGACGGCCTCTGGGAGCGCGGGACGCGGCACGGCCGCCCCGGGCACGACGCGCCCTTCGCCACGGTGGCCGGGACGCCCGGCTTCGGGTTCCGGTCCGGCGAGGTGTGGGGCGTCCACCACGCCTGGAGCGGCGACACCTCCGTGCGCGTCGAGCGGCTGGCCTCCGGGCACGCCGTCGTCGGCGCGGGCGAGCTGTGGGGGCCGGGCGACGTCGTCGTGGGCCCGGGCGAGACGTACACCTCGCCGCGCACCCTCGCCGGCTGGTCCGACGCCGGCCTCGACGGGCTGTCCGAGCGGTTCCACGCCTGGGTGCGTGCCCGCCCCGGACGCGCCACGCGTCCGCGCCCCGTCACCCTCAACACGTGGGAGGCGGTCTACTTCGAGCACGACCTGGACCGGCTGCGGGCGCTCGCCGACGCCGCCGCGCGCGTCGGCGTCGAGCGGTTCGTGCTCGACGACGGATGGTTCCGCGGACGCCGCGACGACCGGCGCGGGCTCGGGGACTGGACGGTCGACGAGGCCGTCTGGCCGGACGGCCTGCACCCGCTCGTGCAGCACGTGACCGGGCTGGGGATGGAGTTCGGGCTCTGGGTGGAGCCGGAGATGGTCAACGCGGACTCCGACGTCGCGCGCCGGCACCCCGCGTGGGTGCTGCGGGCGACCCCGGGTCGCGAGCCGCTGCCCTGGCGGTACCAGCAGGCGCTCGACCTGGCGCACCCGGACGCGTACGCGCACGTCCGGGACGCCGTCGTCGCCCTGCTGGACGAGTACCCGATCACCTACCTCAAGTGGGACCAGAACCGCGACGTGCTCGATGCGCCCTCCCGCGGCCAGGTGCTCGCCACGCGGCGGCTCATGGACGAGCTGCGGGAACGCTTCCCGGCGCTCGAGATCGAGTCGTGCTCCTCCGGCGGGGGCAAGGTCGACCTCGACGTGCTCGACCGGGCGGACCGGGTCTGGGCGTCCGACACCAACGACGCGCTGGAGCGCCAGGCCGTGCAGCGCTGGACCGGGCTGCTCGTGCCGCCCGAGCTCGTCGGCACGCACGTCGGCGACGCGCGCTCGCACACCACCGGCCGCACCCACGACCTGTCGCTGCGGCTGGTCACCGCCCTGTTCGGGCACAGCGGCATCGAGGCGGACCTGACGCGCGCGACGCCCGAGGACGTCGAGGCCGTCGCCCGCTGGGTGCGGCTGGTCAAGGAGCTCCGACCGCTCGTCGCGACGGGGACCACGGTGCGCGCCGACACCGCCGACGAGTGCTGGGTGCACGGGATCGTCGGGCCCGGGGCGCAGGAGGCGGTCTACGCCGTCGTCACCCGGGCGGCGTCGTCGGCCGCCGTGCCGCCGGCCCTGCTGCTGCCGGGCCTGGACCCGCGGGGCACCTACCGGGTGGAACGCGTCGACCTCGCCACGCCGCCGCTCGTGGTCGGCGACGCCCCGCCGCCCTGGTGGGCGTCGGGCGCCGTCGAGCTGCCCGGTGCTGCGCTCGCCGAGGTGGGCCTGCCGCTGCCCCCGCTCGCGCCCGAGCAGGGAGTCCTGCTGCGGGTGACGCGCAGCGGTGGCGCCTGAGAGGCCTGTGACGTGGGTCTCCGTTGACCTCAACCGGGGTGGAGGTCCTACGGTCGGAGCACCTCACCCGCCACGGAAGGACGGATGCACGATGCCCGTGTACACGCTGCCGGATCTGCCCTACGACTACAGCGCGCTCGAGCCGCACATCAGCGGCAAGATCATGGAGCTGCACCACGACAAGCACCACGCCAC
>NZ_JALKAT010000064.1:0-2261 GCF_023015685.1 Isoptericola sp. S6320L
AAGCCGGCCGACAAGCCGGTCGAGAAGCCCGCGGAGAAGCCGGCCGACAAGCCGGTCGAGAAGCCCGCGGAGAAGCCGGCCGACAAGCCGGTCGACAAGCCCGCGCCGAAGCCGGCCGCCGAGCAGCCGGACAAGCAGCCGGCGACGACTGACGGATCGGCGGCCCAGCCGGACGAAGCGTCCGCAGAGCCCGTCGAGGCCGACGGCACCGATCCTGCCGAGGACGCCACCACGGAGGCCTCCGGGACGACGACGGAGCCGACCGAGGAGCCGACCGAGGCGCCGAGCGGCCCGGTCAGCGGCCTCCTCGACACCGTCGCGGGCGGCGTGGTGGCACCGGTCACCGAGACGGTCGGCGGGACGCTCGAGGCCGTCGTCGACCCCGTGACCGGTGGGCTCGCGCCGGTGACCGACGCGACCGGCGAGGTCGTGGCAGGTGTCACGGGCCCGGTGACCGAACCGCTCCAGCCGGTGACCGACGCCGTCGGCGAGGCGCTCCGCCCCGTCACGGAGGCGACGGCGCCCGTGCTCGAGCCGGTGGGCTCCTTGGTGGGATCGGTGACCGACGGGCTGGACCCGGTGGTCGCGCCCGTCGCGGCCGTCGTCGAGCCCGTGGTCGAACCCGTGGTGGATGCCGCCCTGCCGGCCGTGGGTGCCCTGGTCCCGGTCGTGGACGTCCTGGAACCGGTCCTCGAGCCGGTCGTGCGGCCCGTCGTCGACGTGGTGCGCCCCGTGGTCCGCCCTGTGGTCGATGCCGTCGAGCCGGTCCTGGACCCTGTGGTCGACCTCGTCGAGCCGGTGGTGCGGCCCGTGGTGCGCCCCGTCGGTCCCGTCATCGACGCGGTGGACCCGGTCCTCGATCCCGTGGTCGACGTGGTCGACCCGGTGCTGGACCCGGTGGTCGACGTCGTCCAGCCCCCGGCGGCCGCCGGCCCGGACGAGGGCGTCCCGGCTGTCACCGTTCCCTCCGCACCGGCCACCTCGCCGGCGCCCGCCGTCGAGGCGGCGAGCGGGGCCCCGGAGACGGTGGACGCCCGGACCGCACCGGCCGCCACGCCGGTCGTGGTTCCCGACACCTCGGCCCTCCAGGGACCGGCCGCGCCGGTCCTCGCGGGGACCACCACTCTCACGGCCGATCAGGCCTCGTCCGCCCCGCGCGACGCAGGCACGTTCGGGCACGACGCGCCCGAGGCCCCCGCCGGCACCGCCGCCGTGGGCACCACCAGCTCCTCCACCTCTGCGCGCGGAGGTGCGGGCCACGGCGACCTGGTCGCGCAGCTCGCTCCCGCGTCGCACGCCGGCGCCGGACACTGGCTGCTGCCGGCCGACGAGGCCTTCGCACCGCTGCCGGTGCGCGACTTCGAGATCCCTGTCTCTCCTGCCTGACGTGGCCACGTCGCGCCGCTGAGCGCGACCAGCCGCGGGTGGCGTCTGCTGCCCGTTCCCACGTCACACGGCAGGAGAGAACTATGCGTACGAACGCGCGACGGGTGCTGCAGGCAGTGCTCGTCACGGGCGGCCTCGTGGTCGCCGGGGCCTATTCGGCCCATGCTGCGGAGGACGACGTCGTCGACGTCGAGATCGGCGAGGACACCTCGGTCGACCTGAACCTCGAAGAGGTCTCGGAGGAGGTGTCGGACGCGTCCCTGGACACGCCCGTCGACCTCCCCGAGGTCGACACCCAGCCGGTCGAGACCGTCGTCGACGACCTCGTCGGCGAGGACGGCCCGGTGGACGACCTCCTCGGTGCCGACGAGCCGAGCGAGACCACCACGGACGACGTCGTCGACGTCGTCGCGGAGGACGTCAGCCAGACCGTCGAGGACGTCACCTCCGGTGACGTCGAGGCCGTCGTGGACGACGTCGTGGCCGAGGACGGCGTCGTGGACGACGTGCTCGAGGACGGCGGCGCAGACGCCGCCGTCGAGGACGTGGTCGAGACCACGGAGACGGTCGACGAGGCGCTCGGGACGGACGGTGCCGTCGAGGAGACTGCGTCGTCCGTCCTCGGGGAGGACGGGCTGGTCGACGACGTCGTCGGTCCGGACGAGCCGGAGGAGGGCGTGACGGACGGCGTCGTGGAAGCGGTCGTCGAGGACGTCGACACGACGGTCGACGACGCCCTGGAAGGTGACGTCGAGGCGGTCGTGGACGACGTGGTCGCCGAGGACGGCGTCGTGGACGACGTGCTGGAGGACGGCGGGGTGGACACGGTCGTCGCGGACGTCGTGGACACGACCGGTGCGGTCGACGAGGTGCTG
>NZ_JALKAT010000065.1:0-2022 GCF_023015685.1 Isoptericola sp. S6320L
GTGCACCCACAGCGGCTGAGGAGTGGGGAGATCGCGCACAGCTGGCGCGAGTGCGGTCCGCGGTCGCCGCTAGACTCGGGCCGGCCGCCGCACCCCGCCGCATCCTGCGGGTGGAGGCCCTGCCGCTGCGCGGGCCCGGGAAGGTCGACCGTGCCGCCGTCGTCGACCTGGTGCGCGCCCACGCGGCGCGCGACTGAGAGGAGCACGCATGGCCACCACGGCCGAGTGGGTCGCCGGAGCGCGGCCCCGCACCCTGCCCGCCGCCGCCGCGCCGGTGGCGATCGGCACCGGCGCCGCCGCGCAGGTCGACGCGTTCGCCTGGCTGCCCGCCGTGCTCGCCCTCGGCGTCGCGCTCGCGCTGCAGATCGGCGTCAACTACGCCAACGACTACTCCGACGGCGTGCGGGGCACCGACCTGGACCGGGTGGGCCCGCTGCGCCTCACCGCCTCCGGGACCGCCCGGCCGGGACAGGTCAAGGCGGCGGCGTTCGGGGCGTTCGGACTCGCAGGGGTCCTCGGGCTGGCACTGTGCGCCGTGAGCGGGCACTGGTGGCTGATCGCCGTCGGCGCCGTCTCGATGCTCGCCGGCTGGTACTACACCGGCGGCAAGCGGCCGTACGGGTACGCGGGGCTCGGCGAGGTCGGGGTGTTCGTCTTCTTCGGGCTCGTCGCCACCCTCGGGACCACCTACACCCAGGCGGACCGGATCACGTGGCCCGCGCTGCTCGGCGCCGTCGGGGTGGGACTGATCGCGTGCGCGCTGCTCATGGTCAACAACATCCGGGACATCCCGACCGACGTCGTCGCGGGCAAACGCACCCTGGCGGTGCGGCTCGGCGACCATCGCGCGCGGCGGGTCTACGCGCTGTGGATCGTGGTGCCCGTGCTGCTCGCCCTGGCGTGCGCCGCCTGGAAGCCGTGGGCCTTCCTCGTGACGGTCCTGCTCCTGCCGGCCGTGCTGCTGGTGATCCCGGTGATCGCCGGAGCGCGGGGCCGGGCGCTGGTGCCGGTGCTCGCCGGCACCGGGATGTTCGAGCTCGCCTACGGGGTGCTGCTGGGGCTCGGCCTGGCGCTCTGAGCGTCCCCGGCGAGGCTTCGGGCGCTACCGCTCGTTGCCGGACCGGTCGGCGTCGGGGTGCGCGGTGCCGGAGCGCCCGTCCGTGTCGAACGCGGAGTCCTCGGCGGCGGCGTCCTCGTCGATGACCTTCCCCAGGCCCTCCTCGCCGGAGCGGCGGCGCTCCGCGCGCTCCGCCATCCATCGTGCGGCCGCGTCCTTCTGCTTCGCCAGCAGGATGTACGACACCGCGAAGGCCACCACGATCCCCACGAGCAGGAGCAGCCAGCTGCGCAGCCCCACCAGATATCCGGCGCCGAGGGCGGCGGCGAAGACCAGGAGGCGCAGCACGGTGTAGGTCACGAGAGGCACGGATCCAGGATACGGCCGCGCGACGTCGGCCCCGGACCGCGCGATTCGGTTGCGGCCGCGGGGCGAACTAGGCTGGAGGAATGTTCCGCGTACTGGTGGGCCTCGTCGTCGTCGGCCTGTTGGTCTACAGCCTTGCCGACCTCGCCGGGTCGGAGGAGGAAGACCGCGGCGGCCTGCCCGCGTGGCTCTGGGTCGTCATCATCGTCCTGCTGCCCATCTTCGGGCCGATCGTCTGGATCGCCACCAAGATGTCGCGCCGGCGTGGAGGTTCCGGTGGCCGGGGAGCACGTCCCGGTCGCGGCCCGCGCCGCCCGTCCGGTCCGGTCGCGCCCGACGACGACCCCGACTTCCTGTGGCGGCTCGAGCAGGAGAAGCGCCGTCAGGAGCGCCGCGAGCGCGACGACGACCCCCCGAAGTAGTCCGCTCCTCGCCGAGGTAGTGCGGGGTTGCGCGAGGTAGTAGCGCTCGTGCCGAGGTAGTACCTCGCGTGTCGAGGTAGTGCGGGGTGGGTCGGGTTCCGCCGGGTGTCGGGTCCCGTGCACGGTCGCGTTCACGGGCGCAGGGCGCCCTCCACTTCGGGACTGACGACCGTGCAC
>NZ_JALKAT010000066.1:0-1719 GCF_023015685.1 Isoptericola sp. S6320L
CCACCACCGAAGCAGCAGACGTACTAGCGACCGACCCACGACCAGCGGACCGACGTTCGTCAATGTTCCACCCAGAGCAACCACCAGACGCACGTTCGGCGCCTACAGCGGCTGTGCATGACCACCCACCGACCGGAGCGAACCCCGGACACGACGAGCAGTATGTGCTCCTTAGAAAGGAGGTGATCCAGCCGCACCTTCCGGTACGGCTACCTTGTTACGACTTAGTCCCAATCGCCAGTCCCACCTTCGACCACTCCCCCCGGAAAACCGGTTGGGCCATGAGCTTCGGGTGTTACCAACTTTCGTGACTTGACGGGCGGTGTGTACAAGGCCCGGGAACGTATTCACCGCAGCGTTGCTGATCTGCGATTACTAGCGACTCCGACTTCATGGGGTCGAGTTGCAGACCCCAATCCGAACTGAGACCGGCTTTTTGGGATTCGCTCCACCTTACGGTATCGCAGCCCTCTGTACCGGCCATTGTAGCATGCGTGAAGCCCAAGACATAAGGGGCATGATGATTTGACGTCATCCCCGCCTTCCTCCGAGTTGACCCCGGCAGTCTCCCATGAGTCCCCGGCATAACCCGCTGGCAACATGGGACGAGGGTTGCGCTCGTTGCGGGACTTAACCCAACATCTCACGACACGAGCTGACGACAACCATGCACCACCTGTGCACCGACCTTGCGGAACCACCATCTCTGGCAGCGTCCGGTGCATGTCAAGCCTTGGTAAGGTTCTTCGCGTTGCATCGAATTAATCCGCATGCTCCGCCGCTTGTGCGGGCCCCCGTCAATTCCTTTGAGTTTTAGCCTTGCGGCCGTACTCCCCAGGCGGGGCACTTAATGCGTTAGCTGCGGCACGGAACTCGTGGAATGAGCCCCACACCTAGTGCCCAACGTTTACGGCATGGACTACCAGGGTATCTAATCCTGTTCGCTCCCCATGCTTTCGCTCCTCAGCGTCAGTAACTGCCCAGAGACCTGCCTTCGCCATCGGTGTTCCTCCTGATATCTGCGCATTCCACCGCTACACCAGGAATTCCAGTCTCCCCTACAGTACTCTAGTCTGCCCGTACCCGATGCAAGCCCGAGGTTGAGCCTCGGGATTTCACACCAGACGCGACAAACCGCCTACGAGCTCTTTACGCCCAATAATTCCGGACAACGCTTGCGCCCTACGTATTACCGCGGCTGCTGGCACGTAGTTAGCCGGCGCTTCTTCTGCAGGTACCGTCCACCCGAAGGCCTTCTTCCCTGCTGAAAGAGGTTTACAACCCGAAGGCCGTCATCCCTCACGCGGCGTCGCTGCATCAGGCTTTCGCCCATTGTGCAATATTCCCCACTGCTGCCTCCCGTAGGAGTCTGGGCCGTGTCTCAGTCCCAGTGTGGCCGGTCGCCCTCTCAGGCCGGCTACCCGTCGACGCCTTGGTAGGCCATCACCCCACCAACAAGCTGATAGGCCGCGAGCCCATCCCCCACCGAAAAACTTTCCAACACCCACCATGCGGTGAATGCTCATATCCGGTATTAGACCCCGTTTCCAAGGCTTATCCCGAAGTGGAGGGCAGGTTGCTCACGTGTTACTCACCCGTTCGCCACTGATCCACCCAGCAAGCTGGGCTTCACCGTTCGACTTGCATGTGTTAAGCACGCCGCCAGCGTTCGTCCTGAGCCAGGATCAAACTCTCCGTAAAAGAGAGAAAACAACCAAC
>NZ_JALKAT010000067.1:0-619 GCF_023015685.1 Isoptericola sp. S6320L
CTCAGGCGGGGACGATGAGTCCGGTGGTCTGGGTGCGGGCGCGGTCGAGGCGGGCGGCGACGTCGCGCCAGTTGGCGATGTTCCAGAACGCCTTGACGTAGTCGGCCTTGACGTTGAGGTAGTCGAGGTAGAAGGCGTGCTCCCACATGTCGAGCATGAGCAGCGGGGTGATGCCGACCGGGACGTTGGCCTGCTGGTCGAACAGCTGGAAGATGGCCAGGCGCTGGCCGATCGAGTCCCAGCCGAGCACGGCCCAGCCGGAGCCCTGGATGCCGGTGGCGGTCGCGGCGAAGTGGGCCTGGAACGCGGCGAAGGAGCCGAACTGGTCCTTGATCGCCTCGGCCAGCTCGCCCTCGGGCTCGCCGCCGCCCTCGGGGGACAGGTTGTGCCAGAACACGGTGTGGTTGGTGTGCCCGCCGAGGTGGAACGCGAGGTTCTTCTCGTGCAGGTTCACCGCGCCCAGGTCACCGGACTCGCGGGCCTCGCCCAGCTTCTCCACCGCGGTGTTCGCGCCCGCGACGTAGGTGGCGTGGTGCTTGTCGTGGTGCAGCTCCATGATCTTGCCGCTGATGTGCGGCTCGAGCGCGCTGTAGTCGTAGGGCAGATCCGGCAGCGTGTA
>NZ_JALKAT010000068.1:0-521 GCF_023015685.1 Isoptericola sp. S6320L
GTCGGGCCAGACGGCGGCGTTGCCGGTCAGCTGGGCGCCCCAGGGGCACGGGTCACCGGTGCAGGACCACGTCACCGGCGACGACGTGCCCGCCGCCGCGGACGGTTCGGGGCTGGGTTCGGGTATCGGCGGCGGTGTGGGATCCGGGCTGGGCTCGTCGCTGGGCTCCGGCGACGGCGTCGGCGACGGCGACGGGGTGGGCGTGGGCTCGTCGCTCGGCGTCGGTGAGGGTGTCGGGGTGGGCTCCGGCTCCGTCGGTGTGGAAGACGGCGTCGGCGACGGGGTGGGCGTGGGCTCGTCGCTCGGCGTCGGTGAGGGCGTCGGGGTGGGTTCCTGCTCCGTCGGCGTGGGTTCCGGGGTGGGCTCTTCGCTGGGCTCGGGTGACGGGGAGGGCGTCGGCGTCGGCGTCGGGCTGGGCTCCGGCGCCGTCGGCGTCGGGGTGGGTTCGCCACCGTCGGTGAGGGTGTAGGCGAAGGTGTTGTTGTCGTTCTGGACGGAGACGACGTGGCTGTCGGGCAGGT
>NZ_JALKAT010000069.1:0-440 GCF_023015685.1 Isoptericola sp. S6320L
CGCAGAGGGGTGGCCCGGACGCACCGGACCACCCCTCGAGAAGCCGACCCACCGGGCCGACCGAGCTGAACGACGTCAGCCGCGGATACCCTGCGCCAGCTGCGCGTCCGCGTCCGACAGCGTCTGCGCCGCCTGCTCCAGGAACGACGCCATGCCCTCGAGACCCTCGATGGCCTGCGTGGTCCCCGTCGTGAACTCCTCGTACGACGTCTGGAACGCCCCCGAGGCCTGGTCCGTCACGAAGCCCGACGACACCAGGTTGTTCACCTGGGTCTGCAGGTTGTGCAGGATGTCGGTCATCTGCTGCTGACCGTTGCGCAGCTGCCCCGCCTGGGACCGCAGCTCGTCGTACGTCACGTTCATGTTCGCCATGACAAAACTCCTCGTTCGTCGCCTCGGCCGGCCCCCTTGCCGGCCGCCCGTCGTCGAGCACGACCCTA
>NZ_JALKAT010000006.1:0-158278 GCF_023015685.1 Isoptericola sp. S6320L
GGCGTGTCGTGCACCCACAGCGAGGAGGGGGTGGGCGGGATCAGACCCAGCCCTTGGCGCGCGCCACCCGTTCGGCACTTTGCGCTCCGTTCGGCAGCTTGAACTGCCGAACGGAACCGAAACTGCCGAACGCCGCATCTTTCGCACGCCATGCGCACGCCAGACAGGATGCACAGCATGGATCACGACCCCGGCGCGGAGCTCGTCGCGCTGTACGACGACGGTCGTCCGGTCGGCGTCGCGCCACGCCACCGCGTGCGAGCCCGGAACCTCCCGCACGCGGCGACAGCCGTCGTCGTGCGGAACACGGCGGGCGACGTCTACGTGCACCGGCGCACCAACGGCAAGGACGTCTACCCCGGTCGCTACGACTTCTGCGCGGGCGGTGTGGTCCGCGCCGGGGAACTGCCCGCAGACTCCGCCGCACGCGAGGTCGCCGAGGAGCTCGGCGTGACCGGCGTCCAGTTGCTGTCGTTGGGCGAGTCCGACTACGCCGATGTCAGCGCCCGCTACCACGCCTTCCTGTTCACCTGCACCTACGACGGCACCATCACGTGGCAACCGGACGAGGTCGCCTGGGGAGCATGGGTCGCACCTCGCCGGCTCGCGACCATGATCGACGAGCTCGACTTCGTCCCCGACTCGGTCGCACTGCTGCATCGCTGGCTCGACGCCCTGCGCGCGTAGCCCCTGGTGCCCGCACGCTGCCGAGCCGCGGGATCAGACCCAGCCCTTGGCGCGCGCCACCCGGACCGCCTCGTGCCGGTTGGTCACGCCGAGCTTCGCCACGGCGGAGGACAGGTAGTTGCGCACGGTGCCGGGCGCGAGCGCGGCGCGGTCGGCGATCTCCTCCACCGGTGCGCCGTCGGCGGCCAGCTCCAGCACGTCCGCCTCGCGCGCCGTGAGCGGCGAGTCGCCCGCGGCGATGGCGTCCGCCGCCAGCTCCGGGTCGACGTACCGTCCGCCGGACGCGACCTGCCGGATCGCGGCGGCCAGCACCGTGGCCGACACGGTCTTGGGCAGGAACCCCCGCACCCCGGCCCCGAGCGCCTTCTTGAGGTGCCCGGGTCGCCCGTGCCCCGTGACGATGACGATGCCGCAGTCCGGCACCTCCGTCCGGACGGCCTCGGCCACCTCGATCCCGTCGGCGCCCGGCATCTGCAGGTCGAGCACCGCGACGTCCGGCCGGAGGTGCCGCACGACGGCGACGGCCTCGGTCCCAGAACCCGCCACGGCGATCACGTCCAGGTCGTCCTCCAGGTCCAGGAGCTGGGCGACGGCGTCGCGGATGAGAGTCTCGTCGTCGGCGAGGACGATGCGGATCATGCGGCAGCTCCGGGAGCGTTCGGGACGCGCGCCACCACGGTGAACCGATCACCGTGGGCCGCCACGTCGAGGGTGCCGCCCGCGGCGGCCAGTCGTTCGCGCAGGCCGGCCAGCCCGGTCCCGCCGGGCACACGGGGCTCACCGAGTCCCGCGGCGTCGGGCCCGCCGGACACGACGCCGTCGTTGACGATGCGCAGCTCGGTCGTCGCGCCGTCGTCGTCGAGCTCCAGCCGGCACTCGGTCGCCCGCGAGTGCCGCACCACGTTGGTCACGGCCTCGCGCACCACCCAGGCCAGGGCCTCCTGCTGCGGCGTGCCCAGCGGCGGCACCGCACCGATGACGCGGACCGCGATCCCGGCGGCCCGCAGCACGGACCGCGCCCCGGCCAGCTCGGTGGCCAGGTCGGTCGAGCGATACCCGGCGACGACGCCGCGCACCTCGCGCAGCGACTCCTGCGCGAGGGTGCGGACCTCGTCCATCTCCTCGGCGGCACGGGGGTCGCCGCGCCGGGCCAGCGCGGCGGACAGGTCGCTCTTGACGGCGACGGCGGACAGCGCGCGCCCGACGACGTCGTGCATGTCGCGGGAGATCCGCAGCCGCTCCTCGGCGACGGCGAGCCGGCCGGCCACCTCGCGCGACGCCTCGAGCTCGCGCACCACCTCGACGATCCACATCGAGATGCGCACGGTTCCCGTCCAGAACAGCACCAGGGCGTAGAGGAACACGGCACCCACGACCGCGCCGCCGCTGAACGAGCCGTCGAGGACCCAGGTGACCAGGACGACCACCGGCACCCACAGCGCGACCACGGTCAGCGTCCGCATCGCGAACCCGGTCGCCAACGCTCCGCAGGTCGCGGCGCCGCAGACCGCGATCGTCAGGGCCCGCGCGTCGCGGCCCAGGGCGTCGTCCGGCGCCCCGGGCAGCACCACCAGCGCGAGGACGACGACGGCGGCGGTCGCGACGAGCAGGGCGATCACGACCGGGTGCAGCCTGCCGCCCGCGACCAACGGCCGGTCGAAGCCGACGTGCACCGTCGCGAACGCCGTCCCGATGTGGACCAGGGCGGCGACGGCGAGCGCTCCGAGCGCGACGGCCGACGGCAGCGGGTCGTGCTCCGCCAGCGCGACGACCGCGTACAGGTAGAAGAAACCCTCCAGCGGCACGAACAGGTACAGGCTGATCCGCGTGTAGATCTCCACGCCCCGGGCACCACCGGCCAGCGAGGCGGCCGGCCGGTGCGACGCCGTGCGAGGTGCGGTGGTGGGCTCGGAGGTCACGTCGTCAGCCTGCCACGTCTCGGGTGCCGTGGGGGTCAACGTCGCGGCGCCCAACGCATCCCACGCCGTGCGGCCAGGATCCCGAGGGCCGTCCACCCGACGAGCACCGCCGTCGGCAGGGCTGCCGCGCCGAACGTCTCGACGAACGACAGCGTCCGCCCGGCGGCGTCGGTCCCGTTCAGTCCGAGCAGGACGAGCTCGGAGACGGGGTGCAGCGGCGTGAACCGCGCGACGGTGCTGAGCGGGCCGATGTCCGGGGTCGGGAACATCCCGGCGAAGGGCAGCACGAGGACGATGACCGGCAGCGTCGTGAGCTGGACCGACTCCACCGTCCGGGAGAATCCGGCGGTCGCGGCGGCGAGCGCCCCGAGCACCGCCGCCCCGCCCAGCACGGCGACGAGCAGCAGCACCGGGTTGGTCATGCCCGGCGGCCCGATCACCACGGCCACCGCCACGTACCCGAGCACGAGCTGGGCGAGGGTGACGACGACGGCGGGCAGCGCGGGTGCGAGCAGCGCCTCGACGCGGGTGGTCGAGCCGGTGAGGAGCCGTTGGAGCACCCGGTCCTCCCGGCGCGCCACGTACGCGGTGGTGAGGTTGTAGTAGACGACGAAGATCAGCGCGACGACGAGCAGCATGACGAGCACCGCCGCCGCGACGTCGGCACCGGAGGCCCCGTCGCCGCCCACCCCGCCGAGCAGGCCGAACAGGCCGACGAACCCCACGGGGAGCAGCAGCGCGTTGGTGAGTGCAGCACGGTTGCGGACCAGGAGCAGGGTCTCGGCACGGGCGAGGGCCAGCAGCCGTCGGGTGCGCGACGCCGTGGGTCGCGGGGTCCGGCCACCCGCGGTCAGGGTGGTGCTGGTGGTGGTCATGCCGCGACCTCCTCGTCGACGTCGGCGCTCTGCGCCAGGGACAGGAAGGCCTGCTCGAGGGAGGCCGACCGCGCCTCGAGCTCCTCCAGCCGCAGGCCGCGCTCGCGGGCCCAGGCCAGCAGGACCTCCAGGTCCCCCTGCAGGCTGGTGGTCCGCAACCGGACCCGGCCCCGCTCGACGTCGGCGGCCACCAGACCCGGGAGCACCGGCAGGTCCGTCGTCGCGAGGGTCAGCGCGGCACCCGGGCCGTCGTGCGGGAGGAACTCGATCCGTGCCGGTTCGGCGGAGACGGCCTCGGCCACGGTGCCCTCGCGTACCACCCGACCGGCACGCATGATCGCGACGCGGTCGGCGAGCTCCTCCGCCTCCTCGAGGTAGTGCGTGGTCAGCAGGACGGTGACCCCGTCCTCCAGCAGCCCGCGCACGAGCCGCCACACCGCACGGCGGCTCTCGGGGTCCAGGCCGGTGGTGGGCTCGTCGAGCACCAGCAGCTCCGGGCGGCCGAGGATCGCGAGCGCCAGGTCGAGCCGCCGGCGTTCACCGCCGGAGAGGCTGCCCACCCGCACGTCGGTGCGGGAGGTGAGCGCCAGGTCGTCGAGCACCTCCTCCACGGGGCGTGGGCGGGCGAGAGTGCCGGCCCACAGGCGCATCGTCTCGACGGTGGTCAGGTCGGAGGAGAAGCCGGCCTCCTGGAGCATCACACCCAGGCCGCCGACGATCCGCGCGCGCTCGCGGTACGGGTCGTGCCCGAGCACCCGGATCTCGCCGGCGTCGGCGGGGGCCAGACCCTCGACCAGCTCGACCAGCGACGTCTTGCCGGCGCCGTTGGTGCCGAGCAGGGCCAGCAGCTCGCCGCGCCGGACGTCGAGGTCGACGCCGCGCACGGCCTCGAACAGGCCGTACCGACGCCGGGCCCCGCGGACGGAGACGATCGGTTCGTAGGTCATGCCTCGAGCCTGCCGCCCCGACGTCACCGCAGGTAGTGCCCCGTCTCACCGGTGGCGATGAAGTTCCCACCGGACAGGCATGACATCTGTCAGGCGGGTACCTCGCCGCCCGGCACCGACGGCGCGGGCGGGCTCAGCGTGCGGCGCCGATCCCGGTGGCGCGGAGCAACGCCGTCGGGCCGAACGACACGTTCTGGTCGACGGCCACCTCGACCCGGCGCCCCTCGCCGTCCCCGCCGAAGGTCAGGCGGACGTCGAGGGCGAACGGCGTGCCTCGACCCAGCAGGCGGCACGTCAGCTCGTCCGGGGCGGTCCAGGCGGCGGCGCCGGCGCCGGGCAGGTCCTCCCCGTCGATCTCTGCCCTGCCGAGCACCCACCGGCCGACGCCGCAGCGCACCACGTGCTGCTCGGCGCGGTCCTCGACGGTCCAGGACAGCACGATCTCGTCGCCGTCCCGGTCGACGGCGACGGTGCGCCACCGCAGGAACGACGCCGCGTGGTCCGACGGCGATCCCGGCGCCGGACCGTCCGCCGCGGCCGGGGCTGCGTCGTCGGGCGGGCCGAGCGTGAAGGCGGAGCCGCGCACGAAGTCCTCGAGCGGCACGTGCGACGCTCCGCGGGGCAACGCGACGGTCCGGTCGCCGAGCGAGTGCGGCGCGCCGTCGTCGTCGGGTCGTGAGGCGCCGGCCGGGGCGCCGTCCGGGGCGCTGCCGGCGGTCTCGCGCAAGCACTCGAGGACCGCCTCGAGCTCGGTGGCGGTCGCGGTCGTGCCGGACGTCAGCACCGCCACGGCGTCGCGCTCGGGCCACACCACGCAGAACTGCCCGAACGCGCCGTCGGCACGGTACGCGCCACCGCGGCAGCGCCAGAACTGGTAGCCATAGCCCTGCTCCCAGTCGGCGTTCTGGTCGGGGCCGTTGGGCACCTGGGCGGCTGTCATCTCGTCGACCCACGCGGCCGGGACGAGCTGTTCGCCGCGCCAGGTGCCCCGTTGCAGCAGCAGCTGGCCGAACACGGCGAGGTCCTCGGTGGTCAGCCGCAGGCCGTAGCCGCCGACGTCGATCCCCTGCGGGCACTGCTCCCAGGTGGCGCCCGCGATGCCCAGCGGGGCGAGCAGGCGCGGCGTGAGGTAGTCGAGCAGCCGCTCGCCGGTGAGCCGGTGCAGGATCGCCGAGAGGAGGTACGTGGCGCCCGTGTTGTAGACGAAGCGCGTCCCCGGCTCGTGGGTCACCGGCGCGGCGAGGATCGCCTGCGCCCAGCTCGGCCCGGGGACGTGCAGGTTCGTCAGGGTGAAGTTCATCGTGTCGGTGCCGTGGCCGGACGTCATCGTCAGCAGGTCACGGACAGTCATGGCGGCCAGGTTGTCGCCCGGGTCTGCGGGGGCGTCGTCGGGCAGCAGGTCGATCACGCGGTCGTCGGTGCGGAGCAGGCCCTCGTCGACGGCGAGGCCCACGGCGGTGGCCGTGAACGACTTGGACACCGAGAACATCGTGTGCGGCTCGTCGGGGGCGTAGGGGTGCCACCACTCCTCGGCGACGACGACGCCGTGGCGCAGCACCATGAGGCTGTGCACGTCACGGATGCCGTCGAGCGTCTCGGCGAGCCGCGCCAGCGCGGCGCGGTCCACCCCCTGCGACTCGGGGGTGGCGCGGGGCAGTCGGGCTGTGGTCGGTGTCGTCGTCGGCACGGGCCCAGTGTGCCGCACGGCTGCGGCGAGCGTCAGGTGCGGGCGTGGGCGAGCAGGTCGACCGAGAGCGCCGCGACCGGGTGCGTGGTGACGGGGTCGGCGGGGTCCACCCAGACGAGCTCGGCCAGCTCGGCGCGAGGCTCGGGCTCGAACCCGGCCGGGAGCTCGACGGCGAACGCGTCGGCGACGACGACGTGGTCCGGCTCGTTCGCGGCCGACGCGCTGAAGCTGCCCAGCGGGACGGCGGCGTCCGGGTCGACGACGAGGCCGATCTCCTCGGCGCACTCGCGCACGAGCGCCTGCACCGGCGACTCACCGGGCTCCGGTTTGCCGCCCACCTGCATGAAAGCGCTGGTGCCCCGCTTGCGGACCAGCAGGAACCGGCCGTCGCGCACGATCACCGCGGCCACGACGTGGATGGTCCTCACGGCTGGTCCGCGACCTCCTCCAGGATCGTGCCGTCGAGCGCCTTCACGACGAGCGGCACCCCGACCAACCCCGTCGCCGCGATGTCGGGGTCGTCGTCGGAGGCGTCGTCGTACCCGCTCGGTGCGGACGGCGGCGGGGCGGTCTGCTCCCGCGCCCGGGAGGCTGCCGCGGCCTGCTCGGCCGCCTGGCGCGGCGTCTGCGCGGGGGCCGACGGCGGCACGTCGGGGCGCTGCGGCGCCACGGTGGGAGGTGCCCCGGCGCCCGGGGCGGGCGTGGCGGCCGACGCACCGTCCGAGGGCGACGCCGACGACCCGGCGAGCCAGGCGGCGTCGGCGGCGTCGGCCGCCGACTGCACGCTCTGGGCCGACTGGGCCGACTGCACGCTCTGGGCCGACTGGGGTTCGTCGGCCGGCAGCTCCCGGGGAGGTGGATCGTCCGCGCGTTCGGCGACGGAGACCCCGCCACGCGGGGAGCCGGCTGGCGCGACGGCGGCTCCTCGGGAGCCGCCGTCCTGTTCCTCGTCGGCCGCGCTCGGCCGCGGCGGGGTCGGCGGCTGGGCAGGTCCGGGCGCGCCGACGGTGGTCTCGAGGCGGACCTGCACCCCGAGGGTCTGGAACACGGCGTCGACCACCGCATCGACGTGGCGCGGCTGGGCCGAGAACGTGCGCGCCATGCCCTCGGCGTCGAAGGCGATCCGGAGCACGCCCCCGGACAGCGAGGCCACCTGCGCGTTGGGGCCCACCAGGGCGCGGGTGACCGGGCTGGACAGGTTCGCGACCACCTCGTCCCACCGACGGCGGACGAGCTCGGCCGTCACCTCGGGCGTACCCGGGGACGGCTCCGCCGCCGCTGCGGGGGTGTGCACCGCCGCGGTGTCGGGCTCCGGCTCGGCCGCGGGCGTGGCCGGCGGCTCGTCCTGCGGCGCAGGCGCTGGCGCTGCAGCCTGGACCTCGGCGACCGGCTCGGCGGCCGACCCAACGACCGCCTCGTCGGCCGACCCAGCGACCGCCTCGTCGGCCGAGGGCTCGTCGGCGACGGGTTCCCCCGCCGGCTCGTCGACGTCCGGTGCCGAAGGTTCGCCCAGCGGGCCGGCATCGGCGGTGGCGTCCTCGGCCGGCGGGTCGGCGGCGACATCCTCGGTCGGCGCCTCGCCGGCCGATGCGGACGCTGCGTCGTCGGCCTCCGGTGCGGGGGCAGCCTCGGGTGCGGAAGCAGCCTCCGGTGCTGGTGCCGACTCCGGTGCCGGTGCGGGCTCGGCCGGCGCCGCCGGAGCAGCCGAAGCAGCAGGCGCCGCCGAGGCGGCCGACCCGGCGTCCCGGGCCACGGGTCGCCGGCTCTGCTGCAGCGCAGCCCGCGCGGCCGCCGCGCCGGACAGGCCTGCCGTGGCGACGCCCTGCGCAGCACCGGCGGACGTCCCCGCCGGCTCTGGCTCCGCGCCGGACATGCCTGCCGTGCCGACGTCCTGCCCGGCACCGGCGGCGACGGGGACGCCCGTGGGCGCGGCGACGATCGCTCCCCGCTCCAGCCGGTCGATGCGCGCGGCGAGGCCGTCGGCACCGTCGTCCGCGCCGGGCAGCAGCAGCCGGGCGCAGAGCAGCTCGAGGTGCAGGCGCGGCGACGTGGCGCCGGTCATCTCGGTGAGGGCGGAGTTGACCAGGTCGGCCGCGCGCGAGAGCTCGGCCAGGCCGAGGTGCGACGCCTGCTCGGTCATCCGCTCGAGCTGGTCCGAGGGCAGGTCGCGCAGCACCGCGCCGGCGGCGTCCCCCGAGACGGCGATCACGACCAGGTCCCGCAGCCGCTCCAGGACGTCCTCGACGAACCGGCGCGGCTCGTGCCCCGTCGCGATGATCTGGTCGACCACGCGGAAGATCGAGGCGCCGTCGCGCGCCGCGAGCGCGTCCACGACGTCGTCCAGCAGGGTCGCGTGCGTGAAGCCGAGCAGGCCGACGGCCGTGTCGTACTCGACCGAACCACCGGTCGCGCCGGCGATGAGCTGGTCCATGACCGACAGCGAGTCGCGCACGGACCCCCCGCCCGCGCGGGTCACCAGCGGCACCACCCCCGCGCCGATCTGGACGCCCTCGGCGGCGCACAGCTGGTCCAGGTACGGGCCCAGGACGTCCGGCGGCACGAGCCGGAACGGGTAGTGGTGGGTGCGCGAGCGGATGGTGCCGATCACCTTGTCGGGCTCCGTCGTCGCGAACACGAACTTGATGTGCGGCGGTGGCTCCTCGACGATCTTCAGCAGCGCGTTGAAGCCCTGCTGGGTGACCATGTGGGCCTCGTCGAGGATGAAGATCTTGTACCGGTCGCGTGCGGGGGCGAACGTCGCCCGCTCGCGCAGGTCGCGGGCGTCGTCCACGCCGTTGTGCGACGCCGCGTCGATCTCGACGACGTCGAGCGACCCCGAGCCGCCGCGGGCCAGCTCCACGCACGAGGGGCACTCCCCGCAGGGGGTGTCGAGCGGCTTCTCGGGGGTGTTGCGCGCGCAGTTGAGCGTGCGCGCGAGGATGCGTGCCGACGTCGTCTTGCCGCAGCCGCGAGGCCCGGAGAAGAGGTAGGCGTGGTTGACGCGCCCGCTGCGCAGCGCCTGCATGAGCGGCGCGGTGACGTGCTCCTGGCCGATCACCTCGGCGAAGGTCTCGGGCCGGTAGCGGCGGTACAGAGCGGTGGACACGCACGCAACGATAGACGCCGGGGCCGACACGGACACCTCCCGGCCTCCCGCCGCTCGCCACCACGAATGTTAGTGACTAACATTGTGTCGTGGCCACCCTCACCCCACGGTCCCTGCGCACCCGGGCACGCATCCTCGACGCCGCCCTGGACCTGTTCGAGCGCCAGGGCTACGACGCGACGACGGTCGCCCAGGTCGCGGCGGCGGCCGGCGTCACGCAGATGACGTTCTTCCGCCACTTCCCGACCAAGGACTCCGTCCTCGTCTCCGACCCCTACGACCCGCTGCTCGCCCGCGCCGTCGCCGCCCAGCCCCGCGACCTCGGCCCCGTCGAGCGCGTCCGGCGCGGCCTGCTCGCCGCCCTCGGCACCATCGAGCCGGTCGAGGACGCCACGGCCGAGCGTCGCGTCCGGCTCGTCGCCGCGCACCCGGCCCTGCGCGCCGCCGTCGCGGCGGCCACCGCCGACACCGAGCGGGCGATCACCGACGCCCTCGTCGCCGACGGCGTCCCCCGCTTCGACGCCGCCGTCGCCGCCGCGGCCTGCCTCGGCGCCTGCACCGCCGCCCTCCTCGCCATGCCGGACCTGCTCGACCGGCCCGACCCGACCGACCGAGGAGCCGACCCGACCGACGGCGGACGCCACCTCGGCGCGGTCGTCACCCGCGCGCTCGCGCTCCTCGGGGAGTCCTCATGACCGTGCTCGCCCTGCACGACCTGCACCACCGGTTCGGCGAGCGCACGGCGCTCGCCGGCCTGTCCGTCGCCGTCGGCCCCGGGGAGGTCGTCGCGTTGGTCGGCCTCAACGGCGCCGGCAAGACGACGGCGCTGCGTGTCCTGACCGGCCGGCTCCGCCCGGCGGGGGGCACCGCACGGGTGCTCAGCGCGGACCCCGCCACGCTGGGCCCGACGGCGGCACGCCGGTTCGGCCACGTCGTCGGCGCCGCGCTGGTCTCGCCGGACCTCACGGTCACCGAGAACGTCCGCACCGCGGCGCTGCTGCACGGCGTCCCGCGAGCGGAGGTCGCGACCGTGGGCTCCGCCGTCGTGCAGCGCCTGGACCTGGAGGTGTGGGCCCACGCCCGGGCCCGCACGTTGTCCGCCGGCAACGCTCAGCGTCTCGGGATCGCCTGTGCGGTGGTGCACGGCCCGTCGGCGCTGGTGCTCGACGAACCGACCTCCGCCCTGGACCCGCGGGGCGTGGTCCTCGTGCGCGAGCTGGTGCGCTCCCTGGCCGACGCCGGCGCCGGCGTGCTGGTCTCCAGCCACCACCTGGACGAGGTGGCGCGCGTGGCGGACCGCGTCGTCGTCGTGCACGGCGGTCGCGACGTCGGGGAGCTCGCGCCCGGACCCGAGATGGAACGACGGTTCTTCGCTCGCGTGCTCGAGGCGGACGCCGCCGTGCCCGCGCCCGGTGGTGCGGCATGACCGGGCTCGGCACCGCGGTGCGGGTGGAGACGCTCGCGTGGCGCCGTTCGGCGGTGCAGCGGATCGCGACGCCGCTGCTGGTCCTCCTGGTCCCGGTCGCCGCGGTGGGCCTGGTGGCGCTGGCCCGGTCGGGCGCCGTCGTGGGTGCCGGGGCGGCCAAGCTGGCGCCGTACGCGACGGGCGACGCGGCGACCACGCAGCTGGTGGCGGCCGGGCAGGTGCTCTCGGTCGCGGCCCTCCTCGCGACCGGCTTCGCCGCGGCGGCGGCGTTCGCCCAGCCGTTGGCCGACGGCCGCGCCGGGGCGTACTTCGGGCTGGCGACGCCGCGCTCGACGGTGGCGCTGGCCCGCTGCCTGGTGCTGCTCGGCTGGGCCGCGGCGTGTGCGGCAGGGGCGGTCCTGCTGGCGGTGGCGGCGTCCGCCGTGGCATCGGCCGGGCTGGGCGCCGAGGCGTGGGCCGCGGGGGGCCGGGCCCTGGTGGCCGGCCTGCTCGCCGCGGGGCTCGCGCTGCCCTTCGGCGCGGTGGCGACGGCGACCCGGAGCCCGCTGGCGACGGTGGGCGCGCTGATCGGCGTCGTGGCGGTGACCCAGATGGTGGTGCTGGTGGGCGGCGGCGCCTGGTTCCCGTACGCGGTGCCGTCGCTGTGGACGGGCATGGGCGGTCCGGCCGCCGCGTCCGCCGTCGGGCCGGTCGGGCTGTTGCTGGCGGCGGCGGCGGTGCCGGTCGGCCTCGCTGTCGTCGCCTGGCAGTGGCGCCGGCTCACCGACGTCTGAGCGTTGACGCAGCGGCCCCTCACGCCTAGTGTTTAATCGATTCAACCCGCCACCCGGAGGACCGATGACGATCCACCTCGCGGGCGACTCCACCGTCGCCCCCACCGACCACGGCGCCACCTCGGGCCACCCGGAGGTCCCGCTGCTGGGCTGGGGGGACGAGCTCGCCGCGCTGCTGGACGACGACGTCCGGAACCTGGCGATCGGCGGCGCCACCACCAGGTCGTTCCGCGACGAGGGCCACTGGGATCGCGTGACCGAGGCGTTGCGGCCGGGCGACACCGTGATCATCCAGTTCGGTCACAACGACCAGAAGGACCCGGCCGAGCTGGCCGCCGAGGGCGGGTACCGCCGTCGGCTCACGGAGTTCGTCACCGAGGTGCGCGACGCCGGAGCCCGCCCCGTCCTGGCCACCAGCGTCGAGCGCCGCTGGTTCGCCGACGACGGGTCGCTGCGCTGGTCGCACGGGTCCTACCCCGCCACCGTGCGCGCCCTGGGCAAGGAGCTCGACGTCCCGGTCGTCGACCTGACCGTCTTCACCCGGTGGCTGTACGCCTGGCTCGGTGAGGCGGCGTCGGCCGCGCTGTTCCCGCACGGCGCCGCCGCGCAGGCGGGGCTGGCCGTCGACGACGCCCTGGCGAGCGACAACACCCACTTCACCACCGCGGGCGCCCGGTACGTGGCCCGGTACGTCGCCGAGGCGCTCGTCTCGATCGACGGCGTGCACGACGGCACGGAGCCGATGGGCGCGGCGATCATGGCGGCGCAGCAGGGCTGACCGCGGCCGGTCCGCCCGCGTCACCCACCAGGTCCACGAACGCCAGGGCGGCCGGGCTCGGGTTCAGGTCGCTCCACGCGAGGTGCTGCACCCGCGACGGGCCGCGCGACACCCGCAGCACGACCACGCCCTCGGCGCCGGCGACCACCCGTTCGGGCAGCATGACCACCGCGAGACCTTCCCGGACGAGCCCCAGCAGCAGGTCCGTCGTCGGCGCCTCGAAGGCGACCTCGCGCCGCAGCCCGGCCGCGGTGAAGGCGCGGTCGCTCTGCGCCCTGCCCGGCGACCCGGCCGGGAAGTCGGCGAACGTCTCGTCCGCGAGCGCCGCGAGATCGACGCGCACCCTCCCGGCCAGCGCGTGCCCGGCACCGACCACGGCCACCAGCCGCTCCCGCGCCAGCTCCCGGTGCCGGACGCCCGACGGCGGCACGTCGGCCGGCAGCCCGAGCACCGCGACGTCGAGCTCCCCCGCGCGCACCGCCGTCACGAGCGCGTCGCTGGCCGCGACGCGCAGCGACACCGCGACCTGGGGGTGCGCGGACCGGAACGCACGGAGCGTGGCCGGCAAGTCGAGGGCCGTCACCGTCGGGATGACGCCGAGCCGGAGGGTCCCGCGCACCTGACCGGCGGCGGCGGCCGCGTCCACCGCGGCGCGCTCGGCGGCGCCCAGCGCGAGCCGCGCCGAGGCCAGGAACGCCTCCCCTGCGGCCGTGATCTCGACCCGCCGGCTCGTGCGGGCGAACAGCCGGACCCCCAGCTCCCGCTCGAGCGCCGCCACCTGGTGGCTGAGCGCCGACTGCACGACGTAGCACCGCTCGGCGGCCCGGGTGAAGCTCCCCGTCTCCGCGACCGCGACGACGTACCGCAGCTGCTGCAGCTCCATCCATCTATCGTCTCTCACGATCGAAGCAGTGACAAGCATGTGTTGGACTCATGGCTGGTGCCGGGAGCACGGTGGGTCCATGACCACCACCACCTCGCCGTCGGGCACGGCCGCTCCCCTCCCGGCGCCGGCATCGCCTGCCGCGGCGCGCCTCGGCACCACGGCGCTCACCGCCCTCACGCCGGTCGTGTGGGGCACCACCTACCTCGTCACCACCGAGCTGCTCCCCGCGGGCCACCCGCTGTTCGCCGCCGCGGCGCGCGCGCTGCCCGCCGGGCTGCTCGCCCTGGCGCTGACGCGGGTGCTGCCCCGCGGTGCGTGGTGGTGGCGGGCCGCGGTCCTCGGGGTGCTCAACATCGGCGCGTTCTTCCCGCTGCTCTTCGTGGCCGCGCAACGGCTGCCCGGCGGCGTGGCGGCCACCATGGGGGCCGCCACCCCGTTCGTCGTCGCGGTCCTCTCCGTCGTCGTGCTCGGGGAACGGTGGTCGCGGTGGCGACTCGCCTGGGGCGGGGTCGGCGTCGTCGGCGTCGGGTTCGTCGTGCTCGGCCCCGACGCCGGCCTCGACGTGGTCGGGGTCCTCGCCGGCCTGGGCGGTGCCGCCGTCATGGCGCTCGGCGTCACGCTCACCAAGAGGTGGGGTCGCCCGCCGGGCGTCGGCCCGATGGCGTTCGCGGGGTGGCTGCTCACCGCGGGCGGGCTCGCCCTGCTCCCGCTCGCGCTGCTCGACGGTGTCCCCGCGCAGGTCGACGCCCCGGCGCTGGGCGGCTACCTGTGGCTCGGGATCGTCGGCGGGCTCGTGGCCTACACCCTCTGGTTCGCCGGCATCCGTCGGCTGTCCGTGACCGCGGTGGCGTTCCTCGGCCTGCTGTCGCCCCTGACGGCGGCCGCCCTGGGGGCCGTGGTGCTCGGGCAGTCGCTGGACCCGCTGCAGGTCCACGGGTTCGCCCTGGCGCTGCTGGCGATGGCCGCGGGGCAGGTCGTGCCGCGGCGGCGGGCCAGGGCGTCGGTCACCCGCGCGGACGAGCCGTGCCGGCTCACTCCCGGGCGCGCAGCCTGACGGTCGGCAGGGGTGGGGCGGGCAGCGCTGGCGGCTGGTCCGGTGGGAAGGGCCCGAACAGTGCCGGCGCTCCCGCGTCCCGAGGGTCGGCGGGCTCGAACCCGAGCTCCGCCTGGTAGCGGCGGCGGAACTCGACGATCTCGTCGTGATCACGCCCGACGAAGTTCCACCACATCACGATCTGCTCGTCCAGCGGCACACCGCCCAGGAGGACGACCCGCCCACCCGCGGCTCCCGCGGCGATGGTCAACGACTCCGACCCCGGTGGGACGTACGCCAGGGACCGGTGCTCGACGGTGGTCGAGTCCACCACGACGTCGTCGCTCTCGGCGAGCACGGCGTGCTCGAGGTCGGCGCGGACGTCCAGCCGCACGGAGGCGCCGGGATCGAGCACCAGCTCGGCGCCGAGCAGGTCAGGTGTGCGGGTCTCGACCGGCGACACCGAGCCCAGGAGCTCACCGAGGAACACCCGTGCCGTCGCCCCGGGCAGCGCGACGGGCTCCGGGGTGTAGCGCACGAACGCGTTCTCGCCGTGACGGGTCTCCTCGGGCAGGGCGTACCAGAGCTGCACGCCGTGCAGCACGCTGGTCCCCGGGTCGCTGATCTCCTGGTGGGTGATGCCGCGCCCCGCGATCATCAGGTTGAGCGAGCCCGGGACGATCGACGCCGCGTTCCCGCCGGAGTCCAGATGGTTCACGCTCCCCGTGAACAGCCAGGACACCGTGGCCAGCCCGGTGTGCGGGTGTCGTGGCACCAGCATGCCGCCGGTGTCCGCGACGTCGTCAGGACCGAAGTGGTCCAGGAAGCACCACGCCCCCACCAACGACCGCTTCCGCTGGGGCAGCGTGCGGTACACGTTCATCGCGCGGGGTCCGCCGAGGGCCACGGGGCGGGCCTCGAGGACCTGGACGGCGGCGTGCGATCCGCCGGGACCGAGGAGCTCCAGCTCGGGGCGGCTGTCGAGGTTGGTCATCGGACGAGCGCTCCCTCGTGGTCGCGCGGCCGCACCGGGTGCCCGCTGAGGACGGAGATCGTGTTGAACGCGTTGATCGCGACGGCCACCCACTCGGCGGCCGCGAACGTCGCGTCGCCGAGGACGGCCCGGGCACCGGACAGCTCGGCAGCGGCCCCGTCGTCGAGCGGGAGGACCGTCGCGGCCTCGGCCACGGCGAGCACGGCCCGTTCGCGGTCGCCGAGCACGCCCGTCTCTCGCCAGGCCGGCAGGAGGTCGAGCTGCTGCTGCGGGACGCCGGCCTCCCTCGCTTCCCGTGAGTGGAGGTCCAGGCAGAACGAGCAGCCGTTGAGCTGCGACGCACGCACCTTGATGAGCTCGGACTCCTGCGCGAGGAGCCCTCGCTCCTCGGCTGCCGCACGGACAACCGCCGAGAAGGCCACCACGGCGCGCCACGCCTCGGGCACGGCTTTGTCCAGGAACGGGCGCCTGGACGGTTCGGCGAGCTCACTCATGGCACGACTCAAGACCGTGTTCCCGGCACAGGGTCAAGCCCGCGCCTCGCAGTGGCGCACCCGTCCGTTGGTAACGTCTGACTGAGCCCCCGTGCTCGGCATCGGTGGGGACGGCGTCACCGTCCCTCGGGCAGCCCGCCCGATGCCGCATGACCGAGGAGAAGAACCGGTGCACCTCGTCGGAAGAACGTCGGAGCTCGAGACGGTCGAGCAGGTCCTGGGCGAGGCTCTCTCCGGGCGGAGCCGAGCGCTCGTCGTCCTGGGAGAGGCGGGCATCGGCAAGACGGCCCTGCTCGACCATGCCGCCGACGTGGCCGCACCGGCCGGGTTCACCGTGGTGCGCGTCGTCGGGCACGAGTCCGAGCAGCAGCTCGCGTTCGCAGGGCTCCACCAGCTGTGCGCGCCGCTGATGGAGCATGCGCACGTCCTGCCCGCCCCCCAGCGGACCGCCCTGGACGTCGCGCTGGGCAGAGGGTCGGGCCCGCCCCCGGACCTCTTCCTCGTCGGGCTCGCCACGCTCTCGCTGCTCGCCGAGAGCGCCGAGCACGGGCCGCTGCTCTGTCTCGTGGACGACGGGTCGCTGCTCGACGTCGCCTCGGCGCAGGTCATCGCGTTCGTCGCACGGCGGCTCGCCGCCGAGAGACTGGCACTGATCATCGCCACCCGACAGCTCACCGACGAGCGGGGATCGCACTTCGCAGGTCTCCGTTCCCACACGATCCACCCCCTCGGAGACTCCGACGCCCGAGCCCTGCTGGCATCGACCGTCCGCACGCCGATCGGCGACGTCCTGAGAGACCGGGTGGTCGCCGAGGCTCGGGGCAACCCGCTCGCGCTGCTCGAGCTGCCCCGGACCGCCAGAGCGAGTCAGCTGGCGAGCGAGCTGGCGGTGCCCGTGCCCCTGACGGCGCCTCGCCGTGTCGAGGAGGCCTATCGCCAGCGTGCTGCAGCGCTACCGCAGGACACCCGACGACTGCTGCTCGTCGCCACGGCGGAGCCGACGGGCGACCCGGTGGTGCTCTGGGCGGCCGCCGCGCACCTCGGCATCCGGCCCGACGCCGCCGCTGCGGCGGAGGATGCCGGCCTGCTCGAGATCGGGTCCAGGGTGAGCTTTCCGCACCCCCTCGCTCGGTCAGCCGTCTACGGCGGGGCCCACCCGGCCGACCGCCGCCAGGCGCACGACGCGCTCGCGCACGCCGTCGACACCCGGACCGACCCCGATCGTCGCGCCTGGCATCGCGCGAACGCGATCCTCGGGACCGACGAGACGGTCGCGGCCGAGTCGGTCGCCGCGGCCGAACGAGCGATCGCCCGCGGCGGTTTCGCGGACGCGGCGGCGCTGCTGGAGAGGGCCACGGAGCTCACCCCCGACCCCGGCGTGCGGGCAGGGCGGGCGATCCTCGCCGCGCAGGCCATGCACGAGGCAGGCGCGCCGGACCAGGCGCTGCGCCTGCTGGCCGTCGCGGAGGAAGGCTCGCTGGACGACCTCGATCGCGCGCGGGTCTCCCTGTACCGGGCGATGATCGACTTCGACACGACGTCCGGGGACGGGGCACCCGCTCGTCTCCTGGAGGCGGCCGAGACGCTCGCACCTCTCGACCCCGCCCGGTCGCGGGAGGCCTACCTGCTCGCCCTGAACAGCGCAGTCGTCGTCGGTGGCGCGCCCGGCCACGTCAGCGCCGAGGACGTCGCCGCGGCCGCGAGGCACGCCCCGGCCCCGCTCAGCCCGCCCGAGCCGGCCGACCTCCTCCTCGACGCGCTGGTCAGCGCCTACACGAACGGTCTCGCGGACGCCGTCACCGAGATCGGCCACGCGTTGTCGGCGTTCGAGCCGTACGACCCGGCCGGCGAGGGCCCGCTGCACGAACGCACCGGCCGGTGGCTCGTGCTCGCGGCCCGCACCGCCGGCGCGGTGCTCGACGACCAGACGACCCATCGCCTCCTGCGCCGCAACGTCGAACGGGTCCGTGGCGCCGGCTCCCTGACGGCCCTTCCCCCGGCGCTCATCCATCTCGCGTGCGTGCTGGTCCTCAGGGGCGACTTCGCGAAGGCCGCGGACCTCGCCGCCGAGAGCAGGGCCGTCGCCCGGGCCACCGGCGTCGTCCCCCTCGCCTCCGCGGACCTGCTCCTCGCCGCGTGGCGCGGGCGTGAGGACGACGCGAGCCGGCTCTCGGCGACGTCCGTCGCCGACGACGCCGGCGCGGCCGGCGGTGTCGCGCAGTACGCCCTGGCCGTGTCCCGCAACGCGAGCGGTGACTACGCCGGAGCCGCCGACGCCGCGGTGCGCGCGAGCCGGTCGCCCGAGCTCTTCGTCCGCAGCCTCGCGCTCCACGAGCTGGCCGAAGGGGCCGTCCGTGGGGCGCGACGCGACGACGCCCTCCCTGCGTTGCACGAGCTCACCGTCCTGTCCTCCGCGTGCGGGACGCCCATGGCACGTGGCCTCGCCGCCCTGGCTCGGGCGCTCCTCGTCGACGACAGCGCTGCCGACGCCGGCACTGCCGAGGACCACTACCGCGAGGCGATCGACCAACTCGGCGCCACCCGCATGGCCGCGCACCTCGCCCGCGCTCACCTCCTGCACGGCGAGTGGCTGCGCCGCCGCGGCCAGCGCCAGGCTGCGCGCAAGGAGCTCCGCATCGCGCACGAGTCCTTCGTCGCCATGGGAGCCGCGGTGTTCGCCGAGCGAGCTGCGCGTGAGCTCCGGGCGACCGGGGAGCACCCGCGAGCACACGGCGCAGGGCCGTCCACGGCGCTGACGGACCACGAACGTCATATCGCACGGCTCGTGGCGGCCGGAGCGACCTCCCGAGAGGTCGCCGCCGAGCTCTTCCTGAGCCCTCGCACGATCGAGGCCCACCTGCGCAACATCTACCGCAAGCTCGGCATCACCTCGCGTCGCCAGCTCCGTGAGCTGCTCTGAGGCGGCGCCCGGCCCTCGACCGACGCCCCGGCCTTGACCCTGTGGTCGGCACACACCGTTGGCTGGGGTGTGAGGTGCACCACACCCCCGGTGCGCCGCGGACCGAAGGAGCATCGTGCCCACACCGACCGTCGTGCTGGTCCACGGAGCGTTCGCCGACTCGTCGAGCTGGAACGAGGTCATCGCCCGGCTGGACGAGGACGACGTGCCGGTCGTCGCCGTGGCGAACCCGTTGCGTGGCCTCGCCGACGACGCGCGCTACCTCTCGGACGTCCTGGACGCGGTTCCCGGAGAGGTCGTCCTCGTCGGGCACTGCTACGGCGGGATGGTGATCACCGAGGCGGGATCGCGCGACGCCGTCGCCGCGCTGGTCTACGTCTCGGCCTTCGCTCCCGACCACGGCGAGAGCGCCGACGAGCTCGCGCGCCGGTTTCCGGGGAGCACGCTCCACGACGTGGTCTCGGGATACCCGGTCGCCGCGAGCGGGAGGGAGCTCGTCGTCCGGCGCGAGGCGTTCGCCGACCAGCTCGCGGCCGACGTGCCGGAGGTGCTCGCCGCCGCGATGAGCGCCACGCAGCGCCCGGTGGCGGAGGGCGCGCTGACGGACGTCGTCGTGAGCGCGGTCCCCGCCTGGCGGACACGTCCGAGCTGGTTCGTCTACGGCGACGCGGACCGGAACATCCCCACGGCCGCGCTGCGATTCATGGCCGACCGGGCCGGCGCCGTCGTGCGCCGGGTGATCTGGGACGGGTCGCACGCGCTGGAGGTCTCGCGGCCGGACTCCGTCGCGGACGTCATCCTCGACGCCGTGGCCGCCGTCGCGCGCAGGCCGTTGTAGCGTCACGACCATGCACACCGTCGAGAAGGCCGAAGCGCTGAAGGCGCTCCACGAAGCCCCCGAGATCCTCCGCGTCGTGAACGTCTGGGACGCGATCAGCACCCGGACGGTCGCCGACCTGCCCGGGACGCGCGCGATCGCCACCGCCGGGCACTCCATCGCCGCGAGCCACGGTTTCGCGGACGGGGAGATCCCCTTCGACGTCGCGCTGTCCGCCGTGGCGCGGATCGTGGCGGCGACCGACCTGCCGGTGACCGCCGACCTCGACGCGGGGTTCGGCGACCCCAGCGAGTCGGTCCGTCGCGCGATCGGCGTCGGCGTCGTCGGCGCGAACGTCGAGGACCGCCTCGTGCCGCTGACCGAGGCGGTGGCGAACGTCGAGGCCATCGTGCGCGTCGCCGAGCAGGAGGGCGTCCCGTTCCAGCTCAACGCACGCACCGACGCGCTGGTGCGTGGTGGCGACCGTCCGCTGTCCGCAAGCCTGGACGACGCCGTCGAACGGGGTCGGGCGTTCCTCGACGCCGGCGCGAGCCTCGTCTTCGTGCCGGGCGTCCTGGACCGCGAGTCGACCCAGCGCCTCGTCGCCGGGCTCGGCGAACGCAGGCTCAGCGTCATCGGCCTGCCCGGAGCGCTGACCGCGGCCGAGTACGAGTCGCTGGGCGTCGCCCGCGTCTCCTACGGCCCGCTCACGCAGCGCGTCGCCCTGCGTGCGCTGCGAGACCTGGCCACGGACCTCTACGGCGACGGCGTCATCCCGGAGGACACGCCCGCGCTCAACTGAGGCGTCCCGCACCTGATGGCCGAGGGCGCGGTCAGCGCGGCAGCGCGGCGGTGGCGGCGACGACGCTGTTGACGACGACCGCGGTGACAGTGCGGGTGACCGCCTGGGCGGAGGCCTCCGCTCCCCAGCTGCCCTCCTGGAGCTCCTCGGCGCGCGCGATCACCGGCGAGGTCCACGGGATGTCGCGGTCGAGCTGGGGCATGGTGCCGCTGCCGTAGAGCAGGGCTGCGAGCGCGGCGGTGCGCGGGGACGGTTCGACCCGGTCGACGAGCACCGCGCGCACCTCCCCGAGCACCCGCGCCCTGCGGCCGCTGTCGCCCTCCTCGAGGACCCACGACGTGAACAGGCCGAGCGTCTTGCGGGTGCGCCGACGCAGGTCGCCCCGGTCGACGAGCCTGTCCAGCAGCGGCTGGCGCAGCGACGGGCCCGTGGCCGCCAGGACGGTCTGCACCCCGCGGGGCTTGCTCTCGACGTACTCCCAGCTCGTCCGCAGGAGCGGGTCCGCGGGCGGCCGGTCGCCGACGGCTCCGACGACCAGCGACCCCACCCGGCCCGTCGAGGTCTGCACCTGCTCGCTGAGGCTCAGGTCGGCGAGGACCGCGCCGGCCAGGACGTAGTACAGGGTCCCCTCGCCGGCGATGGTGCCCGAGCCGGGTTGGAACAGCAGCAGCAGGAGGTCTTCCGCCAGGGTCGGCTCGCCGGGGGCGCTCGCGCCGTCGGTGGTCCGCGGTGCGGTCTCCGGCGCGGGCCGCGCGTCGTCCGGATGGTCAGTCGTCATGTGGTGTCCTTCACCTCGTGCTCGGGCCGTCGTGCCCGCGACAGGCGGGACCGGCGGTGGAGGGCAGCCGGCGGGCCACCCTCCACCGGGTGGCGTCAGGCGCCCAGAAAGGACTTCAGGGCGTCGTTGACCTGGTCGCCGTGCGTCCAGAGCAGCCCGTGCGGGGCGCCCTCGACCTCCACGTAGGTGGCGTCCGGCAGCGCCTGACGGAACCGACGCGCGGTGGCGTCGATCGGCAGGATGTTGTCCTTCGTGCCGTGCAGGATCATCGTCGGCTTGCCGGCGGCGCGCACGGCCTCGACGTCGGTCCGGAAGTCCTCGATCCAGGCCGGGACGACGGCGTAGGCAGCGACCGGGGCACTGCGGACGGCGACGCCCCAGCTGGCCTGGACGGCCTCGGGGCTGATGAGCGAGCCGAGCGTCTCGTCGAGGTTGTAGAAGTTCTTGAAGAACTCGGTGTACCAGGCGTAGCGGTCGCCCCGGGCGGCCTCGGCGATGCCGTCGAAGACGGACTGCGGCACACCCTCGGGGTTGTCGTCACGCTGGACGAGGAACGGCTCGAGCGAGGCGAGGAACGCGAGCTTCGCGACGCGCTCGTGCCCGTGGTTGCGCACGTAGCGGGCCAGCTCGCCGGTACCCATCGAGAAGCCCACGAGCACGACGTCACGCAGGTCGAGGGTCTCGAGCACGGTGTTCAGGTCGGCGGCGAAGGTGTCGTAGTCGTAGCCGTGGTGCACCTTCGAGGACTGGCCGAAGCCGCGCCGGTCATAGGTGATCACCCGGTAGCCCTGGTCCAGCAGCTCCCGGGTCTGACGCTCCCAGCTGTGCCCGTTGAGGGGATAGCCGTGGATCAGCACCACCGGCTGCCCGGCGCCCTGGTCCTCGTAGTACAGCTCGACGGGCGTGCTGTTCTCGTTCCCTACGGTGATGTAGCCCATGCTCCTGGTCCTTTCGGTTCCGGGCCGGCGGGGGAGACGGCCGCTGCTCCCCAGTAGACGCTGTGTGGTGAGAACACGGTCAACGCCTGGGGCCGACCGGGTGGCGCGCTCACCAGGCTCGCTCGGCGGCGCGCACCTCTCCGCTCCCGACGACGGCGACCAGCTCGGCGTGATCGGTGTGCGTCTGGATCTCGCCGACGGTGTCCACGACCGTCAGCCGACCGCCCTCGCCCGGGTCCGGGTCGGGGACGATCCCCTCCGGGTCGACGAGGTAGACCTCGCGTCCCTCCAACGTCAGGCGGCGGACGACCTCGAGCAGCATCCGGCGCGACACGTCGTCGATGGAGTACACCGCGGAGACGTCGATGACGACCCGCGGTTCGGCCGGCGGCCGGTCCGTGACCTCCCGGACGACCCGTTCGGCCCCGGCGAACCGGATCCCGCCCTGCAGCCGGAGGACCCGGACCGCGCCCTCCGCGTCGCCGTGGACGCGGTTGGACCGCACGACCGCACGCGCGGCGGGCGGCACCTCCATGACGTGCAGCCCCATGTCGGAGGAGAACCGCTCGAACAACGACACGCCACGGACGCTGTTGCCGTGGGCGTCCAACCGGGGGGAGAAGGTCGCGATGCCGAGCTGACCCGGGAGAGCGCCGATGAGCCCACCGGCGACCCCGCTCTTGGCGGGGATGCCGACCTGCGTCGCCCAGTCCCCCGCGGCGTCGTACATCCCGCAGGTGGCCATGACGCTCAGCACCTGCCGCACCACCCGCTCGCCGACCACACGCTCACCGGAGAGCGGGTTGACACCGCGGTTGGCCAGCGTGGCAGCCATCAGGGCCAGGTCCCGCGCGGTGACGAGCACCGAGCACTGGCGGAGGTAGCCCTCCACCACGCCCCGGGGGGTCCTCCGTGAGGATCTCGTGGCTGCGCAGCATGTGCGCGATCGCCAGGTTGCGGTGCGCATGCTCCATCTCGGAGGCGCACGTCGCCTCGTCGACCCGCAGCCGACGGCCCGCGAACGCCGAGAGACCGTCGATCACGCGTTCCACCCGCGCGGCAGGACCGGATCCCTCCGGGCCGGTGAGCGCGTGGGCGGTCATGGCGCCGGCGTTGATCATGGGGTTGAGCGGGCGTCCGGTCCTGTCCTCGAGGGAGATCTCGTTGAACGCCTCGCCGGACGGTTCGACCCCGACCTTGGCGAGGACGGGCTCGAAACCACGGTCGAGCAGTGCCAGCGCGTACGCGAACGGCTTCGAGATCGACTGGATGGTGAACTCCACCTCGACGTCGCCGGCGCCGTAGACCTGGCCGTCGACCGTGGCGAAGACGGCGCCGAGGCGGTCGGGGTCCGCAGCCGCGAGCTCGGGGATGTAGCGAGCGGTCTCCCCGGAGTCGTCCGCCGCGACGTCGGACAGCGCCCCGTCCAGGTAGTCGGGGATCATCGACCGCACGTGCTCTCCTCCCCGGCTGCGCGATCCCGCGCGACGTCCGAGCTCACGCCGTGCCGCGGCACGGCGTCTCGCAGAGCAGGGAGCCGCTCACGGCCGGTGCCTGACGGCGAGGGTCACCGCGGACAGGTCCGCGCGCGTCGGGGTGCGGAACGCACCGCCCGCGGCGACGAACTCGTCACCGTGCCGGGCGAGGTGGCGACCGAACAGCGGGCAGACGGGCACGATCGTGATGCCGCGACGGATGCTGTCCGCGAGTGCTTCCTCCAGCAGGATCTTGGCCAGACCGCGTCCGGAGAAGTCCTGGTCCACCTCGGTGTGGAAGATGATGCGCTCATCCTCCGTCTTGGGATGGTCGATGAACTCCGCTCTGCCGACGACAGGTCCGTCGTCGACCGTGATCGTGTAGGAGCTGACCGGGTCGGCCCGTTCGACCCCGACGGCGACCCGGGCGCCGGTCCTGTCCGTCACTGCGTCAGTCATACGACAACCTCTCCTTGGCGTGCTCCGCCGGGGGCATGCCCGGCGCGGCCCTGGTGCCGCACCGTGCGAGCATCACCGCCGACCGTCGCCCCCAGTGGACACCGTGTGGCCGGAACACGGTCAACCGGGCCTGGAGACCTCCGCCTCCCGCGTCCGGTCCTCGTCGACCGTCGCGGCGGGCACCGGGCCGGTGGTGAGGGCGCGCAGGTCTCCGGCGTCGACGTTCGCCCCGAAGGCAGGGGCGCCTGGTTCGAGCCGGGCACCTGCCGCGAGGTCGCCGATGGCCAGCGGGTCGAACCCGAGGGCGTCGACCAGCTCCGACACCACGGCGACGTCCGCCGGTGCGTCACCGGCGACGGCGATCGCCTTGCGTCCCGGCCCTGCGGGTCGGGCCCCGTCCTCCAGGTCGTGGTAGCCCATGTGGTTGAACGCCTTGACCACCCGCGCGCCCGTCAGGAACTGCTGGACGAGCTCGCTGGAGGAGAGCCCGGGCGGGACGACCGCCTCGCGGGGACCGTCGATCTCCCACCAGTGGTTCATCGCGTCGACGACCAGCTTGCCCTCCAGCTCCCGGACAGGGAGGTGGCGGTGCTTGCTGAGCGGCAGCGCGAGGACGACCAGGTCCGCGGCCGCCGCCGCCTCGGCGGACCGGACCGGCCGGGCGCCCGGGGTGAGGACCTCGGTGGTCAGGGCGATCTTCTCGGGGTCGCCAGATCCTGATATCAGGACCTGGAAGCCCGCGGCCACGGCCAGCCGGGCCAGGACGGTACCGACCTTTCCCGCCCCGAGGATCGCGATCGTCGTGGTGGCGGGGCTCATCGCGCGGCTCCCGCCACGACCGCCGGGGTCTCGGCCAGGAGCTCGCGGACCCGCGGGATGACCTGGGTGCCGTAGAGCTCGACCGAGCGCATCCGCGCGGTGGCGGAGACGGTGCCGGCGGCAGAGTAGATCATGTCGAACCGGCCCGCGCCCAGCACCCGGATGGCGTGGGCGATCTTGGCCGCGACCGTCTCGACCGAACCCACGTACAGCGACCCGCCGTCCACCTCGGCGTCGAACTCCGCCCTGCGCAGCGGCGCCCATCCGCGCAGCGCACCGATCCGGTCGCGGATCTCCCGGTAGCCGGGGTAGAACAGCGCCTTGGCCTCCTCGTCGGTCTCGGCGACGAAGCCCGGGGAGTGCATCCCGACCGGCTGCGGGCTCGTGCCGAGCTGCTCGTGGGCTCGCCGGTACAGGTCCACGTAGGGCGCGAAGCGGTCCGGGGCCCCACCGATGATCGCGAGCATGAGCCGGAACCCGTAGGTGGCGGTGCGCAGCACCGACTGGGGTGTCCCGCCGACGCCCACCCACGTCTCGAGCCGACCCGACTCGGTCTTCGGGAACACGTCGGCCTCGTGCAGCGGCGCGCGGGTCGTGCCCTCCCAGGTGACCGGCCGCTCGTCCAGGAGCTGGCGGAAGAGGTTGATCTTCTCCTCGAACAAGAGGTCGTAGTCCTTGAGGTCGTACCCGAACAGCGGGAAGGACTCGGTGAAGGACCCACGCCCGAGGATCACCTCAGCACGACCGTGGGACAGCGCGTCCACCGTGGCGAACCGCTGGAACACGCGCACCGGGTCGTCCGACGACAGCACCGTGACCCCGGAGGCGAGCCGGATGCGCTGGGTGGCGGTCGCGATGCCGGCCAGCACGGTCTCCGGGCTGGAGATCGCGTACTCCGGCCGGTGGTGCTCACCGAGAGCGACCACGTCGATGCCCGCCTGGTCGGCGAGCACGGCCTCGGCCACCGCCGCACGGATCGCCTCGGCGTGCGAGACGATCTCGCCCCGGTCGTCCCGCGGCCGGTCCCCGAAGCTGTCGATGCCGAACTCGATCTGCGAGACGTCCATGGTCTGCCACTCCTTCTCGGTGAGGTCGCGCCGGGGGCGCGTGTGATTCACATGTCAACAACCGAGGAGGGGCCGTGGATCATCCCGGGCACCGGCAGGTCCCTCCAGCCGCTCAGAGCTCCTCGGGTGACGCCATCCGGTAGACGAACGGGCCGAGGCCCGACTGCATGATCGAGAACAGGGGGCCGGCCAAGGCCTCCTGCGTGGCGGCCATACCGAGGTCACCCAGCCGGACGGCCTCGTAGCCGGCGTCGAGACTGAGCCGCTCGACGACCTCGGCGGCGTCGTCGTCGCCCGCCCACAGGTTGCTCGGCCGAGCGCGCGCGCCGGCGACGCGCTCGAACAGCGAGGCGAAGTTGGTGCTGAACGCCTTGGCCGTCGGCCCGCCCGTCACCGACCGGACGAACTCGGCGTTGGAGGACGCCCCCTGCGGCGGCCGGCTGCCACCGTAGAGGTTCGTCGCATCGAGCACCGTCCTGCCCTCGAGGCCGGCGACCGACGACAACGCGTCCGCCACGACGCCGCCCGGCACGGCCAGGAGCACCGCGTCGGCGTCCCCGACGTCCCCGCCCCCTCGACCCAGCCGCGTCACCTGGTGCCCTGCCTGCTCCCACAGGTCTCCGAGCCCGCCGCCGATACCGCCCCGACCGATCACCGTGATGTCCATGCCTGCCCCTCGATCCGCGGAAGCCCGGCGAGCCGCCGGTCTCGTCGTCCGGGACCGGGTCGGCCGCGCTCGAGGCCGACACTACGCCCGCCGCTCGGCGCAGCCCGGCCTCAACCAGCTCCGGAATAGTTGAAGATTCAAGCAGGTTGTCGCGGTCATGAGCACACGACCACTCCTTGCGGCGGACACGGCCATGGGCGCCGTCACCCTCAACGTCGCCGACCTGGACGCCATGACCGCCTACTACCGCGACGGGGTGGGCTTGACCGTGCTGGAGCAGGCCGGGCCCGTGGTGACGCTCGGCCGGGCCGGCCGCGCCGTCGTCGTCCTGGCGCACACCCCAGAGCTCCGGCACGCCTCTCCCCACCAGGCCGGGCTGTTCCACACCGCGATCCTCTTCGACACGGAGGCGGCGCTCGCCGCCTCGGTCAGCTCGGTCGCGCGACGGCTCCCCGGCTCCTTCACCGGGTCGGCCGACCACCTGGTCAGCAAGGCGTTCTACTTCGACGACCCCGAGGGCAACGGCGTCGAGCTCTACTGGGACCGCGACCGCACGCAGTGGAGCTGGACGCACGGGCAGGTCGAGATGGGCGTGATAGGCCTGGACCCGAGCGCGTACCTGCGCGAGCACCTCGACGAGCGCGGGCTCGCCGGCGAGCCGGTCGGCAGCGCCCGGGTGGGACACATCCACCTGTCGGTCGGCGACGTGGCGACGGCCCGCGACTTCTACGCCACGCGCCTGGGGTTCGACGTCACGATGACACTGGGCGACCAGGCCGTGTTCGTGAGCGCGGGCGGCTACCACCACCACATGGCGATGAACGTGTGGAGGAGCCGCGGCGCGGGCCCGCGCCAGCAGACCCTCGGGCTCGGCCGGGTGGACATCGAGGTGCCCACGGCCGACGACGTCGCCGAGCTGGTCGACCGCATGCAGCACCACCGCGTCCCGGTCCGCGACGACGGCCGGACGGTCAGCGTCGAGGACCCCTGGGCGAACGCGGTCAGCATCACCGCCACCCAGGGCCGGGAATAGCGGCAGAACTTGAGCGTTCAACTCACTATCGATCACTCTCGAGAGGAATCCCCATCATGACCGAACAACCGGTCGGCAACAGCTACCGCTTCGACCTGGGACCCCTGAAGGTGCGGTTCACCTTCGACTCGTCGTCCCAGGGCACCTTCGTCGTCGAGGAGGGGGGCGGCCTCGCCCCCGACGGTCACACCGAGACCGTCACGCTCGACCTGCGCAAGATCCGCGACGGCCTCTACCTGAACTCCTGGACCGAGGCGAGCGGTGCCACCGTCACTCACGTCGAGGACTTCGCCAACGCGACGCTGTACTCCCACGTCACCGTCGACAGCACCCTGTACACCTTCACCGGAACCATCACGGAGGCATGACCATGAGCACGAGCACCACCACCGAGCACGCCACTACCGCGCACACCACGACCCCGGACGCCGGGGCCGAGCACCACCAGGCCGCGCGCAACACCGAGATCGTCCTCACGGCGATGCGGGAGCTCTTCGTCGACAAGGACCTCACCGCCCTGGACCGCTACTGGGCCGAGCCGTACGTGCAGCACAGCCCACAGATGCCGAACGGCCTCGACACGCTCCGCGCCGCGGTCCCGGGCCTCCAGGGGTTCTCCTGGGAACCTCAGCGCACCGCAGCCCAGGGCGACCTCGTCTTCACCCACAGCATCGTGACCGGATGGGCTCCCGGCCCGGTGGTGATCGTCGACGTCTTCCGGCTGGAGGAGGGCCGGATCGTCGAGCACTGGGACGTCGTGCAGGAGCTGACCCCGCAGGAGTCCACCGCCCACGGCAACCCCATGGTGTGAGGATGGGAGCGTGACACGACCACGGGACGCCGAGCACGACACGCACGCGCGGGTGGATCCTGACGACGACCTCGGCAGGGCATCGGTGTGGCAGGACCTCGTCCTCGCCACCCACCTCCTCGAGACCGCGCTGGACCGGCAGTCACAGCGGGACGGCGGGGTCTCGCACGGCCACTTCAAGATCCTGGTGCTCCTCCACGCCGCCGAGAGTCACACCCTGGGGCTCAAGAGCCTTGCCGAGACGCTGCGCTTCTCCCCGAGCCGTATCAGCCATGCCGTGACCGCCCTGGAGCACCAGGGGCTCGTCGTGCGCCGCCCGGCGACGGGGGGACGCCGGGCCTACGACGCCGTCCTGACCGCCGACGGACGCCGCGTGGTCGGCCGGGTGCTCCGCTCCCAGCGCCGCGAGATCCGCGACCCGCTCCTGGAGGAGCTCGGCGGGCTCGGCACCGCCGCGCTCGGCGACCTCAGCGCACGCATCATCGGTCTCCTCGACGGCGGCGCCCGCCCGCCGCAGGGGTGACGTCCACCAGGTCGAGGATCACGCCCCGCACGCTCAGGTGCCGATCGGCGCGCCGATCAGTGGGTCGTGATCGGGCGCAGGTACAGCCCGGGGGCGCAGCCCAGCTCGCCCGGCTCGAGCTGGATCCGGTCGAAGGCCGAGTACCGCCAGGCGGGCTCGCCGTCGGGCCGGACGCCGACGACGCAGTCGCGGGAGCGCATGACGCCGACCGCGGCGACCAGCTCGTCGTCCTCGCGCTCGGCCCGCACGTCGACGAACTCGGGGAAGGCGCTGCGCAAGGACGACTCCGCGTCGGCCGGGGTCGCGTCCGGCGGCAGCTCGTCCAGGGCGGCGAGGACCGTCGCCTCCGCGTCCGGGCCCAGGGACGGCAACGGGGTGGGGTCGGGCGCGGGCGCCCGGTCCAGGTCGTCCGGGCAGCCGATCTCCTCGTACGTCGCTGCACCGTCGTGCTCCCCTGCGTGCACCGTGAACCGCCAGCAGGTCAGCGATCTCCCGGCCGTGCTCCCGGCGTCGAACCACCCGCTCTGCGAGCCCTCGACCTGCGCCCGGATCGCCACCTCCACGACCGCCCCCTCGTCAGTCCCGGAGCTGCCCTCCCAGCCGAGCACCGTGACACCACTCGCGGACTCGTCGACGACGCGCTGCGCCAGGTTCTCCGCGTCGAGAGGCTCGGCGTATCCCGGTTCCAGGTCGGCGGCGAGCTCCTGCACCGTCTGACGGCCCACGTCGGCGGCACGGCGGTCGCCGTCGTCGGGCGTGAGCACGTCGTGCACCGCCAGGACGACCAGCAGCACGAGCAGTCCGAGCACCATCAGCAGCACGAGTCCCACGGCTCGCAGGCCGTCGGTCATGGACGATCCTGTCGAGGGCATGCGGTGACAGTGCCAGCACCCCCGCCCAGGATCAAGCACCATGCGCCCGTCAGCGCCGCAGTGCGCGCCTCGCGAGCGAGTTCCCCAGCCACTGCACGAGCTGGACGATCACGATGATGATCACCACGACGATCGCCGTCACGGCCCAGTCGTACTGCCGGTAACCGTTGACGATGGCGAAGTCGCCCAGTCCGCCGCCGCCCAGGTAGCCCGCGATCGCGGACATGTCGAGCACGCCCACGAACAGGAACGTGTAGCCGAGGATCAGGGGCGACAGGGCCTCGGGCACGACGACGGTGCGCACGATCCGCAGCGGCGAGGCACCCATCGCGCGGGCCGCCTCGATGACACCGGGGTCGATGGACACCAGGTTCTGCTCCACGAGCCGGGCGAACACGAACGCCGCCATGATGCACATCGCGAACGTGAACGCCTCGATGCCGATCGTCGTCCCCACGGCCGCCCGCGTCAGCGGACCGATGGCGACCAGGAAGATGAGGAACGGCACGGGCCGCACGATGTTGACGGCCACGTTGAGCACGGCGAACACCGGGCGGTTCGCCAGCAGGTTGCCGGGGCGGGTGAGGTACAGGCCGAGCCCGAGCACCAGTCCGCAGAACCCGCCGACGGCCAGCGTGATCAGGACCATGTACAGGGTCTCGCCGAACGCCTCCCACAGCAGGGGCACCAGGTCGGGTCTCATCGGTCGCTCCCTTCCGCGACGGGCAGGGCCGCGGTGCCGTGGTCGACGACGGAGGTCACCGCGCGCAGGCCGGCGAGCGCGGCGTGCACCGCGGCGTCGTCCCCGGAGAGCTCGAGGGTGAGCGAGCCGTAGGGGCGCTCGGCCACCTCGGTGATGCCGCCGTAGACGATGGTGCCGTGCACGCCGCGGTCCGCCAGGACCTCCATGACCTGCGCGGAGGAGCCGGAGACCTCGTCGATGCGGACGGTCACGATGCGGCCGGAGTGCCGTTCGCGGAGGCGGTCGAGGACGGCCGCCGAGGGCTGGTCGCGCAGCGCGGAGGCCACGAACCGCCGGGTCACGGGCTGCTGCGGCGCGCTGAACACCCGGTAGGCGTCGCCGAGCTCCACGACGCGGCCGCGCTCCATGACCGCGACACGGTGGCAGATCGAGCGGACCACCTCCATCTCGTGGGTGATGACCACCACGGTGATGCCGAGCTCACGGTTGACGCGCTGCAGCAGGGCGAGCACGTCCGCCGTCGTCTCCGGGTCCAGCGCGCTCGTCGCCTCGTCCGCCAGCAGGATCTTCGGGTTCGTGGCGAGCGCCCGGGCGATCCCGACGCGCTGCTTCTGCCCACCGGACAGCGCCGAGGGGTAGGCCGCGGCCTTGTCGGCGATGCCGACGAACGCGAGCAGCTCGGCGACGCGGGCGTCCCGGTCGGTCCGCGACCAGCCGGCGACCTCCAGCGGGTAGGCCACGTTCCCGGCGACCGTGCGCGACCGCAGCAGGTTGAACTGCTGGAAGATCATGCCGATCCCGGCGCGCACCGGGCGCAGGCGTGCCTCGCTCAACCCCGTCAGGTCGGTGCCGTCCACGACGACGGAACCGGCCGTCGTCGTCTCCAACGCGTTGACGAGCCGCACGAGCGTGGACTTGCCGGCGCCGGAGTAGCCGATCACGCCGAAGATCTCTCCGGCGGCGATGTCGAGGGTGACGCCGTCGACGGCGCGGACGGCGGGAGCCGAGCGGCGGGCGCGACGGCGTCCTCCGAGGCCCGGGAACTCCTTGACCGCGTCGCGGAAGCTGATGATGGGCTGGCTCACGGCTCTCCTTCCAGAACCTCGTGCCGAGGTAGTAGCGCTCACCGCGAGGTAGTAGCGCTCGCCGCGAGGTAGTAGCGCTCGCCGCGAGGTAGTAGCGCTCGCCGCGAGGTAGTAGCGGCCCGGCCGAGGTAGCACCGCTACCTCGCGGCGAGCGCTACTACCTCGGCAAGCGGGGCACTACCTCGGCGACGGCGGCACTACCTCGGCGAGCGGGGCACTACTTCGCGGCGAGGTTGGTCTCGATCTCGGTGAGGATGGCCGCCAGGTCCGCGGCGTCGTTGTCCTTGATGACGCCCGTCCCGCCGGAGGCGTCGATGACGCCCTGCTCGATCTCCTCGGTGTGGAAGATGTCGACGAGCCGGTTCAGCGTCTCGTCGTCGGCGTCCTCGGCGCGCGACACCCACACGTTGATGTACGGCTCGGCGGCCGAGGCGTCGGGGTCGTCGGAGTAGATGGCGTCCTCGGCGGTCAGGCCGGCGTCGCCCACGAAGTCGTTGTTGACGATCGAGGCGTCGACGTCCTGCAGGGCGAGCGCCGTCTGGGCGGCGTCGACCGGGGTGACGGTCACGCGGGACTCGTCCGGCAGGACGTCGGCGGGCGTCGAGAACGAGCTGCCGCCGTCGCGCAGGGCGATCAGGCCCGCCTCCTGCAGCACGAGGAGCGCGCGGGCCTGGTTGGTGTCGTCGTTGGGGATGGCGACCTCGCCGCCGGCCGGGATCTCCTCGACGCTCGCGTGCGCCGTCGAGTACAGGCCCAGGGGGTAGACGGCGGTCGCGCCGATCGGCGTGAGTTCTTCCCCGCGCGCGTCGTTGTAGCCCGCGAGGAACTGGATGTGCTGGAACTGGTTGAGGTCCAGGTCGCCGTCGCTCAGACCCTGGTTGGGGAGCTGGTAGTCGGAGAAGTTCACGATCTCGACCGTGATGCCATCCTCCGCGGCGGCGTCGGCGAACGTGTCCCAGTAGGCCTCGCCGGAGGAGACGACGCCGATGCGGATCGGGTCCTCGGCGGTGCCGGCCGAGACGGCGGCCTCGGCACCGCCGGAGCAGGCGGCGAGAGCGAGGACGGAGGCGGCGGCACCGGCCGCGAGCAGGGTGGAGCGCACAGACATGGGTGGGTCCTTCCACGGGCACGACGGCAGGGGGCGCCGTCGGCGGTTCATGAACAGAGGAGAAGCAGGCAGGCCGCGGCCATCAGCGCGCGGCGGGCGCAGGAAGAGGGGGTGCCGTCACGGCCGGACGGCGGTGCGGGGCGCTGTCAGCGCACGCACATTCGGGTGCTCCGCATCGCGGCACGGCACATCTGCCCGCGCGGCGAGGTGCGCGCGGTGCGGGGTGCGGTGACGTGGGAGCGGTGCATGGCTCAACCTGAACACCGCAGGGGCCACTTCTCCAACTCGGAAGGCCGAAAATCCCGCTCTGCGGACATCGACCGTCTCACTGAATGAGAACTCGCTGGTCAGCGGGACGCAAAGGACCCCTCGCGCACCCACCAGAGCTCACGTACCCTTGCTGCCTTCCGGCCCTGGGGGAGTTCGGCGAGATGGTGCCGCACGAGGGGTCTGCCCCCAGCCTAGCGGAGGGGAGCGCCGGATCCGAAACCGGATCCAGGCCCCCGCACCGACCGAGACGAGGGTCACCCGGGCGCGATTCGGAGAAGACCGCACCCGTCCGCTATTCTGCTGGGGTTGCCTGCGCCGTCGTGCGTGGGTGGCACCAGAGGAGGATTCGCCTAGCGGCCTATGGCGCACGCTTGGAAAGCGTGTTGGGTTCACGCCCTCGGGGGTTCGAATCCCCCATCCTCCGCCGGACCCGAGGGCCCGTCACCGTCACGGTGACGGGCCCTCGTCCGTTCCTGGACCGCACTGCACAGCCCCTGCGTCGACACGTGATTAGATCGGTTCATGCCTCGCTTCGACATCGGTGACCAGGACTTTCTCCTCGACGGCCGGCCCCACCAGATCGTCAGCGGCGCCCTGCACTTCTTCCGCGTCCACCCCGACCAGTGGGCCGACCGGATCCACAAGGCCCGGCTCATGGGCCTGAACACGATCGAGACCTACGTCGCCTGGAACCTCCACTTCCCCGACCGCGGCGAGTTCCGCACCGACGGCCGCCGCGACCTCGGCCGGTTCCTCGACCTGGTCGCCGCCGAGGGCCTGCACGCCATCGTGCGGCCCGGCCCGTACATCTGCGCCGAGTGGACCGGGGGCGGGCTGCCGGGCTGGCTGTTCACCGACCCCTCCGTGGGCGTGCGCCGCGCCGAGCCGCAGTTCCTGGCCGCGATCGACGAGTACTACGCCGCCGTCGCCGAGGTCGTCGCCCCGCGGCAGGTCACCGCCGGCGGCCCCGTGCTCATGGTGCAGGTCGAGAACGAGTACGGCGCCTACGGCACCGACCCCGAGGACGAGCGCCGCCACTACCTGCGCACCCTCGCCGCGATGCTGCGCGGCCACGGCATCGAGGTCCCCCTCTTCACCAGCGACCAGGCGAACGACGAGCACCTCGCCCGGGGCGGTCTGCCCGAGCTGCTCCGGACGGCGAACTTCGGCTCCCGGAGCACCGAGCGCCTCGCGACGCTGCGGCGCCACCAGCCCACGGGCCCGCTGATGTGCACGGAGTTCTGGGACGGCTGGTTCGACTCCTGGGGACTGCACCACCACGTCACCGCCCCGGAGGCCAACGCCGGCGACCTCGACGATCTGCTCGCCGCCGGAGCGTCGGTCAACCTCTACATGTTCCACGGCGGGACCAACTTCGGGTTCACCGCCGGAGCCAACGACAAGGGCACCTACCGCCCCCTCACCACGTCCTACGACTACGACGCCCCGCTGGCCGAGCACGGCGCCCCGACGGCGACGTTCCGCGCGCTGCGCGCGGTGATCGCCCGGCATCGTCCCGTCCCCGACGAGATGCCGGCCGAGGCACCACCCGCCCCCGAGCACACCGTCGCGCTGGATCGCCAGGTCCCGCTGGCCGACCTGGTCGACGCGCTCGGCGAGACCCACCGCTCCGAGCACCCGCCCACGCACGACGACGTCGCCGCCTGGGACGGGTTCGTCCGGTACAGCACGCGGATCGCCGCCGACGACGCGGTCCTGGTGGTGGGCGAGGTCCGGGACCGCGCGCTCGTCGCTCTCGACGGCGAGCCGCTCGGCCTGCTGGACCGCACGACGCACACCACCAGCCTCCCGCTGCCCGCCCGCACGGGCGAGCTGACCCTGCTCGTCGAGGACCAGGGCCGCGTCAACTACGGCCCGCGCATCGGCGAGCCGAAGGGCCTGATCGGCCCGGTGCGCACCGCGGCGCGCGAGCTCACCGGTTGGGACGTCACCCCGCTCCGGTTCGCCGACGACGGCGGCAGCCTGCGCCGGGAGGTCACGGACGCGCTGCGTACCGCCTCCCCGACAGGCACGGACGTGCCGCTCGCCGGACCGGTGCTGGCGCGCGGGACCTTTGCCAGCACGGCCGGCGCCGACCACTTCCTGCGGCTGGACGGCTGGACCAAGGGCGTGGTGTGGGTCAACGGGTTCTGCCTCGGCCGCTACTGGAGCGCGGGCCCGACGCGCACGCTGTACGTGCCGGGCCCGCTCGTGCGCGCCACGGGCAACGAGGTCGTGGTGCTCGAGCTGCACGGCGCGCGGGTGCGCACCGTGCAGCTCGTCGCCCGCCCCGATCTCGGGGGCACCGAGGAGTGACGGTCTGGGCCGCTGCTCCTACGGCGCGGTCAGCGCGGGGTCGGCGAGGGCGATCAGCTCGTCCGCCTGCTCCACGAACCACGCGCCGGCCGGCGGGTCGACCATGCCCCGCTCCGGGTCGAGCGGTCCGCCAGTGCCCCGGTAGCACTGCCCGTCCGACTCGCCGGGCACCTTGATCCACAGGTAGGCGTCGATCAGCGGGTCCGCGACGTCCAGGGTCGGCCGCTCGCCGAGACCGCGCCCGGGCGGGTTGCACCAGTCCTCCGGGTCGGCGTAGGTGTTCGACGACGTCGCCGGGTCCCACGGTCCCTGACCGTTGCGCGAGGTGTCGATCACGAAGTGGGTGCTCGGCTCGGTGTCACCGAGTGCCGCCGCGTAGCGGGAGTCGATCCCGATGGTGTTCTGCTCGAGCGGGACCTCGTCGAGCGGGCCGGACGACCACTCGGTGAAGGGTGTCAGCTCGGCGCCGGCCCAGTCGGTGGCCGGACCGCCGTTCCAGTACTGGTTGCCGCAGTCGCCCGGCGCGGCACCCAGCTCGGTGACCATCGTGAGGCACGAGCTGATCCACCGCCCGTACGCCTCGAGGTTGGTCGTGTACTGGTAGTTCGAGGCGTTGAGGTAGAACCCGTCGGCGCGCTCCACGCCGGCCTGCAGGAGCCGGTCGGTGTTGTCCCCGACGTTGAGCCACCCGCTGTGCCCGGCGTCGAGGTAGACGCGCGTGCCGGGGAGCTCGCCGAGGGCGTCCACGGCGTAGTTCAGCATCGCGAACCGTTCGGCCGCGGCCGTGGCGGGATCGGCCTCCGCGGGCTGGCACCACTCCTGCGTGCCCTCGAAGGTCGTGTACCAGGGGATGATGCCGAGCCCGTCCGGCTCGAGGACGACGACGGCCTGCTTGTTGCCGATGCCACGGGCGAAGCCGTCGATCCAGGCCTCGTACTCGGCGACGGAGGTGGCACCGCCGGCGGAGTACTGGGCGCAGTCGCGGAACGGCAGGTTGTAGGCGACGAGCACCGGCACCTGGCGGGCCGCGTGCGCGTGGACCACCACCTTCTTGACGTCCTGCTTCACCGACCGCGGCGACCCCGCGGTGAACCAGGTGGCGGTGGGGATCTCGGCGAGGAGCTCGGCGTCGGCCAGGGCGTCGCCGGTGAGCCCCAGCTCGGCGATGTGGCCCCGCGTCGAGCTGTGCGGGTCGACCCACAGCTCCGGGTCGGCGGGGCGCGGCGGGTGCGCGCCGGCCGGGCCGGCCCCGACCAGGGCGGTGAGGCAGAGGGCGGCTGCTGCCGTGGCAGCGGCCAGGCGTACGCGGTGGGACATGGAGATCTCCTTCGATCCGATGTCGGTCCGAGCCGGCATGGAAGCGCTACCACACCGGGCGACAGGGTCCACCATCTCGTGTGATCCCCATCACGTCAATGCCGGTTGCCCGGACGAACCGAGCCGGAGGGCACAGGAATCCCGGGCTTCGGCCCGATCGTGACGGTATCGTGACGAACCATTGCCTGGAGCATGATTCAAAGACGAGGTGCCGCCCCTACGATGGCTGCCATGATCTTCAAATCCGTGGGCGATGGGCGTCCGTACCCCGACCACGGGCGCGAGAGCACCAACGACTGGTCGGACGTCCCGCCGCGCCAGGTCCGTCTGGACGAGCTCGTGACCACCAAGCGCACGCTCGACCTCGACGCCCTCCTCGCCGACGACTCGACGTTCTTCGGCGACCTCTTCGCCCACGTGGTGGAGTACCAAGGCACCCTGTACCTCGAGGACGGCCTGCACCGCGCCGTCCGGGCGGCGCTCCAGCAGCGACCGATCCTCCACGCTCGCGTCCTCGCCGTGGGATGACCACTCCCGGACCCGGAATCTCAGGTAGTTTCTTCGCGTGACGTCACCAGCCCAGGACCCGGCGAGGGTCGCCCGCCGCCGGCGCAAGCACGAGCGCCAGGCGGTCGTCTTCGGGCTCATCATCGCCTTCCTCGTGGTCCTCGGTCTCGGCGCGCTCGCCATCTACACCGACACCATCGACTCGCCGATCGCGGAGCCGATCTTCACCCCGAGCGCCGACGTGACGAACATGGCACCGGCGTGCCTGCCAGAGGACGAGGACTCCCCCGACGGGGTCCTGCCGATGCGGTACGACAAGGTCGGTGTGCGGGTCTTCAACGCCGCCGACCCGCGGTTCGCCCTCGCCGGAGCGGCCGAGGAGGTCCTGTCGGACCGCGGGTTCGACGTCCGCGACACGGGCGACTTCCCGGACCTGGTCGAGGGGCCCTCCGAGATCCGCTACGGCGCGGAGGGCATCGTGCAGGCCTACACCCTGGCCGCGCAGTTCGCGGACGTCGAGCTGGTCATGGACGACCGGGGCGGCAAGGTCGTCGACCTCCTCATCGGCGTCGGCTGGTCCGAGCCGCTGCCCGCCGAGGAGATCCCCCTCGCCGCCGACGAGCCGCTCGAGAACATGCCGGGTTGCGTCCCTGCGTCCGAGCTCGACCCGGTCGAGCGCGAGTACGGGCGCGGCCGGGCCCCCGACGAGGCCTGAGCGCGACGAGGCCCGAACCGCGGCGAGGCCGAAGCCCGCGCCGCTACGCCGCGCGCGCGAGCAGCCAGGCCAGCAGCCGCGACCGCGTCGACCCGTCGTCGATCCGCTCGTCCGGCAGGTCCCGGGCGACGTCGAGCGCCGACGCCGCGTCCTGCGGCCCGAGGAGCGCGGCGTACATCAGGAGCTGGTCGCCGAACAGGACGTCCCAGGTCGCGGGGTCCGCCCAGAGGTCGTCCGTGCCCAAGGCCTCCTCGAGGTTGGCCCGCACACGGGCCGGGTCCTCGCCGAGATAGGTCGAGACCTCGGTCACGGGCAGCACCACGATGCCGAGCGCGGCGCTCGGCTCGGCCGAGAACCACGTGGCTCGTTCCCGCTTGCCGTCCCACACGAGCGACGTCACGGACGCCTCCAGCCCCGCGGCCGCCGGGTCCGTGGTGTCGAAGTCCGTCCAGTAGGCGCGGGCCGACGCCGCCTCGAGCGCGAGCATCCAGCGCGCCTGCTCGCCCATCCCGGCGTCGTCCAGCCCGGCCGCCTCGCGGGCCGCGGCCCACAACGCCAGCCCGTGCCACGCCGCGACCGCCTCGGACGCCGACTCCTGGTTGTTCCCGTCGGCAAAGGGAGACTGTCCGGACGCCCACGAGTGCCCCATGACGACGTCCAGCACGCGCAGTCCGGGCACGGGGGCGCCGTCACTCACCGGCACGTCGGCACCGGCCGCGACGTCGGCCGCGAGCAGGTCCAGCACCGGCGCCAGGTCCGCGGCCAGCGCGCCGTCGTCCGCCGCCAGGACGCCCGCCGCGTACAGGAAGTAGCCGTAGTGGAAGTGGTGGTCGTTGCCCTCCTCGGAACCGAACGAGGTCGCCTGCCCGACGACGGTGCGCAGGGTCGGTTCCCACGTGAAGCACCGCTCGGGCCGGTCGGCGCAGCCGTCCGGCTCCGTCCAGGTGCGCAGGTCGGCCACGACGCTCGCCCGCAGGTCCGCGGCCACGCCGTCGAGCCCGAGGTCGCGCGCGAGCACCCACAGGTCGGCGTCGCGGGCCAGCCCCTTGCCGCCGAAGTACGTGTCCGCCGGCCGCACCTCGGCCAGCACCGTCGCGGCGTCGGCCCGCACCTGCTCGGCGAGCTCGTCGCGCGCGGCTCCGTCGAGGCCCGAGACGTCGGGGCCGGCCGCGGGCTCGCGTGCCGGCGAGCGCCAGGCCGACGTGGTGGCGAGGCACGTCTCGACGGTCCCCCGCACCGTGGCGTAGGTGCCCAGCCCGCAGGTGGTCTCAGCGTCGCCCGTGCTGTCCGGCCCGGCCACGGCGTCCTGCTGGTGCGGCCAGCGCACGACGACGGCGGGGCCCCCGCCGGCGGTCTCGTACGTCACCGACGTGGTCACCTGCTCGGCGCCGGTCTCGTAGCCGACCACGGTGCCGCGGACCGGGTCGCGCACCGCCTCGACGAGGTCCGCGAGCGCCCCCAGCTGCTCGCCCGCGTCGGGGGCGACGAGCCAGGACACCGAGGCGCCCTCGTCCAGGGCCAGGGTGGTGCCGGTCCCGTCCAGGGCGGCCGCCACGTCCAGGTCGCCCGCGCCGACGAGCACGTGCGCGCGGCCGTCCACGTCCGCGGCGGCGACGTCGTCGGGCAGGCCGTCCCCGCCGGCGGCGAACGGGACGCCGAGCCCGAGCTGCTGGTCGCCCGCCGCCGTGTACCGCAGCACCGGTGAGCCGCGGGTGAGGTGCAGGGTGCCGAGCACCCTCGCGTCGCCCGCCACCAGGTCGACGCTCACCGTCGCGGCGTCGTAGTCCGTGACGATCCCCGTGACCGGCTCGCGCAGGTCCATCTGCACCTGCGGGTCGTACGGCCCCGCCAGCACGGCGCCCTCCGCCCGCGCGGTGGGCAGCCCGTACGCGAACCCGGACGCCGTCAGGCCGACGGCGAGCGGCAGCGGGAACACCGGCTGCGGCGCCTCGCCGAACACCAGGCCGGAGAACCACCGGTTGGTCGGGGGTGCCAGCCCGTCGGCGAGGCGCATCGGTACCTCGCCGCGGTCCACCGCCGGCAGCACCGTCGGGTCCACCGCCGGCGGCGCGGCGCTCGCCACGCCGGTGCCGGACGACGGCGCCGCGGCCGGTGCGGACACCGGTGCGGACGCCGCCGTGCACCCGGAGGCCACCAGGCCCGCCGCGACGCAGACCGCGAGCGCGACGCCGCGGCGGGTCACAGCCCGATCCTCTGCAGGAACCGCTGGAAGGCGAGGTCGACGCCCGAGAACGGGCCGTCGTCGTGCAGCTCGACGCTCGCGACCACGGGCGTGCCGGGCTGCACCAGCCCGGCACCCGCCTGCTGCGAGAGCGTGGTGCTGCCGACCACGATCGTCGCCTCCGCACGGTTGCGCGTGTTGCTCACGGCGATCGAGGAGACCTCGCCCGGGACCTCGCTCTGGTCCGGCAGCGTGATGCGCACGTACGCACCGGGTCGGACCCGCGCGAAGTCGGCGGGGTCGAGCAGCAGCCGGGCGTCGACGGCGGTCGACCCGTCCCGGTACAGCGTGGCCACCACCTCCCCCGACTGCACGAAGCCGCCCGGGGTGCCCGCGATCTCCGAGACCACGCCGTCGACGGGCGCCACGACCGTCATCTCGCCGTCGCCGCTGACCTCGTAGGAGGCCGCCTTGCGGGAGACGACGCCGACGGCGAGGTCGTGCGCCAGCAGCAGGCTGCGCATCGTGAACAACGGGTCGCCCTGGGCGACCTCGTCCCCCGGCTCCACGTGCGCCGACACGACGGTCCCGGCGTAGTCGGCCCCGACGGCGACCTCCTCCGCCACGATCGTCGCCTGCGCCGACGTGGCCTGGCTCATCCGGCGGTTGAGGACCAGGGTCAGGGTGGCGCACAGCGCGAGCACGACGACGACGCCGACCGCCAGCTTCAGGCGCGTGGCCCACGTCATGCGGCACCGCCCGCGACGACGGCCCGGTGCTCGCGCACGGCCGTGAGCAGGAACCCGCCCAGGATGACGGTGTTCGTGACGTTCCAGGCCACGGACAGGTTCGGCAGCAGGTCGTCGCGGTACTGCCACACCCCGACCACGGAGGTCACCAGGAGGAACACGAAGCACAGCGTCTGCGGGACGATCACCTCGAACGGACTCGTCCCACGGCCTACCCGGCCGGTGACCGCCCAGGCCTGCTGCTTGCCCGTCAGGGCGTTCCAGAACGCCTTGACGTAGATGGGCCAGGACACCGCGGCGAGCAGCAGCACCTCCCAGCGGAACGAGCCGAGGGTAAAGAACGCGATCGCGATCTGCAGGCCGTAGAAGCCCAGGTAGTACAGGGCCCAGGTGCCCACCGACACGTCGAGGCGCATCGGCGCCAGGCCGAGGTAGATCTGCAGCGGCGGCACGAGCAGGAGCAGCAGCGGCGCGATCCCCGACAGGTAGTGCGTCGAGGTCACGAAGTACTGCAGGCGCTGGTCCAGGGTGAGGTTGCGCCGCGGCGACAGCGGGTTGTGCTGGAGCAGGATCTCGAACCCGCCCGTCGCCCAGCGCAGCTGCTGCTTGGCGTAGGCCACGATGGTCTCCGGCGTGTCCCCCACGGCCAGGGTCTGCGGGATGTACACCGACCGCCACCCCCGCTCGTGCAGGTGCAGCGACGTCCAGACGTCCTCCGACTTCGAGTCGGTGCACATGCCGCCGATGTCGTCCACGGCCGCGCGGCGGAACACCACGTTGGTCCCCACGCAGAACGCCGCGTTGAACCGGTTGCGGCCCGGCTGGACGAACCGGTAGAAGACCGCCTGCATGTAGCCGGCGCCCCGCGAGATGAGGGAGTTCATGTTGCCGTACGTCTGCGGCGACTGGACGAACGCGACGTCGTCGCGCACGAAGAACGGCACCGTCTCGACCAGCAGCTCGGGGCGCGGCACGAAGTCCGCGTCGAGGATGACGAACAGGTCGCCCTTGGCGATGCTCAGCGCGTGGTTGACGTTGCCGGCCTTCTGCCCGCCGCTGGACAGGCGCCGGATGTACCGGGCCCCCAGCGTGGCGGCGAGGTCGCGCACCCCGTCCGAGCGGCCGTCGTCGAGCACCCACGTGCGGTGCTCGCCGTGGACGGCGACGGCGGCCCGGACGGTCCGGGCGATCGTGTCGAGGTCCTCGCCGCAGGTCGTGACGAAGACGTCGACGGTGACGGGACGGTCGTGCAGGAACAGGCGCCAGCGGGTCGGGTCGTCGGTGGCGCGGTCCCGCAGCACCTCGGGCGCGTCGAAGAGCCGTTCGCGCGCCTGGTGGTAGGCGAAGTCGCGGGGGTCGTAGCCGGAGGAGAGCACGGTCCACATCGCCAGCAGCGCGAGCGCCAGCAGGATGGACTCGGCGACGATCACCAGCGTGTAGGGCAGCCAGTCGCCGCGGTGGTCCGGGTCGAGCAGGAACACGGCGTAGGCGACCGCCCCGATCGTCGCCAGCATCATCACGAGCATGAGCGACGGCGAGTGGGCGGCGGCGTTCGCGTCGCGACGCCGGGCGGCGGACTGCGGGTCGCCCGGGACGGTGGTGCCGGCCGCGGGCTGCGCCGGTCCGACCGGAGGCGGTAGCTCCGGCGCACGGGGGTGGAGGGTGGAGGTCATCGGGCGGTCCCCTTCGCGAAGCACGGCGGTGGGTCGAGCATGGTGTCGGTACTGCGCGGATTGCCCCCTGACGACAAGAGGTGGATCCCCCTCGTCGGGGAACCCACCTCGTCGTCCGCTCGTCACGCTAGGACCGGTGCCGACGACCTGTCACGGGTGAAAGCGCTCGCTCCGCAGATCTCCACCGACCGGCAACACGGCCGTTCGCGGCCCGCAACGCGCCGTTCTCATTCCCGCGGCTCCGGTGCCGTGCCGCCCGCGTCAGCTGGCCAGGTTGTCGAGCCACGAGGAGCGCAGGCGCAGCGCCCGCTCCACGCTGCCGAGGACGGCCGCGAGCCCCACGGCGACGCCGCCCCACACCGGGAGGTCGACGGGCGACTCGAAGACGCCGACGGACTCCGCGATCAGCGGGATCTGCGAGATCGGCTCGATGATCGCCGGGATGGCCACGCACAGCCCGACGAGCACGGCCACCGTCGACAACGCTCCGACGACCCGGCTCGCCCGCGGGTGGTCACGTGCCAGTCGCGCGCGCCGACCCTCGGCCGACCGGGGGTCGGGGGCCAGCAGCCGCTCCGCGCCGTCGGCGGTGACGAAGTGGCAGCGCTTCATGCCGAAGGCGCTCGTGGCGACCTCGATCACGCCGCCCGGCACCGGGAACCGGGCGGGCAGCCTGGACACGAGGTGGAGCGCCCCGTCGACGTAGAGGCGCGCGCGCACCTCGCCGTCGGACCCGTCGCCCAGGTGGCGGACGTCCACCGCGTAGGAGGACGTCCCTCCGGCCGGCGCCCCGGCCGGGGCCGGGAGGTCGAGGGCGAAGAGCGAGCGGGACAGCACGTGCCACCACCGGTAACGCGGCAGCGGTCGTCCGTCGCCGGGCTTGACCCGCTTGGTCAGTTGTCGGTCGCGCCAGCGCTTGATCATGCGAGGGCCTCCCTCGAGCGCGCTCTATCACGCTGTACTAGTGGATGAGCCGCTACGCTATCACGGTGTACTAGTCGAGGGTGGAACGGGGGAACGATGGCGACGTCGGACAACGACGGGCACAGCACGCGCGACAAGATCCTCATCGCGGCGGCGACCATGATCGGCGAGGACCCGACGGCGCGGCTCTCCGTCCGTGCGGTCGCGGCGCGGGCCGGGGTGAGCACCGGCTCGCTGCGGCACTTCTTCCCGACGCAGCAGAACCTGCTCGACACCGTCGTCGCCGGGATGTACGACGTCGCGTTCCCGGGTGACCCCCTCCGCGACCGCGACCGGCCCGCGGTCGACCGTCTCGTCGCCTGCCTGCAGCAGATCCTCGCCCTGTTCGGGACCGGCGACAAGGCCCGGGCGGTGTGGCGGTCCACCTTCCAGGCCTATGTAGCAACGCAGCCGTCGGACGGCGCGGTCGCGACCTACCTGGCCCTCGAGCGCGACGGACGACGACGCATCGAGCAGTGGCTGGCCGTCCTCACCGACGAGGGCGCGATCCCGGCCGGGGACGACGACCGGCGCGCACGGTTCCTGGGCACCGTGGTCAACGGGCTCGCGATCGAGCGTGCGCTGCCGGCCGACGGCCCGCGGCTCGCCTTCGAGGAGGACACCCTGCGGAGGGCCGTCCTCGGCGTCGTCCACGACGACGCCCCGGACCCGGCCGGGTAGAAAGGGCTCCCGTCCCCGGTCAGAGCTGCGGGGCGACCTCGCGGGCGATGAGGTCCAGGTGGTCCAGGTCCTGCTGGTCCAGGACCTGCAGGTACACGCGCTCGACGCCCTGGTCGCGCAGCGACGCGAGCCGGTCCACCGCCTCCGTCACGGTGCCGGCGATGCCGTGCTCGCGCAGCTCGGCCGGCTCCCGGCCGATGGCCGCCGCGCGGCGGGTGAACTCGGCCTCGTCGGCGCCCACGGCGAGCACCAGCGCCACCGACTGCGTCAACGACTCCGGCGAGCGGCCGGCCGCGGTCAGCGCCTGGTTGATCACGCCGATGCGTGGACCGATCGTGTCGAGCTCCGGGAACGCCTGGTTGTACTCGGAGGCGAACCGGGCGGCGAGCGCCGGGGTCCGCCGCGGGCCACCGCCGCCCACGATCACCGGGATCTGCTCCTGCGTCGGCTTCGGCAGCGCCGGGGAGTCCGTCAGGGTGTAGTGCGTGCCGGAGAAGTCGAACGTCTCGCCGACCGGCGTGCCCCACAGCCCGGTGAGGATCTCGAGCTGTTCCTCGAGCATCCCGAACCGCTTGTCCGGGAACGGGATGCCGTAGGCCGCGTGCTCGGCGCCGAACCAGCCGGTGCCCAGACCGAGCTCGACCCGGCCGCCGGACATCTGGTCCACCTGGGCGACCTGGATCGCCAGCACGCCGGGGTGGCGGAACGTCGCGGAGGACACGAGCGTCCCCAGCCGCACCGTCGTCGTCTCCCGGGCGATGCCCGCGAGCGTGGTCCACGAGTCGGTGGGGCCCGGCAGGCCGTCACCACCCATCGCCAGGTAGTGGTCGGAACGGAAGAACGCGCTGAACCCGAGCCGCTCGGTCGCCTGGGCGACGGCGAGCTGGGTGTCGTACGAGGCGCCCTGCTGGGGCTCGGTGAAGATGCGCAGGTCGAGAGTCATGCGGTCGGTGGTCTCCTCAGTCGTGCACGGGGCGCTCGGTGCGCGACCGCTTGAGCTCGAAGAAGTGCGGGTTGTCGGCGAGCGTGACGGCGGCGTCGAACAGCCGGGCCGCGTCGTCCCCGCGCGGCACCCGGGTCAGGACCGGGCCGAAGAAGGCGACGCCGTCGACGTGGATCGTCGGGGTGCCGACCTCGTCGCCGACGGGGTCCATGCCGGCGTGGTGCGAGGCGTCCAACGCCTCGTCGTACGCGTCGGAGGTGGCGGCGTCGGCCAGCTCGGCGGGCAGGCCGGCCTCCGCGAGCGACTCGCGGATGACGACGTCGACGTCCTTGACGCCCTGGTCGTGCCAGCGCGTGCCGAACGCCGTGTAGTAGGCGGACAGCGCCTCGGGGCCGTGCTCCGTCTGGACGGCCGCGGCGACGCGGCCCTGCCCACGGCCGGCCTCGACGCGCTCGCGGTAGTCGGCGGGGATGTCCTTGTCGCGGTTGAGCAGGTAGAGGCTCATCAGGCGGAAGGTCAGCTCGACGTCGCGGTGCTGGGCGACCTCGAGGGCCCAGCGGGAGGTCACCCAGGCGAAGGGGCAGGTGGGATCGATGTAGACGTCGACGACGGGAGCGGTGGTGTCGGTGGAAGTCACGTCCAGCACCCTACTCTCGGGCCCGAACCGGTTCGAGCGCTCGCCCGGCCGATACGCTCGGGGCGTGCTCCAGACTCTGCGAGACATCCGCTGGGCCAGCGTCCTGACCGTCGTGGTCGCCGGTGCCTTCACCCTGGTCACGCTCGGCGCCGCGCTGCGCGGGCGGGTGTGGGCCTGGGTCCCGTTCGCGCTCTCGGCCGCGATCCTCGTGCGGGAGATCCGCTACCTGCAGCGCGCCCGACGTCGTCCCGCGGGTTTCGACGAGCCGGACCGGCGCGCGGGGCGCGAGTAGCGCTGCTACCTCGACGCCGGCGCTGCTACCTCGGCGAGAGCGGTACTACCTCGGGGCGTTCGGCACTACCTCGGCGGGAGTCGCACTACCTCGGGCCGGGGCGAGGCCGCGGGCCACGCCCGCCCGCGCCAGCCGGCCGGCGAGGAACAGGCCCAGCCACGTGCACGCCAGGAAGCTGCCCAGCATCAGCACCATGAACGTGACCAGGACGGCCGGGGCCATCGACCCCATGTCGAACGCCACCCAGCCCGAGGCGATGTACGCCGCGCCGAACACGAGCGCGTCGACGTAGTACAGCCACGGCCGCCAGACCCGGTAGCGGGTCACCAGGAACGCCAGCTCGACGGCGGCGCCCGCCATCAGGCAGGTGACGATCGAGTACACGCCCACCGGCGAGGCGGACGAGACGACCCCGGCCACGAACGTGGTCAGGACCGCCGCCCCCGGCCGGCGCAGCAGCGCCAGGGCCAGCACCGGCCCGATGATCCACAGGCCCACCATCGGCGCGTAGGCCATGGGCGCCGCGGCGGCGAGCGGCGCACTGACGAAGTTGGCCGGGATGAGCAGCACCCCCAGGGCGGCGCCGATGGCGGCGCACGTCATGAGGTAGCGGGTGGTGACGGACGTCATGGGGACTCCAAGCAGGTGGGTCAGGCGGGGGTGAGGGTCGCGGCCAGGACGGCGCACGCCGCGCCCCCGGCCCAGAACGAGAGGAGCAGCACGACGTCGCGCGCCCCGAACGGGACGACGGTGCGCTCGGTGCGGGTGGGGTGGGCACCGAACCCGCGGGCGTCCATCGACAGGGAGACCCGCTCGGCGTGGCGGATCCCGCCGGCGAGCAGCGGCACCACGTACCCGGCCCGCCGGCGCACGGCCACCACCGGACCCCGGCCGGGAGCGACGCCCCGCACCCGGTGGGCGCCGCGGATGACCTCGAGCTCGTGGCCGAACCGAGGCACGAACCGCAGCGCGGCGAGCGCCGCGTACCCGACGCGGTAGGGCAGGTGGAGCTGCTGGGTCATGGCCCGCACGACGTCGGCGCCCGACGTCGTGAGGCCGCCGAGCAGGACGAGCATCATCAGCGCCACGGTGCGCACCGCCGTCGCCAGCCCGGTCGCCAGGGCGCCGGACCGCACCTCGAACCCGCCGACGGTGGCGAGCACCGTCGTGTCCGCCACGAGCGCGGGGTCGGTGAGCAGGCCGAACGAGAACGTCATGACGACGGTCAGGGCCGCTGCTCCCCCGGCGATCGCGGCGAGCACCCGCGGGCTCTGCCGCCCCGCGACGGCGAGCACCGCGAACGCGCCGAGCGCGACCAGGGCGGGGGTCAGCACGTCGCGGGTGGTCACGACGTAGACCATGACGGGGACCGGCCCGAGGACCTTGACCAGCGGGTTGTACGTGCGCAGGTCGCCCAGGCCGTTCACGCGTCCGCCCCCGCCAGGTGCACCGCGGGCAGACGCGCCGCGGGCAGGTCGGCCAGCCGCGTCACGGCGTGCCACGCCGGGTCGCGCAGCGCCCCGGTGGCGCGGGCGAGCGGCGGCGTGCGCAGGCGGGCGGCAGCCAGCACGGCGTCGTCCCGCAGCACGACGCCGGGGCTCCCGTCCGCCACGACACGCCCGCCGGCCAGGGCCACCACGCGCGTGGCGTGCTCGGCGACCAGCTGCATGTCGTGGCTGACGACCACCACGGTGGTGCCGTCGTCGTGCAGGGTGGTGAGCAGGTCGAGGAGCTCGACGGCGCGCTCGCGGTCCTGGCCGTACGTGGGTTCGTCGAGGACGAGCACGTCGGGGCGGCAGACGATCGCCGTGCCGACGGACAGGCGGCGCTTCTGCCCGCCGGAGAGCCAGAACGGGTGGCGGTCGCGCAGGGCGCCCAGCCCGAACCGGTCCAGGACGTCGTCCACCCGCGCCGCGACCTCGCCGTCGGGCACCCCGCGCAGCCGCAGGCCGTGGGCGAGCTCGTCGTCGACGCGGCCGGTGACGAACTGGTGCTCCGGGTTCTGGAAGACGAAGCCGACGGCGGCGGTGAGGTCGCGGACGTCCGCCCGCCACGGGTCGAGCCCGCCCACGCGCACGGACCCGGCGACGGCGCGGCGCCGGGGCCGCAGCACGCCCGCGACGAGCTGGGCGAGGGTCGTCTTGCCCGCACCGTTGGCGCCGACCAGCGCGAGCAGGTCCCCGCGGGCGACGTCCAGGCTCACGTCGTCGAGCACGGTGCGTCCACCGCGGCGGACGGTGAGGTGGTCGACGCTGATGACGGCGTCCCGGCGGTCCACCGGCGGCACGTCCGGCTCCTGCACCGCCACGGGGGCCGGGAGGCTGACGGCGTCGAGGGCGCCGGTCAGCTCGGCCGGGGTGAGCGGCAGCGGGTCGATCGGCACGCCCGCCACGCGCAACCGCAGCGCGGCGAGGGTGGTGGTGGGCAGCCAGACCCCGAGCTCGGCGAGCTCCTCGGCCCGGCCGGCGAGGACCTCGCGGACCGGACCGCTGGTGGCGACGCGGCCGGCGCCGTCGAGGACCACGACGCGGTCGGCGGCCTCGACGGCGGCGTCCAGGTCGTGCTCGACGAGCAGCACGCCCCGCTCGCCCGACGCCGTGACCGACCGCAGCGTGGCGTAGAACTGCTCGACGCCGTCGGGGTCGAGGTTCGCGGTGGGCTCGTCGAGGACGAGCAGCCGGGCGCCCACCGCGAGGGCGCAGGCGAGCGCGAGGCGTTGGCGGCCGCCGCCGGAGAGCAGGGCCGGGTCGTCGCCGCGGCGCTCCCACAGGCCGACCTGGCGCAGCGCGTCCTCGGCACGGGCGAGCACCTCGGCGGGCGGGCGGCACAGGTTCTCGGGCGCGAAGCAGACCTCGTCGAGCACGGAGCCGGTGACCACCTGCGCGTCCGGGTCCTGGAAGACCATGGCGACGTCGGCGGCGAGCAGCGGCGGGCGGGTGCCGGCGACGTCGTGCCCGCCCGCGGTGACCGTGCCGGTGACGTCGGCGTCCACCACGTGCGGGACCAGACCGTTGGTCGCCAGCGCCAGCGTGGACTTGCCGCACCCCGACGGACCGAGCAGCAGCACGACCTCGCCCGGCCGCACGACGAGGTCGACACCGTCGGGTGCCGGGTCGCCGAGCCGGTGGCCGCCGTCGTCGAGCGGCAGGTGGTGCCGCACGCGCAGGCCGCGCAGCTCCAGGAGGGGTGAGGCCACCGGGTCAGGATAGGCAAACCTCACCCCTCCTGGCGAGGGGCGTCCGACGACCGGGCGCCCCGGTCGCGGCGCCGGTCCGGCTACTGCTGCGCCATCGCGACCCGCAACCGCTCCGCCGGCGAGATGTAGTGGTCGTGGTCGTCCTTGCCCACGTCGAGCTGGACCCAGGCGATGCGTCCCGTGAACCGGCTCGTGCGGGCGTCGTAGGCGTCGGACACGCAGGTGCCCGACTCCCGCCCGACATCGGTGGTCTCGTCCGCGGAGAAGACCAGCGGCTGCGTGGCCTCCACACGCCCGTGCCCCACCGCCGCACCGTCGTGGAACAGCGTGACGTCGCCACCCTTGCCCAGCCCGCCGCCGTCGTAGGCGAGCTCGGCACGCAGCTGGTGCGTGCCGGCCGGGACCGGTTCGTCCGCGACCACGTCGTACCGGTGGATGCCGAGAACGTTGTAGGTGAACGTCAGCCGGCCACCCGTGGCGTGCACGGACCAGCCGCCGAACCGCCCGCCCTGCGCGATGAGGACCCCGCCGGCTCCGGCGGCGGGCACCTCGACCTCTGCCGTCACCGAGAACGACTTGTTCTTCACGCTCACGACGCTGTTCTCCGACAGCCGGCCCATCCCGGGGAAGAACAGCTGGGAGTCACCGTGGATCAGGGTGGGACGCCCGGCGATCTCCGGCACGAGCCGTTCGGCGGTGCGGTCGTCCAGCGGGAGCACGCCGTACCGGGCCGCCTCGATCAACCACAGGCGCTGCAGTCCGGCGAGCATCTCGGGGTGCTCCGCCGCCAGGTCGCGGGCCTGGCTGAAGTCCGCCGCGCCGTCGTAGAGCTCCCACGTGTCGTCGTCGAACGCCACCAGGTCACCGCCGACCATGTCCCACGGCGTGCGGTGCTTGGTGACGGCGCTCCACCCCCGGTGGTAGATGCCGCGGTTGCCGAACATCTCGAAGTACTGCAGGTCGTGCCGCTCGGGTGCCTCCGCGTCGTCGAACGCGTACAGCATCGACGTGCCCTCGACGGGCGACTGGAGCACACCGTTGACCATCGTGGGCTCGGGGATCCCCGCCGCCTCGAGCACGGTCGGTGCGACGTCGACGACGTGGCTGAACTGCGACCGCAGGCCGCCGCCGTCGGTGATCCTGCGCGGCCAGTGCACCACCGTGCCGTTGCGCGTCCCGCCCCAGTGCGACGCCACCTGCTTGGTCCACTGCAGGGGCGAGTTCATGGCCCAGGCCCACCCGACCGCGTAGTGGTTGTACGAGTCTGGCGAGCCGAAGTCGTCCAGCTTGGACCGCATGAACTCCGGGGTCTCCAGCGCCGCCATGCCGTTGAAGTTCGCCATCTCGTTGAACGCGCCGTTCACCGTGCCCTCCGCCGACGCCCCGTTGTCGCCGACGATGTAGAAGACGAGCGTGTCCTCGAGCACCCCGAGGTCCTCCAGCGTGTCGACGAACCGCCCCACGTGGTGGTCGGTGTGCTCGAGGAACGCTGCGTACACCTCCATCTGGCGTGCCAGCACAGGCTTGAGGTCGTCCGGCATGTCGTCCCACGCAGGGATCTCGTCGTGGCGGGCGGGCAGCTCCGCGTCGACCGGGATCACCCCGAGCTCCTTCTGCCGGCGGAACGTCCGCTCACGCTGCGCGTCCCACCCGTCGTCGAACTGCCCCCGGTACCTCTCGATCCACTCGGCGGGCACGTGGTGCGGTGCGTGCGTCGCGCCCGGCGCGAGGTACACGAAGAACGGCTTGTCCGGCATGAGCGCCTTCTGCTGGCGCACCCACGCCGACGCGTGGTCCACGAGGTCCTCGGTGAGGTGGTAGCCCTCCTCGGCGGTCGCCGGCGGCTCCACCGGCGTCGTCCCGTCGTACAGCGCCGGGTCCCACTGGTTGTTCTCACCGCCGATGAAGCCGTAGAACGTCTCGAAGCCGCCCCCGCCCGAGGGCCAGGCGTCGAAGGGCCCCATCGGCGACGACTGCCACACCGGCACCTCGTGGCACTTGCCGAACTGCGCCGTCGAGTAGCCGTTGAGCCGCAGGGTCAGCGCCAGGGGCGCCTTCGTGTTGGGTCGCAGCGAGCTGTTCCCGGGGGCCGACGTCGCGGTCTCGGTGATGCTTCCCATGCCGACCGAGTGGTGGTTGCGGCCCGTGAGCAGCGCCTGCCGCGTCGGGGCGCACAGGGCCGTGGTGTGGAACCGGTTGAACCGCAGGCCGCCACCGGCCAGCCGCTCCACGGTCGGGGTGCGGCACGGACCACCGAAGGTGCTCGAGGCGCCGAACCCGACGTCGTCCAGCAGGATCACCACCACGTTCGGAGCCCCCTCCGGCGGCAGCAGCGGCTCGATCGGCCGGAACGCCGTGTCCGGGTCCCGCGCGTCATAGGTCGTGGGCCCGGGTGGCGTGCGGTCCGGGATGGGCAGCATCGTGCGGGCGTGCTGGTCAGGACGCATCGGTGGGCTCCGCTCGGTCCGGTCATGACGAAGGACGCGCTCACGGTACGGATCCCCACCCTGGAGGCACATCACCCAGACCGCGTGAGAATCCGGCGCAGGGCAGGCCCGTCGACGTTCGCACGATCTGCGCGATGCCAGTCGCGGGCAGCAGGCATAGCGTGGCCGGAGCGCGACACGACGGGCCTTCCCCGGCCTGGTCCGAGCCACCGAGGAGACAGGATGCGTACGGCACACGGGCGGATGGTCGCGATCCCGCCGGGCACCTTCCTCATGGGCAGCGACGACCACTATCCCGACGAGCGCCCCGCTCACGAGCACCCGGTCCAGGCATTCTGGATCGACCGGTTCGCGGTCACCAACGCCGACTTCGCCCGCTTCGTGGCGGACACGGCGTACGTGACCGTGGCGGAGCGTCCGCTGGACCAGGCCGAACTGCCGGGCAGCTCCAGCGCAGCGCGCAGCCCGGGAGCCCTCGTGTTCACTCCCACGCGGGTCCCCGTCGACCTGCGGGACTGGCGGCAGTGGTGGCGCTGGCAGCACGGTGCTCAGTGGCGGCACCCGGAGGGTCCGGGCACGTCGATCGAGCACCGGATGGACCATCCCGTGGTCCAGGTGGCGTACGAGGACGCCCAGGCCTACGCGCGGTGGGCGGGTGCCCGGCTGCCCACGGAGGCGGAGCACGAGTACGCCGCTCGCGGCGGGCGGGCCGGTCAGGAGCCCTACGCGTGGGGCGCCGACCCGTACCCCGGCGGGACGCTGCAGGCGAACACGTGGCTCGGACGGTTCCCGTACGAGCACCGAGGACCGCACGGCGCGACGACGACGCCCGTGGGCACCTTCCCGCCGAACGGGTTCGGGCTCTCGGACATGATCGGCAACGTGTGGGAGTGGACCGGCTCGGTCTACACCGCGCTGCACCGCGTCCCCGGTGCGGCGCGCATCGGTCCCGAGCACCGCCCCGGTCTGCTCGCGGCCCAGGAGAGCCCGGCCGCGTCGGCGACGCGCCGCGTGCTGAAGGGCGGCTCGTACCTGTGCTCACCGGACTACTGCCTGCGGTTCCGCCCCGCAGCCCGGTCGGCCCAGACCGAGGACACTTCGGCCACGCACATCGGCTTCCGCTGCGCGCTCAGCGCCTGAGCGTCCGCGGCCTCACCCGTCCTCCGGGTCGGCCATGCCACCGAGGGCAGCATCCCGGCATCCACCACTGAGCGGCACTCCCGCGCGGCGCGGTCTCGTCCCGGAGTAGCCTCCTGCACATGACTGCCGTTCGGACGCACACCCACGCCCAGGCCGTCGACGCCGCCATCGACCTGTTCTCCCGCCAGGGCTTCGAGCAGACGACGGTCGAGGAGATCGCCGACGCCGCGCAGGTCAGCCGCGCCACGTTCTTCCGCCGCTTCCGGTCCAAGGAGGACGTGATCTTCGCCGACCACGAGCTCCTCCTGGAGGAGGTGGTGGTCATGCTCGCCGCCACCCGGCCGGAGGCGCGCGAGACCGACGAACCCGGTGGCCGCGAGTCCCCGTGGAACCCCGCCGTCGACCCCTACCTGGAGGTGTGCCGCGCCGCCCGCCTCGTGTTCGACCACCACGTGGGCCAGCGCGAGACCTCGCTCGCCCGCCACCGGCTCCTGCAGCAGGTGCCCGCGCTGCGGGACCGCGAGCTCGTGACGACGCACCGGTACGAGCGCGCGTTCACCGCCTACCTGCGCGACACCCTGCCGCCGGACCGGTCGAGCACCACCATGTCGATCGCGTTCGCGGCCTCCGTCGTGGCCGTGCACAACGCGGTGCTGCGCCGCTGGCTGCGCAACCCGTACCTCGACCTGCGCCCGGACCTGGAGGAGGCGTTCGCCGAGCTGCGGCGCGCAGCCTGGGCACCGGGGGCCGACGGCGCCGCCCCGGCCGGGTCGTCGGCCACGGGTACGCCCGAGCCGGCCGTCCCCACGAACCGTCGTGTCGTGGTGGCCGTCCTGGACCAGGACGCCGACGCCGACGACATCGCGCGGGCCGTGCGCGACGTCCTGGCCTGAGGAGCGAGATGATCGACTGGCTGTTCTCCGCCACCTTCACCGTCGGCGGCGAGCAGATCCTGTGGCGCGAGGTGATCGGCAACGCGTTCGGCCTGGCCTCGGCGCTGGGCGGCATGCGCCGCAAGGTGTGGGCGTGGCCGGTGGGCATCGTCGGCAACGTGCTGCTGTTCACCGTGTTCCTCGGGTCGCTGTTCGGCGACGCGGGCCGCGTGGACATGCTGGGCCAGGCGGGCCGGCAGGTCATGTTCATCGCCGTGTCGGTGTACGGGTGGGTGCGCTGGCGCGAGACCCGCCGCCAGGACCTGGAGGTCCGCGCGGACGGCAAGGTGCCGTCGTCGGGCGGGGCGGGCGTGCACCCGCAGTGGGCGCGATGGTGGGAGCGCCTCCTGCTGGTCGTCGCACTGGTCGGCGGCACGCTGCTGCTCACGCCGCTGTTCCGGGCGCTCGGGTCCTACGAGCCGGTGTGGGCGGACGCCTGGATCTTCATGGGCTCCCTGCTGGCGACGTACGGCATGGCGCGCGGCTGGGTCGAGTTCTGGTTGATCTGGGTGGCGGTCGACGTCGTGGGCGTGCCGCTGCTGTGGAGCGCCGGTTACTACGCGACGTCGTTCATGTACATCTTCTACGGGGCGTTCACCCTGGTCGGGTTCTTCGTGTGGTGGCGGGTCAACCGTCGCGAGCAGGCGACGGCCGGCGCCTGACCCGCCCGGCCGGCGCCTGACCTCCCCGTCCGCCGCCCGGCCGCCGCGTCAGAGGGTGGCGTTCATCGCGTCGGCGAACCCGCGGGCGGTGAGCGTCCCGGTGAACACCCGGTGCAGGTTGTCCAGCAGCGGCCCGGCCTGGTCGGCGGGGATCGCCTGGTCCCAGGAGAGCTGGAAGTGCGGTGCCGACGCGACCATGTCGTAGACGTACTCGAGGTAGTCGGCGTCGCCCCGGCCCGCGAGCTCCTTGCCGAGGCCGCGCACGGGAGGCACGGTCCGCACCACGAGGAACCGCTCGACGGCCAGGTCGGAGTACACCTGCTCGTTGAGGAAGTCGATCGCGGCCTGCTGCTCCTCCGGGCTGGCGGCGGCGGAGACGGACCAGAAGTTGGCCGGGTTGCCCACCACGTTGCCGGGGTCGCCGGTGCCACCCTCGACGGTGGGGAACGGCGTGAAGCCGAGCCCGTCGTCGGCGATCAGCGTCGGCGCCTCGGTGAGGAAGTCCGGGTAGACCCAGGCACCCTGCAGCACGAAGGCCGCGTTCCCCGTGGCCACGAGCGACACGTCTCCGGACTGGTCGGCGAGCGTCTCGGTGAAGTAGTCCCCGAACGCCCCGGCGTCGACGAGCTCGCCGATCCTGCGGAGCGCCTCGAGGATGGCCGGGTCGGACCAGGCGCCGGGCTCGCCGTCGACCACGCGCTGGAACACCTCGGGGCCGCCGATGCGGTCGGTGAGGTACTGGATGTACATCAGCTCGGGCCACCGGCTGCCGCCGGCGAGCGCGATGGGCAGCACCCCGGCGTCACGCAGGACGGGGACGGCGGCGAGCAGGTCGTCGAACGTCTCGGGCGGCTCCAGCCCGGCGCTGTCCAGCACCTCGGCGTTGTAGTAGAGGACCACGGGCTGGGTCTGGTTGTTGGGCACGGCGTACGTCCGCCCGTCCACCTCGCCGTTGGCGGCGACGGCGGGTAGCACCTTGTCCTGCACGGGGCCGACGGCGTCGGTGAGGTCGACGACGGAGCCTTCGGCGACCATCCGGTCGAGGTCGCCGCCCGCCCAGCCGAAGATGAGGGTCGGTGGCTCCCCGGCGTCCAGGGCCTCCTGGATCCCGGCCTTGTAGGCGTCGTTCTCCATCCACGTCACGGCGATCTCGTCACCGGGGTGCTCCCGGTCCCACTGCTCGAAGGTGCGGGCGAGCACCACGTCGCTGCCGCCGGAGAGCGCCCAGGCCGTGGTGCCGTCGACCGGCACCTCGGCCTGCGCCGTCACCGGCTCCGGGCTGTCGGCGCAGGCGGCGAGCAGCAGGCTCACCGCCGCCGCTCCCGCCAGGACCTGTCCGCACCGTCGCCTCATCGCCTGCACCCTCCACGCCGTCGTCTGGGGTCGTCGCCGGTCGGTCGCGTCGCTGAAACCGTTTTCGAACCGGGCAGGGAGCACACTAGGCCAGCGACCGGCATGCCGGTCAAGGCCCCGCGGAGTTTCGACAACAGGCGGCGCCCGGGTTTCAAGAACCGGCACGGCGCGGCGCTCGAAATTTTCTCGGCGCTCCGCCCGACGGGTGGGCAGCGGCGGTCCCCCCTACCGTGAGGCCGTGACGTCGGCGCCCTCCACCTCCAGCCCCGCCGCGACCTGGCGTACCGCCTGGCGCGCCGAACCGGGCCGCCCCTGGTGGGGCATCGCCCTGGGCGACCTGCTCCGGGTCGCCGCGCTGGTCAGCGTGGTGCTGGCCGGCATCCTGTTCGGCGGGACGGCGACCGCCCTGTTCCTCTTCGTGCTCGGCGGCACCATGCTCCCCCGGGCCATCGGCACCCCCGCGGCCCTGGACATCAGCTACTGCGCCGCGTTGCTCGCCGCGGCCTGGTGCGCCCAGCTGGAGGTCTACCAGCGCGTGGACTGGCTCGACCTGGTGGTGCACGCCGCGACGACGGGCGCGATCGCCGCCGTCGCCCACCAGGCCTTCGCGCGCGCCGGCCTCATCGCGCCGGCCCGGCGGGCGCGCGCCTCCGCCGCCCTGCAGATCGTGGGCCTCGGCTCGGTGGTGGCGGTCGTCTGGGAGCTCCTGGAGTGGGCCGGGTACACGTTCGTCGACGACACGATCTTCGTCACGTACCCCGACACGTTGGGCGACCTCGCCGCGGGACTCGTCGGCAGCGCCGTCGCGGCAGCGCTCGTCGCACGCGGCGTGCGGGGCGTCGCATGAGCGGCGGCGCGAGGCCGACCGTGTCGGTCGTGATCCCCGCCCGGGACGACGCGCACGAGCTCGACCGGTGCCTGGCCCTGCTGGCCGGCCAGTCGGTGTCCCCGCTGGAGGTCGTGGTCGTCGACAACGCCTCGCGCGACACGACGGCGCAGGTCGCCCGCCGGTGGGGCGCCGTCGTCGTGCCCGAGCCGCGCCGCGGCATCCCGGCCGCCGCGGCCGCCGGGTACGACGCCGCGCGGGGCGACGTGATCGGCCGGCTGGACGCGGACTCCCGGCCCGGCCCGCACTGGGTCCGCTCGGTCGCCGACGCGATGGGCGACCCGACGCTCGACGCGGTGACGGGCACCGGCACCTTCGTCGACCTGCGGCACGGCGGCCGCCTCGCCTGCCGGCTGTACCTCGGCCTCTACTACGCCTGCAGCCGGATGGCGCTCGGGCACACGGCGCTCTGGGGATCGAGCATGGCGGTCCGCCGCACCACGTGGTGGGCCGTGCGCGACGTCGTGGAGCGCCACGACCCCGAGGTGCACGACGACATGGACCTCGCCTTCGCCCTGGGGCCGCGTCGGCGCGTGGTGCACGACCGCCGCCTGCACGTCGGGGTCTCGGCCCGTTCGCTGCGCGCGGGACGACGACGTCGCCTCCTGCGGGCGTGGAACACGCTGCGGTCCAACTGGGCCGCGGCGCCGCCGTGGGACCGTTGGTGGGACCGCTGGTGGCACCGGCTGCGCGGGACCAGGCCCCGCGGGTACTGAGCCGCGCGGTGCTGCGGGCGCCGTGCGGCCAGGCGCGGGCGGTGCCACGGTAGGGCATGCGCATCGTCGTCGTAGGCCAGTCCGGCAACGTCGGGACCGCCGTGCTGCGGGCCCTGCAGGCAGCCCCGGAGGTGGACTCCGTGCTGGGGGTCGCACGCCGGCTGCCCGACCGGACCGTGGCCCCCTACCGGGACGCCGAGTGGGCGGCCGTGGACCTGTCGGTCCCCGACGAGGAGAGCGTGGTCGACCGGCTCGCCACGCTGTTCCGCGGGGCGGACGCCGTCGTGCACCTGGCCTGGCTGATCCAGCCCAACCGCGACCGTGACCTGCTGCGCCGCACCAACGTGGAGGGCACCCGGCGGGTGGCCGAGGCGGTGGTCCGCGCCGGGGTGCCGCACCTCGTCGCGGCCTCGTCCGTGGGCGCCTACGCCGCCGTCGACGACGACGCCCCCCGCCGCGAGGGCTGGCCGGCGACGGGCATCCCGACGTCCCACTACAGCGTGGACAAGGCGGCGCAGGAACGGGTGCTCGACGAGCTCGAGCACGATCACCCGCAGGTGGCCGTCGCCCGGCTGCGCACCGCGCTGGTGTTCCAGGGCGACGCCGGGCACGAGATCACGCGCTACTTCGTCGGCGGTCTCCTGCCCGTGAGCCTGCTGCGCGACCACCGGCTGCCGGTGCTCCCGCTGCCCGCGGGGCTCCGCGTCCAGGCGGTGCACGCCGACGACGCGGCCGACGCCTACCTCCGCGTCGTGCGGGAGCGTGCCACCGGAGCGTTCAACGTCGCCGCCCACGACGTGCTGCGCGCCCCGGACCTGGCCGCGATCGCGGACCACAGGCGCTTCGTGGAGCTGCCGCCGCAGACGGTGCGCACCGCGGTGTCGCTCGCCTACGCGGCGCACGCGGTCCCGGCGGACCCCGGCTGGATCGACATGGCCCTCGGCGTTCCCGTCATGGACACCACGCGCGCGACGACGGAGCTGGGCTGGGAGCCCCGCCGCACCGCCGCGCAGGCGGTCGACGAGGTGCTGCGCGGCATGGCCGAGGGCCACGGGCTCGGTTCCGCACCGATGCGCCCGAGCCCGCGCGCCGCCGTCGGCCCGCCCGTGCTGCCCCCGAAAGAGCGGGACGCCACAATCCCGCCGCAGATCGACCGCCACCTGTTCGGCCTCTACCTGTCGGAGCACCTGACCGGCTCCACCGCCGGGCTGGACCGCATCGAGCGGATGGCCGACAGCTACCGCGACACGCCGTTCCACGCCGACCTGGCCGAGCTGACCGAGCAGATCCGCAGCGAACGACGGCTCTACCGCACGCTTCTCGCGACCCTGGGCATCCGCCGCCGCCGGTATCGCCAGGTGCTCGCAGCGGCCGCGGAGCGGGTCGGGCGCCTCAAGCTCAACGGGCGGGTCCTCGAACGGTCTCCCCTGACCGTGCTGCTCGAGGTGGAGCTGATGCGCTCGGCGCTGCTGGGCAAGCTGGGCGGCTGGCGGACGCTCCAGGAGTACGCCGACGACGTGGGCCTGGACCCGGACCGCTTCGGTGCGCTGGCCGAGCTGGCGAACCGCCAGCTCGCGCTGCTCGACCGGCTGCACGAGCACGCCCGCGAGCGCGCGTTCCGCCGGACCGACTGAGCCGCCGGTCGCCGGGGGGCCGGACGCCCGGGGGCCGAGGGCACCGGGCCCCGAGAAGGTCCGGGGACGACGAAGCGCCGCCCCGGACCTTCCCGGGACGGCGCTCGCCGCTGGTGCACCGCCACGCCGGCTGGTGGACGGCGGCGGTGATGCACACGACCGGCGTCGACCCACGCCGGGAGCTGGTCGCTCCGCAGACGCGGAGCAGGTGCTGCGGTGCCCGCTACGCGAACGCGGAGGTGCCCGTGATGTCGCGGCCCACGATCAGCGCGTTCATGGACTCGGTGCCCTCGTAGGTGTGCAGGGCCTCGATGTCGGCGAAGTGCCGCGCGACCCGGTTGGCGAGCAGGATGCCGTTGCCGCCGAGCATGTCGCGCGCGACCGACGCCACCTCGCGCGCTCCCCGGGTGCAGCTGTACTTGGCCAGGGAGGCCTGCTCCCCGGTGAGCCGGCCGGCGTCGGCGAGCTCGGTCAGGCGGCCCACCAAGAGCTGCAGCTGCGTGACGGTCGAGAGCATCCGGGTCAGGCGCTCCTGGACCATCTGCTTGGCGGCGAGCGGCTTGCCGAACTGGACGCGCTGCGTGGAGTACTGCACGGCCGCCTCGTAGCAGGCGACCGCGTGCCCGACGGCGGACCACGCCACGGCGAGGCGCGTGGCGAAGAGGACGGCGGCGGTCGCCTTGAACGAGGTGGCGCCGGGCAGGGCGGCGTCAGCCGGGACGAACACGTCGTCGAGCTGGATGTGGGCCTGCCAGATCGCGCGGAGCGCCATCTTGCCCTCGATGGTGGTGCCGGTGTAACCGGGAGCGTCCTGCGGCACGACGAAGCCGTGCACCTGGCCGTGGCGCTCCCCGGCGTCCGGGTCGTCGAGCCGGGCCCACACCACGGTGATGTCGCCGCAGGAGCCGAACCCGATCCACTTCTTCTCGCCGTCGATGACGTAGCCCTCGACGCCGTCGCGCACGGTGGGCCGCGCCGTCGTCTCGAGGGACACGGAGTCCGAGCCGTGGGTGGGCTCGGTGAGCGCGAACGCGCCGAGGATCTCCCCGCGCGCCATGGGCTCGGCGTACCGCTCGACCTGCTCGGGCGAGCCGTGCATGACGATGGAGCGCAGCGCGAGGCCGCCCTGGACGCCGCAGATCGTGGCGACGGAGCCGTCGCCGCGGGACATCTCCATGCTGGCCAGGCCCTCGGCCATGAAGCTGATGCGCGGGCGGCCGGGCACGTCGACGCCGTCGCGCAGGAAGTCGTGCTCGGCGAGCTTCTTGACCAGGTCGAAGGGGACCTCGGCCCGCTCCCAGTAGCCGTCGATGACGGGAAGCACCTCGTCCTGGACGAACTGCCGCACGGCGAGCTGGTGCGCGCGCTCGGCGGGTGCGACGTCGGCGAACGCGGCCGCGTAGTCGACGTCCAGGGGCTGGGAGACGTCGTACTCCGGCGCGGTGACGCCGGGCAGGACGGGTGCGGTGCGGGGCATGCGGGTCTCACTTTCCACGGAGGCGACCGCGCCGCCGCAGAGGCTGGTGACGACGGCGTCGGTCTGCCTCCATAGTGCGACGCGACGGAGTCTCAGTCAAGCGATACGGCGTATCAACCGGTGACCGTGAGCCAGAGCAGCGTCACGTTGAGCCCCACGATCACGGCCGCGACCAGCCACGCGACCGCCTGCGTGGCTCGCGCGTTGCGAAACTCGCCCAGCAGCCCCGCGTCCCGCGTGACGCGCACCAGCGGGATCATCGCGAACGGGATGCCGAAGCTCAGCACCACCTGGCTGAGCACCAGCAGGTAGGTGGGCGAGACGTCCGTGGCCAGCAGCAGCAGCGCCGGCACCAGCGTCACCAACCGGCGCGTCAGCAGCGGCACCCGCACGCGCAGCAGCCCGGCCATGATCTCCGAGCCCGCGTAGGCCCCCACGGCCGTCGACGCCAGCCCCGAGGTCAGCAGCCCGACGCCGAACAGCACCGCGACGATCGGCCCCAACGACTCCGAGATCGCCGCGTACGCCCCCTCGATGCTGTCCGTGCCCGTGCGGCCCGGCAGGTTGGCCGCGGCGAGCAGGAGCATCGCGATGTTCACGCCGCCCGCGATGAGCAGCGCGGCGACCACGTCCCAGCGGGTCGCGCGCAGCAGCCGGCGCACGGCCGTGGGGTCGCCCTGGACGGTGCGCGACGGCGGCACCCCGGCCACCGCGGCACGTCGCTCCGCGTCGTGGCGCACCCGGTCGCGGGCCAGCGAGCTGTGCAGGTAGATCGCGTGCGGCATGACGGTGGCACCGAGCATCGACGCGGCCAGGAGCACCGAGTCCGCTCCGTCGAACCGCGGCACCAGTCCGCCCAGGACAGCGCCGGCGTCGGGAGGAGCGACGAGGAGGCCGGCGCAGAAGCCGACGGCGATGACGCCGAGCATGGTCACCACCACCGTCTCGAAGATGCGCTGGCCCCGGCGCTGCTGGATCGCGAGGACCACCATCGAGACCGCACCGGTGATGAGGCCACCGGCCACGAGCGGGACGCCGAACAGCAGGTTCAGGGCGATGGCCCCGCCGATCACCTCGGCCAGGTCGGTGGCCATGGCGACCGCCTCCGCCTGCAGCCAGTAGGCGATCCGGCCCCGGCGCGGCATCCGGTCGGCGAGCACCTCGGGCAGCGACCTGCCGGTGACGACGCCCAGCTTGGCCGACAGGTACTGCACCAGGACCGCCATCGCGTTGGCCATGACGAGCACCCACACCAGCAGGTAGCCGAACTCGGCGCCGGCGGTGAGGTTCGCGGCGACGTTGCCCGGGTCCACGTAGGCGATGGCGGCCACGAAGGCCGGTCCGAGCAGGGCGAGCGCACGCAGGCGACGCAGTCCGGGTGGTGCGGTCCGAGTGCTCACAGGTCTCCTTCGAGGACGGCAGCAGGGGCAAAGTTTCGGATACCCGAAACCTTAGACGCTGCGAGCCGCATCCGAAACCCCGACCGATCCGCACGGCGGCCGGGACGGGTCTGGCACGATGTGCCCCGTGCCCGACGACGCGGACCGCCGCCTGCCCGCCCCGCCCCGCGACCGCGGCGGCAGCCTCCTGCAGTCCCCCTGGCTGCTGGCCCTCGCGTTCGTCGTGGTGCACGCGCGCCTGGTCCACGAGGCGATCACGTGGCAGAACACGATCTTCGGCGACGTCACCCTGTACGAGTGGTGGGCCCGCTACGGCCTCGACACCGGCCAGTGGCCCGTCCTGGACTACGACTGGGTCTACCCCGCCGGAGCGCTCGCCCCCGTGGTGGCACCCTCCCTGGTCACCGACGGCGTGCTGGGCTACGAGATCGTGTGGACGGCGATGATCGTGGCGCTGAACGCCGTCGCGACGGTCCTGCTCGTCCGGTCCACCCCGCGCGGCGTCCTCGGCGCCTGGTGGTGGCTGCTGTTCCTGCTCGCGCTCGGCCCGATCTTCCTCGGCCGGCTCGACGGCGTCATCGCCCCGATGATCCTCGTCGCCCTCGTCCTGGCCCGGCGGCACCCCCGGGTCGCCACCGCGGTCGCCACGGCCGGCGCCTGGATCAAGATCGCACCGGGCGCCGTCGTCGTCGCCCTCGCCGCGACCCGCCGCGACCTGCGCGACCTGCTGCGCGCCGTCGTCGTCCCCGGGGCGATCGTGTCCGCCGTCGTGGTCGGGCTCGCGCTGCTCGGCGGAGCCGGGACGCGGGCGCTCAGCGTGTTCGGCGAGCAGGGCGCACGCACCCTGCAGGCCGAGTCCGTGGCCGGCACCTGGTTCTCCGTCGCGCGGCTGTGGGACCCGGCCGTGGCGATCGCCTACAACGACGAGATCTTCACCTACGAGTTCCAGGGCACCGAGGCCCGCAGCGTGGCCGACGCGCTCGACTGGCTCCTGCCGCTCGTGGTGGTCGCCCTCGCCGGTCTGACGTGGTGGGCCGCGCGCCGCCACCCGGAGCGCGCCTACGAGATCGTGCTGCTCTCCGCCGCCGCGCAGCTCGTGGCCCTCATCGTGTTCAACAAGGTCGGCTCGCCGCAGTTCGTGGCGTGGATCGGTCCGCCCGTGGCCGTCGCCCTGGCCACCCTGCCCGCCGGGCGGGCGCTGCGGGCCTGGTGGCCGCCCGCGCTGGGCATCGTGCTCGTCGCGTACGGGACCTACCTCGTGTACCCCGTCGCGTACGGCCCGTTCCTGGCGGGCGAGCCCTGGATGATCACGGTCGAGGCGCTGCGCAACGCGGCCCTGGTGGTACTCATGCTCGGCGCGACCTGGCGCATCGTCCGGCTCGGCGCCGTCCGCAACGCGTAGTTCCGCGCCAACGTTTGCCGGGCGTTCGGCGGCCCGACGACGACACGTCGCCCGCGTCACCCCTGCAGGTCATCCGGGGCCACGACAGTTCGAGTCGTGAGGGTAGCGATCGTCGCAGAGTCCTTCCTCCCGCAGGTCAACGGGGTCACGAACTCCGTGCTGCGGGTCCTCGACCATCTCCGCCGGTGCGGGCACGAGGCCCTGGTCCTCGCCCCCGACACCGACGAGGGAGACGTCCCCCCGTTCGTGCACGGCGCACCCGTGGTCGAGATCCCCTCCGTGGGCCTGCCCGGCTACCCCGACGTGCGCGTCGTCGTCGGGCAGCGGGCCCGCATCGAGCGCACGCTCGCGGCGTTCGGGCCCGACGTCGTCCACCTGGCCTCGCCGTTCACCCTCGGCTGGCGCGGGATGCAGGCCGCCGAGGCGCTCGGCGTGCCGACCGTCGCCGTCTACCAGACCGAGGTGCCCAGCTACGCCGCGCGGTACGGCATGCGGCACCTGGAGCCGCTGCTGTGGCGGCGGGTGCGGAACCTGCACGAGCGCGCCACCGTCACCCTGGCGCCGTCCACCCCGACGATCGACCACCTGCGCGCCCGCGGCGTGCCCCGCCTGCACCGCTGGGGCCGCGGCGTCGACACCGTCCAGTTCCGGCCCGAGGCGCGCGACGCCGCCTGGCGCCGGGCCGTGGGGGCGGGGCGGCCGTTGCTCGTCGGGTACGTCGGCCGCCTCGCCGCGGAGAAGCAGGTGGAGTCGCTGCGCGTGCTGTCGGGGCGCGACGACGTCCGCCTCGTCATCGTCGGCGAGGGCCCCGAGCGGGCGCTGCTCGAGGGACTGCTCCCCGACGCCCACTTCACCGGCCTGCTGCGCGGTGAGGACCTGGCACGGGCCATGGCGAGCCTCGACGTGTTCGTGCACCCCGGCGAGCTGGAGACGTTCGGCCAGACGCTGCAGGAGGCGAACGCCTCCGGGGTCCCCGTCGTCGCGCCGGCCGCCGGCGGGCCGATCGACGTGGTCGCGCACTCGCACACCGGCTGGCTCTACCCGCCGGGCGACCACGCCGCGCTGCGCTCCCACGTGGACGATCTGCTCGGCGACGACCGCAAGCGCCGCGCCTTCGGGGCCGCCGCCCGCGAGAGAGCGCTCGGGCGCACCTGGGCGAAGGTGTGCCACGAGCTGATGGAGCACTACGCGGCCGCGGTCAGCGTCACCGCGGAGGTGTGAGCCCGTGCGGATCGTCCACGTCGCCAACGCCTACGCGCCGCGGTCGGGCGGCATCCGCACCGCGATGCACGCCCTGGCCCGCGAGTACCTCGCCCGCGGTCACGACCCGGTCCTCGTCGTCCCGGGCCCGACGGCGGCCGAGCGGCACGACGGCGACCTGCACGTCGTACAGGTGGCCGCGCCGCGGGTGCCCGGTGTGCCGGGCTACCGGGCCGTGGTGAAGCCCGGCACCGTGCGGTCCGTGCTGGACGCCCTGGCGCCGGACCGGGTCGAGGTCTCCGACCGCGCCACCCTCACCGGCGTCGGCCTGTGGGCGCGCGAGGCCGAGGTGCCGTCGCTGCTGATGCTGCACGAGCGCCTGGACGGCGTACTCTCCGCGTTCTGGCCCGGCGCGGGCAGCGGCGCGCGGCCCGGGCCCGTCGGCCGGCGGCTCGCGCCCGTCGTCGCCGACCGCTGGAACCTCGCGACCCTCGGCCGGTTCGACCGGCTCGTCGCCACCACCGCGTTCGCTGCCGGGGAGGTGGAGCGCCTGGCCGGGCGGCGGCCCGGGCTCGCGCTGCCTCCGCTGCACCGGGTCGCCCTGGGTGTCGACCTCGAGCGGTTCACGCCCGACCGGTTCGACGCGGACCTGCGGCGGCGCACCGCCGCCCGGGGCGAGGCGGTCGTGCTGGTGATGAGCCGGCTGTCGCGCGAGAAACGGGTGGACCTGGCCGTCGAGGCGGTCGGCAGGCTCGTGGCCGACGGCGTGCCGGTGCGGCTCGTCGTGGCGGGCAGCGGGCCGCGGTTCACGGAGCTGCGGGCACGGGCCGAGCAGCTCGGCATCCGGCACCGGTTCCTCGGGTTCGTGCCCGACCGCGCCCAGGTGGCCGCGCTGCTCGCGAGCGCCGACGTCGTCGTCGCCCCCGGGCCGATCGAGACGTTCGGGCTGGCCGCGCTCGAGGCGCTGGCCTCCGGGACGCCGGTGGTGTGCTCGGCGACCAGCGCACTGCCCGAGGTGATCGGCCCGGCCGGGGCGAGCGCCGATCCCGAACCCGAGGCGCTGGCCGTGGCCGTGCGCGAGGTGCTCTCCCGGGACCCCGGCGCGCGGCGGGCGGCGGCGCGCGCCCGGGCCGAGCTGTTCCCCTGGTCGGCGACGGGCGCGGCGATGCTGGCGCTCCACGGCATCGGCTCGGTGCCCGCGGGTGCCCGATGAGCGGGCCGACCGTCGTCGCGCTCGGTGACTCCATCACCGCGGGCGTCGGGGACGCCGTCGGGCCCGACGCCGCACACGGGCCCGGCTGGGCGGCACACCTCGCCCTGCTCGCCGACACGGCGCGGTTCGAGAACCTGGCCCGCAACGGCGCGCGGACGCAGACCGTCGTCACCGAGCAGCTCGACCTCGCCCTCGCCTCCGGGGCGGACCTCGCCACGCTCGTCATCGGGGGCAACGACGCGCTGCGGAGCGACTTCTCCCCCGCCGACGTCGCCCGCCGGCTGACCACCTGCGTCGGGGCGCTGCGCGGCCGGGGCGCCGCCGTCGTCCTCGCGACCCTGCCGCCCATCGGGCTGTTCGAGCTGTGCGGCGGCCGAGTCAGGTCCGTGATGCGGGCGCGGATCGACGCGGTCAACGCCGCCGTGCGCGCCGTGGCGGCACGGCACGCGGACGGATCGGGGTGCGCGCCGGGCGTGGTGGTGTTCGACGTCGCCGAGGCCATCCGGCCCGCCGGGCTCGGCGCCTGGTACGTCGACCGCGTGCATCCCTCTCCCCTGGGCCACCGGTACCTCGCGGTGACGGCCGGCCGCGCCCTGCACGTCGCGCTGCCCGAGCTGTCGCGGCTGCCCGCTCCGCCGCCCCCGCCGCTTGCGTGGGAGCGCGCTGCCTGGCTCGCGTTCGCCGGCGTGCCCTGGGCGCTGCGCCGCGGCCGCGACTTCCTGCCCGGCTTGGTGCGCGCCGTCGTCGACGACCTGCGGGGCGACGGCGTCGGGCGGCTCGACCTGGAGCTGTCGCAGGTCGACACCGAGTCGCTGGCGCGGGCCACGTAGCCCGAGAGGTCGCTGCGGGGCAGCACCTTCCCAACAACAGTAAATGGCATTACCGTAAACGTCGTTACTATTGTTCTGACGGAGGGCCTCGACCGTGCCGACCATCCCCCGCCCTGCCGATCTGTTCGACAGAACTGTCGAGTGGAGCGATCTGACGAACCTCGCCAGGGCAGACACCTCCGGGCTGAGGATCGGCATCGTCACGGGGCGACGACGGCATGGGAAGAGCTACGTGCTGCGCCGCGTCGCCCACGCCGTCGACGGCCTCTACCACCAGGCCCGCGAGCTCGAGCGGCGCCCCGCCCTGGACCAGTTCGCACTCGACGTCGCCGACCACCTCGATCTCGATCCGGACTCGCTGCGGTTCGATAACTGGGAGGCCGCGCTCCGCGTCGCACTGGGGATGCGGCGTGGAGCGCGCACCACACGCCGCCGCGGCGGAACACGCCTGTTGGTCATCGACGAGCTGCCGTACCTGCTCGCTCACTCTCCGGAGATCCCGTCCGTGCTGCAGCTGCTGTACGACGAGGCGCAGAGCGACCCTGACGTCCCACCGACCGTCGTGATCCTCTGCGGGTCTTCGCTGTCGGTCATGCGAGACCTGCTCACGGGCAGCAAGCCGCTCCGCGGGCGCGCCCAGCTCGAGCTCACGATGCCGCCGTTCGACTACCGCCAGTCGCGCCAGTACTGGGGCATCGACGATCCCGCTGTCGCCTTTCACGTCGACGCGATCCTCGGCGGCACCCCCGGTTACAAGCAGCTCGTCACCGCGCCGCCGCCGGCCACGGTGGACGGGCTGCAGGCGTGGCTCGGCAGCCAAGTGCTCAGCCCGGCGGCTGCGCTCTTCAACGAGAAGTCGTTCCTGCTGCGCGAGGACCCACGCAACCTCGACAAGGCCGTCTACCACAGCGTCCTCCAGGCCGTCGCCGACGGGCACCGCTCGCCCACCGCCATCGGATCAGCGATCGGGCGCGAGTACAACACGCTGAAGCACCCGCTCGGCATCCTGGAAGCCGCGGGCTTCCTGCTCCGCCTCGACGACGTGCTCACCCGCAGGCGCCCGCTCTACTACCTGGCCGACCCTGTCATCCGGTTCGCCCAGGTCGTCATCGACCCGTACCGAGCGCTCCTCGAGGAGCGCGACGTGGCGGCCGCCTGGCACGCGGCGGACGCCAGCTACTCCGCGCAGGTGCTCGGCCCGCACTTCGAGCACCTCGCCCGCGTCTGGACCGCACGGTTCTCCGGCGACCGGTGGGGAACACCCGTCGGCGAGGTCGGCCCGGCCGTCGTCAACGACAGCAAGGGGCGCTCGCAGCACGAGCTGGACGTCGTCGCGCTCCCGCGCGGGCGACGGCGTCACGACGACAGAGCGCCGATCGTCATGCTGGGCGAGGCGAAGTCGACAACCAAGCGGCGCACACGCGCCGACCTGCGTCGGCTCCAACACATCCGCGACGTGCTCCACAGCTCCGGCCGTGATGTGCGGCGAGCCCACCTCGCCCTGTTCAGCAGGGCCGGGTTCGACGACAGTCTGGTCGCCGAAGCCGCCGACCACGACGACGTGCACCTGGTCACTCTCGAGGACCTCTACTCTTCCTGATAGGGCTGCCCCGCAGAGCCCCGATGACGGGAGATGCCATGCGCGCACACGAAGCTCGGCTCGCGAGGCCCGCACGGGGCGGTGCGCTCGTCGCCCTGGCAGCCTTCCTCTCGACGACGGCGTGCGCGCCGGAGTCGGCCAGCTCCTCGGACGCTGCCTGTGCCGCGCCCGTCGTGGAGGTGTCGGTCTCGTCTGTCCAGCCCGGGGACGAGCTGACCGTGTCGGGCGGCGGCTTCACGGGTGGGTGCGCCGACGCCTCGACCGTGGAGAGCGGCGCGATCCTGCCGACGGAGGACGTGACCACGTCGAGCGGCATCACGGTGCGTTGGGTCCAGCCCGGTGCGGCGACCGTCGATCTGGCGACCGTCGACGCCGACGCCTCCGGGGCGTGGACGGTCACCGTGACCGTCCCGCCGGATGCTGTCGAGGGCGAGGCGGCGGTCCGCGCGGATCCCGCCGAGGACGCCGTGATGACGGTGGTGCACCCCTAGGGTGTGGCAGATGGCGACGGAGCGGGCGGTCAAGGACGGGGTGCAGGGCGTCGACGCCCCGTTGACGGACGAGGCCCGCAGGGCCGAGCGCAGCGTCCTCGTGGCGGCGGCGGTCGGCTTGGGCGTCGGCGTGGTGGTGCCGATGCTCTGGGCCGTCTACCCGTGGGTCGATCTGGAGAGAAGCTCGTGGCCCCTCCCGTTCATCCTGTTCACTCCGACCCTGGCGGCGTTGACCGGCGCTTTCCTCGCGCGCTCCTTCCGTCGTGGACCGCTGTTCTGGCTCACCATCGTGCTGGACGTGGCCATCCTGGCCCTGTCGCTGCTCAGCTTCCTGTGGGGTGGAGGGCCCGGCGCGACGGCGGCCGCGCTCCTGATCGTCGCGGGGCTCGTGCTGCTCGTCGGCCATCCGCACCGGTGGCGCGTGGTCGGCCTCGGCCTCCTCACCCTGTGCCTGTCGCTGGCCGGGACCATGGGCCTCGTCACGCACCTGCTGGACGGGATGTGGGCCTTCACTCTCACCGCCAGCCTCCTCAACCTCGCCGCCGTGGCCATCCTCGTCCGCCGGGTCGTGGCGCTGCGCCCGCGGACGACGGGCTGACCGGCACGATGGGCCCGCTGCTGGTCGCGGGGCGGGATGCTCGCGTGGCTGGCATGACGCCGTCGTGAGCTCCGGTGCGAGCTCCCGGGCCCGCTTGTAGCGTCCGAGACATACCCCGAATCCTGTGCCGACGGAAGGGACGAGGCCATGTCGACGGAGAAGCAGCACGACGACGGCGCTCAGCACGCCGAGGCCCAGCGCTCGGACGACCAGCACCACGGCGGCTCCGGCGCCCACCAGATGAAGGGCATGTACTTGCGGTTCGCCGCGATGATCCTGACGGCCATGGTCGTCATGTACTGGGTGATGTTCGTCGGGTCCTGGGAGTGGAGCCACGTCCGCTTCAGCCAGAGCCGGGTCTTCATGGCGATCACCATGGGCGGCACCATGGGCCTGATCATGCTCGCCTGGATGCTGAACATGTACAAGAACACCAAGGCGAACGTGGCGATCGTCGTCGCGAGCCTGGTGCTCCTGTTCGGTGGCGCGGCCCTGGACCGGAGTCAGGTGACGGTCGACGACACGGCGTTCATGAGCGCGATGATCCCCCACCACTCCCTGGCCATCACGCGGTCCGAGCGCGCGCAGATCTCCGACGTCCGGGTGTGCCAGCTCGCGGTCGAGATCATCGAGGCGCAGAACCGGGAGATCGCCGAGATGGACTGGCTCATCGAGGACATCGAGCGCAACGGCCTGGCGCTGACGCCCGAGGAGGCCGAGGCACGCGCCGTGCCGACGTTCCCCGGCACCGCGCTCCGCGACTGTCCCACCGGCTGACCGTCAGCGCACGACGCGATAGCGCAGGGCAGTGCGGACGCCGATCTGCTCGACGCTCACCTTCTCCAGGGTCGCCGTCGGTCCACCCGCGAACAGGCGCACGCCGTCGCCGAGGAGCACCGGCATGACGTCGACGGACAGCTCGTCGACGAGCCCCGCCGCCAGGAGCTGGCCGAAGACGTCGGCGCCGCCGATGAACGTCACGTTGCGGTCCCCGGCGGCCTCGAGCGCTTGCTGCGCGGCGGACTCGACGCCGTCCGTGACGAACGTGACCGACAACCGCCCGTTGCTCCGCGGCGTGACCGGCGGCGGTTCGTGCGTGACGACGAACATCGGCACCTGGAACTCGTAGTTGTCGGCGTAGTCGTCGGGGTCCTCAGCCATGTCGAACGTGCGCCGGCCCATGATGACCGCACCGGTCTCGTCCTGCACCGCCTGCATGTACCCGCTCGCCGTCAGCTCGTCGAAGTCCGCGTACAACGCCGCGGAGCTGCCGTCGGCGTCCTCGACGAACCCGTCCAGCGACACGGTCGCCCCCGCGATCAGCTTGGCCATGGTGCTTCTCCTGCTTCGTCGCACGAACGTTCGGTCGAGGGGTAGACCCGGCTCGGGTGCCGGAGTCATCGGGGCGGCCCGGCGCGCGAGGTGCCGCGGCCGTGGATAGCGTCGATCCGGTCGACCACGGAGGGGTGCAGGATGACGCTGGAAGGCAAGGTCGCGCTGGTCACCGGCGCAGGATCGGGCATCGGACGTGCCACGGCGGTACGCCTGGCACGCGAGGGCGCCACGGTGGTGCCGCTCGGGCACCGGCAGGAGAGCGCGGACGACGTCGCGGCGGAGATCCGGCGCGACGGCGGCACGGCGTTGCCGGTGGCGGCGAACGTCGAGGACGCCGCCATGGTGCGCGACGTGCTCGACCGGGTCGAGCAGGAGCTCGGCCGGCTCGACGTCGTCGTCGCGAACGCCGGCGTCAACGGCGTCTGGGCCCCGCTCGAGGAGCTCGAGCCCGAGGACTGGGCGAGCACGATCGACACGAACCTCACCGGGACGTTCCACACGGTGCGGTACGCGGTGCCCCTGCTCGTGCGGCAGGGCGGCGCCGTCGTCGTCGTCTCGTCGATCAACGGGACGCGCACGTTCAGCAACTCCGGCGCGTCGGCCTACGCGACGAGCAAGGCGGGCCAGGTCGCGTTCGCGCGTATGGCGGCCGTCGAGCTGGGTCCGCGCGGCGTGCGGGTCAACTCCGTGTGCCCGGGCGCGATCGACACCGAGATCGACGACAACACCGAGCAGCGCCACACCGACGACCTCGGTGTCGAGGCAGAGTACCCGGAGGGTCAGATCCCGCTGACCGGGGAGGAGTCCGGTGAGGCCGCGCAGGTCGCCGACGCCATCGCCTACCTGGTCTCGGACGCGGCGAGCCATGTGACCGGCACCGAGGTGTTCGTCGACGGCGGGCAGTCGCTCATCGCCTGACGGCTGCTGCCGGCGCGCTTGACCGTGTCCGGACCACATGGTTTCTCCTGCCGTCATGTACACAACGTCCAGCACGACGGCCCTGCGCGTCCGACCTCGGGTCTGGCTGGGCCTCGGTCTCTTCGTGGCCTACCTGGCGGTCTTCTACGCCATCTGGATCGTCAACGGCATCGACTACGCCCGCGTCGGGGAGAGCGAAGAGACGCTGCTGCGTTGGTACGTGGCACCCCTCGGCGGTGGCCTCGTGGTGATCCTGGTCGGCCTCTCGGTCCTCGGGTGGTGGCGGCCGTCTCTGCGCGACACGAAGCGGCTCCCGAGAAGTGGCGTCGTCGTCCCGGTGATCATGGCCGTCGTCGCGGTCCTCAACCTGGTGTTCGGTGAGTTCTCCAGGGTGACGATGACGATGTGGATCCTCCTCGTGATCGGCAGCATCCTGGTGGGGTTCAACGAGGAGGTCGTCGCGCGCGGTCAGCTCTTCGTCGCGCTGCGCAGCCGGTTCGGCGAGTTGGGCGTCTGGTTCCTCTCCACCGCCCTGTTCTCGCTGCTGCACCTGCCGAACTTCTTCTTCGGCATCGGATCGCTCGCGTTCCTCCAGGTCGTCATCCAGTTCGGACTCGGATCCGTGTACTACCTGGCGTTCCGCTCGACGGGGTCGCTGGTCCCCGCCATGCTCCTTCACGGCCTGTGGGACTTCTCGACGTTCTCGTCGAGCCTCCCCTACGCCGGACTCGCCGCTCCGTTCCTCGGGATCGCGGGCGTCGTCGTGGCCGTCGTCCTTCTGGTGAAGGAACGACGGCGGGACGCGGACGCGAGGAGTCAGCCGATCCGCTGATCGGGCGCTCAGCGATCGGGCCGGGTCAGCGGACGACGAGGCGCACGAGCGTCTCGACCCGCTCCTCCTGGTGCGCGGCCGGGAAGCGTCCTGCGCGCCGGAGGGCGACGATGCCGTGGACGGCGCCCCAGAACACCTCCGCCGTCGTGGGGACGTCGGCGGGCGGGTCGTCGAGTCGGCGCAACGTGTCCGCGATCGCCTCGAACCCGGCTCGCACGATCGCCGGCGTCTCGTCCGAGGCGAACGGGACGAGGACGGGCAGCAGGAACATCGCGTCGTAGGTCGCCGGGTGGCGCTCGGCGAAGTCGAGATAAGCGGTCACGAGCGCCCGGACGCGCTCGGCGTCGCTCGCTGCGGGGACGTCCGCCGACGGCGCGAGCGCGGACGCCAGCTCCTCGAAACCTTCCAGCGCGACGGCGGTGACGATCTCCGTCCGGCCCTGCGGAAAGTGCCCGTAGAGCACCGGCTGGCTGTACTCGATCGCGTCGGCGAGCCGACGAGTCGTCACGGCGTCCCACCCCTCTGTCTCAGCGAGGGTGCGGGCCGCACCGACGATCTGCGACCGCCGTTCCTCGAGCTGACGGGCTCGGCGTGCTGCGGCGGGAGTCGTCATGCACCAGACTCTAGCACTGCTAGACAATCGCTGCTACGTTCACTAGCACCGCTAGATGTAGCGGTGCTAGCCGAGAATGGAGCGCATCATGGAGTCGTTGTCGATCATCGCCGTGGTTGTCATCGGACTGATGGTGGGGGTGGAGCTGTCGGTCGCGTTCGTCATGAACCCGATCTTCGACCGGCTGCCCCGGGACGCCGGGATCGCAGCACGCTCCGACGGGGCACGCATGCTCGGACGCGTCATGCCGTTCTGGTACATCGGCTCGGTCCTCCTGGTCGCCGGCACGGCGCTGACAGAGCCCACCACCGCGGGGCCCGCCTGGGCGGCGGTCGCCCTGCTGCTCGTCAGCGTGGTCATGTCCGTTGCGCTGCTCGTCCCGATCAACAACCGGTCGAAGGCATGGACTCCCGAGACCGCTCCGGCCGACTGGCGCGACCAGCGAAGCCGATGGGACCGCCTGCACCTGGTGCGCCTGGCCCTGATCATCACCGCGTTCGTCCTCGTGACCGTCGCCGCCACGCGATGACCACGGAGCGGACGGCGGCACGCCCGCACGTCGGAGTCGTCCGCGTCGTCGTCGGCCACCCGCCCGAGGTGCCGCTGCCGGACGGCGTCGATGCTCGACCGTGAGAGCGGGTGGCGACCGATGAGATCAGTGGGGCGCGGCGGTCTAAGGATGGACACCTGTCGACCAACCCGGAGGACTCCCGTGACAGACACGAGCACCACACTCGACCACGAGTTCACCGCGCCGATCGGCGTCGACGTGAAGGGCGAGACCTGGCCCTGCGTCGAGCTCACCGGTGCCGCCGAGCTGCTGGGGACGGGACGCTCGGTGCGGGTCGACGCCACCGTCGACGACGTCCCGGTCGAGAACGTCGGGCTCATGCCGACCGGACGCGGCGAGCTGATGCTGTCTCTCAACGCGAAGCTGCGCAAGAGGCTCGGCAAGGACGTGGGCGACGTCGTCACCGTGCACCTGACGAAGCGTCTGAGCTGACCTGCTGGAAAGTCCGACGACGGCGTGTTCGGGGTACGGAGTACGCCGAACGAGACAGCCGTGCCGGGAGCCGGGAGGTGCCAGGATTCCTCCACCGCGTGTCGCTTCCACAATGAGGCTCACTCCGGCCGCCTCGTCAGTATGATTCCGCAACCCATCAGGAGGTCAGCGGCATGACGAGCACGATAAGACGGTCACGCTGGCTCCCACGGCGCCGCCTGCTAGTCACCGCCTCCGTGGCCATGGCACTCCTCTGTGTAGCCGCTGGATGGATGGGATACCGGGCGATCGGTTCCTCAGTGGTTGCGGGGGACGGCGCACGGACACCATCCGGTGTGGGTTGCATGCCTTGGCAAGGACCGCTTCAGGTGGTCGACGCCCCCGTGCTGGCGAACCGGACCGGTCACACGGTCCATGTACGTGGCGTCCAGTTGGGCGCCTCGCACGGAGTCCGGATCCACGAGGTGCGCGCAGTTCCGGTGTCATCGGAGATCGTCTATGGCCAGGCCTACGATCCGGCCCATCCTGCCTGGGCCGACACCTCTGTCATCGGCCCAGACGGAATCACGCTGCAGCCCGGCGCCGTCGTCCACCTCGCATACGTTCTGGATGTGGACCGCACCGGCGGCTCCTTTCCGTACAGCGTCGTCACCTATACGGTCGGCCCGCTTGGCTATCGCGCGACGTACCCGGGCGCGAACGCCGTGCTACCTGCGGGCGAGGCCGATTGCTCGGGGGGCGTCATGGAACAGCTCGCCGCGCATTCAATCCCGTGAACTGCGAAGCGCTCGGCAGACGGGACAGCGATTCGCCCGACGTCGGACCTTCCGGCGGCTTGGCTGCTCGTCCACGACCACGACGTGCGCATCATCAACGCCGCCACCGGCGAGACCCTGCGCGAGCTCACCATCGACCTCACCCGCGACTACCAGCCACGCGGCACCACCACCGACACATGACAAAGGCCCGAACCCACATTCGCGGGTCCGGGCCTTGCCGATGTCCTGAGACATCACAATGGCGGCAGCGGTGGGCTTTGCTGGCGTCTTCGGATGCGGTAGCCCTCACGACCACGAAACCCCGCCTGACCTGCAGGTTCATGCCGGGGCTGGTCGGACGGTATTGCACGTGATGGGCCGGATCTCCACCGCAAACCGGAGGGAATCTGGTGACCTCCGTCGGGCTGGCGCCGTGATCTCCTCAACTACCGGAGCGGACCTCGCGGCGCAGCGTGGGTACGCCAAACATCTCGATCGTCTCCAAGAAGTCGCTGCACGTCGCATCCTCGTCGTGACCATCCGCAGAGAGGTTCCACCAGTAGCCACCTCCACCAGCTGTGCGGCGGATTCGCTCCCGGAAGCGCCCGGGGTACAGAGAGGCGGTGTTCGGCGTCGGCTTTGCGCCAAGATTCGGACGCTCCTCAACGGTCCGCACCCATACTGCTCGACTGACGACACTCAAGTTGACCGTGAACATGATCTTCTCGCGGTCACTGAACGCGCTGCGCTGGATGCCGAGCTGCGCCCAGCAAGTCTCGGACGGAAGCGTGTAGATCTGGCCCGACCCGCGCAGCCCCATCGAGCGCAACGCAGGTGCGAGCCGATCGCGAACGACGACGCGGAAGCGCTCCTGAGCAGTGATCACGTCGGGACCATACAAGGGGCCCATCCAGGGCCGTCGGGCGTCCCGACTACGCGACCAAGGCGTTCGGCGGGGGGACACTCGGAGGCGCCGTGCCGATAGCGGAGCACTGGAGGTCGGCGGAGGTCCGGGTCAAGGGTGGCCGCAGGTCATCGCGCAGCGACGCCGCAGGCGCCCTTGACGCGGGCCGGAGCCGGCCGGATGCTCGGCTGTCGGTGCGGGGCCGGAACGCGAGAGAGCAGCGCTACCCGACGACGGCGGCTCCCGCCTGCACGCACCCCTGTCGCCACCCCGCCGTAGGGTGGCGACCGCTCAAGTCCTGGCGATCAGAAAGGCACCAACGACGATGCTCATCGCGCGGCCGTTCACCTCGGCGGCCATCAAGCTCTATCCGTTCGACTGCGGAGAGCCGGAGCTCAACGAATGGCTCGCCCGCTACGCCAGCCAGAGCGAGAAGAAGGACAACGTCCGCACCACCTTGCTGCTCGACGAGGAGGCGCAGCGCGTCGCTGGTTACTTCTCGATGCGCACGTTCGAGCTGTCAGCGGCCGATGGTGAGTCAGCGATGGGACGCAGACGCCGCTATCCCGTGCCGGCGATGCTCCTTGCGCGGCTCGCTGTCGACAACGACTACAAGGGTCAGGGTGTCAGGAAGCTGCTGCTTCGACGCCCTCCAACGGTTGCTGGCAGCGGCCGACAACATCGGCTTCGAGATCATCGTCGTGCACGCGCTCCACGAGGACGCCGCCTGCTTCTACCTCAAGCACGGCTTCCGCCGGTTCCTCGACCACGAGCTCAGCCTGTTCCTCACGACGAAGGAGCTCCACGCGACCTTCGCTTCAGCAGAACCAGGTTGAGCCGTACGCACCACGTGCGTACAGTGGACGTACGTCGGTGGCACAGCGACCCACCGCAGACCACCTCGTGCAGGGAGTAGTCATGCCTACCGCAAACGTGCGGTCCGAACGCCTCAACATGCGTGTTTCGCCGGAAGCCCTCGCAACGATCCGCGAGGCAGCCGCAGCACAGCAGCAGGACCTTTCCGCGTTCGTTCTTGGCGCGGCGATGGAGCACGCCCGTGAGGTATTGCTCCGTGACCGCGTCATCCATTTGACGCCGCGAGAGCTCGACCAGGTCGACGCCGCGCTGGATGCCGAGCCTCGCGTAGTCCCGGAACTAGCGGCGTTGATCGCTGCGGTCCGAGGAGACACTTCGCAACGTGGCAAGACGGAGCTGACGTCGCACTGAGCGACCAGTCCGAGCGTGCAACAGAGGGCGGCCCCGGAACTGACTCCGGGGCCGCCCTTCGTCATCTCGGGACGGGATGTCGGGTGGGGTGCGCGCAGCGAGCGGAGCGAGCGAAGCGCGGGCCCCCGCCCGGCGTGCCGGCCAGCACGGCGGAGCCGGGCCTTGAGTCAGTAAGGAAAGTTCTCACGCCATAGCGTCTTTGAATGGTGCGGATCCCGCCGGGGTGACAACGCGACACCCAGGCCCTCGGGCTCCGGTCAGAGCTCAATCTGGTATCGCCGTTCGAAGTCCGACTTGAGCCGATCCGCACACTCCGCCATCACAGCCTGGCGCCGTCCGTCCTCGAAAGACTCCGCCTCTTTTACTTGCGCCATCAGTTTATGGAACGCCGTTGGATCCATCCGCCGAGACATCTGCACGCCTAGAGTAGAGGGAAAGATGTTCGCGAACGAACGCCGAACGTCAATGGCATTGGGAGCAAAAGCAAAGAAGTTGAGCAGGAAGTCCGGGCGCATCATGTACCGTGCACAATCGTACTTATTCTCCAACTCTCGTGAATGTCTCAGAATCTGGGTCTCATTGGTAAACCACCAAGTGCGATAGCCAAACTCTGACGCCTCCGCTGTTTCTCGACGCTTCGTACGACGCCCGTATACAGCGCTCGCGAGAAGCGCATCGTTCCCAGCAAGTTCGCTACTTGACTTCGTCAAGAGCAACTTACTAGTCAAGTTCGCGACATCCTTATCGTCGCTAAGGTCTTCCAACTCGACGCGCTTCCGATACTCCATCGAGAAGGTAGCTTGAAGGTAGTTTCGCAACTGCGAAACAGCAGCCGGGCTGTGGAGATCGTCGAAACTGCAAAACTGCTGAACAAAGCCAGGCCAATTGGTCGGACCGTGAGGCTCGTCTCGGTTGTAAAGGTACGCGCGGACAAGGATCTTCGGAACCTCCCGCATCATGTCGTGGGTAAGACGGTGCTCCACCGATTCGATGTGATTCTGGAACTCGCGGTCCGATGCGCGGAGGTTGTTTATAACTTCTTCTAGCACTGGTTCTGCAAGAATCAGCCGCACGCCACCTCGGGCCGCCATAAAGAGCACGTTCCTGACGAGTTGCGATGATTCCGGTAGATATCTTTCACTCAGCGCCCGTACAAGTAGGTCGCTGCCCACATACAGATAGAAATCTGCCGCCATCTGCTCGAAGTACTCGACCAACCGCGGCTCATTGCTCAATGTGAATAGGAGAGAGTAGGTCCGTGCCAACCGCCCTAGGTACTCAAGTTCGTCTTCACTGCTGTGATACAAGCAAGCGCGCGTTACCGCGAGACACTGGGCGGCAACTTCCATAGATCCGGGGCCGCTTACCGACATTTCCTCGACCGCAGAACGGACCGCGTCTCCGATCTGCGGAAACTCCACCGCATCTTCTCGCGAGAGAAAGTGAGAAAACTCCAAGCCTTCCTGCTCAAACGCGAACTGAATCGCGCGCAACGACACCTCAGCCACGCGCATCGATTGACCCTCGGAAAGATCCGGAAACTCCGCCCTAGCCCGCTCTTTGAGGCCGCGTAGTATGCGAATCCGGAGCGCTTCATCGGCTTCGTTCTGAGACGCAATCTGTTGGCGCGTCGAGTAAGGTATAACAAACACGTCGTCGTTCTTGTGCCAGTTTACTTGTCGCCCGCCCGGGTAGTTCTTCTTCGACATCGCGACTAGGCGCTTGTGGACGCGACCTCGAATCAACGTATCCGCAGAAGGTACGGTTTCGTTGATCTTATTCATGACATCTGTGGAGGACATGAACTTGCCCTCGTCGGGGTCGGTGCCTTCAAGGGCCCACAGCGCAAGCCCATCCGTCACAGAGTTGGTGAGCGAAAGGTCGCCGTCGAGCTTGTCCACTGCCTGCCTAAGGTATACGAACACGGCGGGACTCTGGACATGCCGCGACTCTGCAATGAGCGGAGCGGAGCCTATCGATGCAAGGAATGATGTCTCAGGACGTAGGAATTTCTCGAATGCCGCGACGGTCGTCGAACTGTAGTTGACATGCGCCCGTATGTACCCCGCATCCTTGATCCGCACGACCACGCCTAGTTCTTCTCCAAGGTCGTCTTCCAAGACGTCGATCGTTGGGACAGTTCGCGAGGTTAGATATGTAAGAGATCTGGGCTCGCGGCCGAACTCTCGAAGGCGCTTGAGAGTAGATTTGATTTTTGCTTTGGAATCAACCTGGACACTGGCTTGGTAAAACACTCCAGCTCGCCCATTGCGCTCGTATACAGTGTCGCCTCCGAAGGCATCCGCGCCACCATCATGCATACCTCCGAGCGGCGAGAACTGCGCACCAATTATCGCCGGGAAGAACATGTTCGAAAATTTCTCGAACTGTGTTCCTGCAATTCTACTCAGGGCGATGTCAACAAGATCGGGATCAATGGCCACGAGCGCTCCTCAGCGTTGTATGCTGCAACTCTATGCGAGGCGAGCGGACTGCGACCGCATGAGAGCTGTTCGACTCTGGGCAGTACGATACGGGCATCGGGCTGATTGCGCCCGCTGTCGCCGCCGAACTTCCTGCTGATTTGAGGGCTTCTGCCGCGATTCTCTCAGCCGCCCCGTACAAGGCGAGCTGTGAACCCGTCGTCTACGAGCCGTTGGTAGGCTTCAACTACGTCGTCCCCGATTGGCTGTCGTACCGCAAAGCCCCTTTCGGAGTAGATCCAGATTCGTTGCGTGTCGCCGACGAGCATGTTGAGCACGCGTTCGATGTCACCGATCGAGTCCACGTAGTCGCTGAACTCTTGTGTACGCGCGGAACAGACCACATCGAGTTCGGGCCAGAGCTTGCTGGCACTCGCGTAGGCGCGGCGCTGCTGGTACGGCCTGCTGATGATTGTGGCGGACGCGGGATGGACCCCGAGGTCGTCGAGCAGCTCGTGGGTGAAGATGAAGTTCTCGCCAGTGTTGGTGGCTCGCGTCTCGGTCAGGATCGCGTCGGCCGGCACGCCGAGCTCCTGAGCGCGCTCGGCATAGTGCACCGCCTCGCCGCGGGGGAAGACGTCGATCGTCGTCGGCGCGTTCGCCCCGGTGAAGACGATCAGAGGGAACCGGCCCTCGTGCCACAGTTCAGCGGCATGATCCGCGACGCCGATGTCGTGGCTTCCGAGCCCGATGGCGATGTCGGTGTTCTTGGGCTCGTGGTGCAGCTGGTGGTAGTCCCAGAGGATCTGGGCGTCGTCCATCACGCTCATGGGGTGTCCGTTCGTCAGTCGGGCATGTCGAAGGTGTAGGTCCACGCGAACCGGGAAGCAGCGTGCACGCCCTCGGCGTACTCGACCACTCTGCCTTCCTTCGTCCGCGTGGTGCGCTGCAGCACCATGACCGGCTCGCCGCCGGGCAGTTCGAGCATCGCGGCCTCGTCCGGCCTCGGCATCCGGGCCGTCAGCGTCTCGGTGATCTGGTCAGGCTCCAATCTCTGCAGCGTGAGCACGGCAAATCCGCCTCCACGCCCGGCCGGTCCCGGCGTGGGGTCGACCAGAGGCGTGCCGTCAACGTCCTCCACGCGGTAGTAGCTCGTGAGCGTGTGGGTTGGGGTGCCGTCCTGACGCACTGTTCTCGCCCGGGCGTACACCTCGGCGTCGGGCTCGATGCTCAGCGCCTGCGCGACGTGGCTCGGAGCGGGAATGCGCTCGACAGTCTGGGTCTGGTCCGTCGGCGTCCACGACTGCCCGCTGGCCTCACGATCGGCAGCGAAGGCGACCCGGTCGCCATACTTCCAGTTGCTCTTGGCGTACCGCTCGATGCCGAGCCGGCGCATCGGTGGGCGCGACCGCACGACCGTCCCGCGACGTCGGACCGGGGTGACGAGGCCTTCGGACTCGAGCAGGGCGACGGCGTTGCGCACCGTCTTGATGTTGACCCCGTACTCCGCGGCCAGGTCGGCCTGCTTGGGCAGCGTCGTGTCCGGCGAGTAGTCACCGCGCTGGATGCCCTCGCGCAGGACTGCCGCCAACTCCCTGTACCCGTGCGTCATGGCCCGCGTCATTGATGGTTCGATGCGATTTCACCGGCTCAAGGCTGACGCTGACCGGGACGACAGCCGCCCCGGCTCGCGAGTACGCCCAGCAGACGGCGCAAGGGCACATGGGTAGAGCAACCCGCTAGGCCGTCCTTGTTGCCAGCGACCACACGATGGTCATCGCCAGCATGGCCATGGTGACCACTCGAACCGGGTGCCACCGGCGCAGTGCCAAGACGACGAACTGCATCGCGAATATCCCGAAGAAGACCAGGAGCGTCACAGCGCTCCGCACCAACGGACCCGTGACGGGAGCTACCAGCCTCCCGTCGAGTTGCGCCAGCCAGTCCGACAGGAAGAAGAACGCGACGACGGACTGCGCCAGGAAGGCGGCACCCATGATCGCGTTCCTGGCAGCGCCAGGTCCCGGCGGGTCGGAAGGCTTCCCCGGCGGCGCGCTCAGCTCATCGGTTCGACGGGCCGCGTCCATGCGTTCGCCTCCTGGATCGGTAATGAGCCTGACCCTATCGACTATCTCACCGGACGACTCAGACCAGATCAGCAGCCACACCACAACGACGTAGGAGGACCACGATGAGCAATCAGACCGCACCGTCCATCACCGGCCGTCGGCGCCTGATGCCGCCGGACTACCCGGGAGTTGATCCTGCGCTGCGTTGGACGACATTGCACGCGATCTGCCGGAACCTCAACGCAGTACGTAGGGGATCCGAGGCGCATCAAGGTCGCTGGCTCGCGTCCGCGTTGACCCTCGTGCGCACGCAACAGTATCTTCGGCGGCTACAGCGTACGACCGGAGGGGACAGCGCTTCGCGTGAGGAACTCAAAGCCGAGATCCGCGGCACTGAGCCTCGGACTGAGATCGCTACTTGCCGTGGTCGTCGCGGCGGCGTACGTCATCGCGATTGGGTATCTCAACATCCACGCCAAGACCATCGTCACCGGTGCAGCACTCGACTGGAGGGCCTCCGTCGTGTCGGTGACTTCGCCAGCGCCGCCACTGCTGCCCGCGGCGGGCGTAGCGCTTCTCACGGCGGGGGTGTTCGTCCTCGCATGGCGTTCCCGGGTCGCAGCGAGGGGTTCGCGACAACTATTGCCAGTCTGGTTAGCGACCGTCACGTTGATCGTCCTCTCGAGCTACGCCATGGCCTCCACCGCCTTCCCCTTCAGCGCGCTCGCCTCAACCTTTGGCTCTGACGTTGACCCCATGCCCGGATGGGCCAGCCCCGAGCCCGTGGCCCTTGCTCTGGGCCGCGAGGGAGCGTTGAGCCCAGCGACGCACGCACTCACGGGCGTCATGGTCGTTCTCTCGCTCATGCGATCCAACCTTCTGACAAGAAGATCAGGCGGAGAGCGCGGTAGCCCTCACGACGCTGCATCAGCGGGCGACTCGCGAGGAAATGCCGCGGCGGACACACCGTCAGCGTGAGAATGCGGGACCGCAGCTCGCCCACGACCACGACGTGCGCATCATCAACGCCGCCACCGGCGAGATCCTGCGCGAGCTCACCATCGACCTCAGCCGCGACTACCAGCCACCCGGCACCACCACCGACACATGACAAAGGCCCGAACCCACATCGGTGGGTCCGGGCCTTGCCGATGTCCTGAGACATCACAGTGGCGGTAGCGGTGGGATTTGAACCCACGGTGGCTTTGACACCACACAGCATTTCGAGTGCTGCACCTTCGGCCGCTCGGACACGCTACCTCGCCGGACGAACCGGCCCACCGAGGATACCGAACCAGGCGGCATCCACGAAATCCGCTGCGCTGCGACCTCGGTCACCACGCACCAGGCCTTGACGGACGCGCACACAGTGCCACGCGAGGCACCGAGACTCGCACCCCAGCGGCGAGTTCCGGGGCCAGTACACGCAGGCGTCCACAGGACTGGAACCTCGACGACGCCCAGCTCGACCGAGCCCGCCGCTGACGCTACGTGCCGCCGTCGGGCACGACGACGGGCGCCGAAGCGAACCCCGCGGGGTTACTACCTCGGCACCCGTCGCACTACCTCGGCGCAAGCGCCCCTCCCTCGGCGGGGGTTGGTGCGCTCAGGCGCAAGGCGCTCCCGCGTCCCACGCCCCGGTGACGGACGCGCCCGGCACCTCGCCGCGAGTCCACCACATCGCCGTGTGGTTCACGCCGGCCCGCGAGACGACGTCGCCGGACGTATAGGTGGCTGAGGAATCGAACGCCTCGGCGCACTCCTCGGCCGCCCCGGGGTTGTCCCCGTGCACCCCGACCTCACGCCACGGGTCGCGCTTCGCATCGGCACCCGGCTCCTGGTTCCGCGTCCACCACTTCGCCTCGTACTCGACGCCGTTGTGCGACACCACGTCGCCGGCGGTGTACACCCCGGAGGCGTACCAGGGCGCGACCCCGTCACCGGCCACGAGCGGTCCCGGCGCCGCAGCCCGGAAGGTGTCGGCGAGCGCGCCGCCGAGCTCGTTGCGGTAGTCCCCGGCGATGTCCCAGAAGTACGCGCCACCGAACCCGTTCTCGGCGAGCCACTCGGCCTTGGCCGTCACCGATCGCGGCGTGTCGAGGCTCCACCACTGGTCGCCGTCCCACCGGTAGGCGGCCACGGCCTCGGCGTCGTAGTACTCCTCGCCGACGGTGCGCAGCTCGGAGTAGTTCTTCACGCCGATCGCCCCGCTCGCAGGCGCGCCCGGCGTCGGGTCCTCCACGCCTTCCCAGCCTTGCCCGTAGGCGGCGAGGCCGAGCACGATCTGTTCGTCGCGGTACCCGGCGGCCCGGTAGGCGCCGAGCAGCCCGTCGGCCGCGAGCCCCCAGTTCGCGTCCTGGTCCGGCGCGTCCGGCCAGGAGTACGGGTGCAGGTTGCCCTGGTGCCCGGTCCGGTCCGCCACCCAGGTGCCGTGGTAGTCGTAGCCCTGGATGTTGAGGAAGTCGACGACGGCGGCGAGCCGGGGGTCCACCCAGCCTCCGTTGGTGCGCGGGGCCCAGCCGGCCGGCGCGAACCCGGTCAGCAGGTAGTCCTCGCCGTCGACGGCGGAGCGCTCGTCGAGCTCGGCGCGGAACAGCTCCATGAGGGCCAGGAAGTTCTCCTGGTCCACCTCGGGGTTCGGCGACGGGTGCTCTCCGGTGGCGGCCGGCCACTCCCAGTCGACGTCGAACCCGTCGAAGATCCCGGCGGCCACGCCTTCGCCGCCCTGGTCGGCGTAGATGGGCAGGTTGCCGTCGAGGTAGATGTCCAGGCAGGACTCGACCAGCCGCTCGCGGCCCTCGGCCGTCTTCGCGGCCTCGGAGAAGTTGTCGGACCAGGTCCACCCGCCCAGCGAGACCATGATCTTGAGGTCGGGGTACAGCTCCTTGAGCTTGCGGAGCTGGTTGAAGTTCCCGGCGAGCGCCTGCCCCTCGACGTCGGCCACGCCGTCGACGGCGTCCTCCGCGCCGACGAGGCGCAGGTAGTCGTTCTCCGGGTCGCCCTCAGGCTGGCCGGGGTCGACGCCGTCGGCGGGGACGACGTCGTCGCTGATGTCGCAGACGAGGTCGCTGGTGACGTTGCCGAACGCGTACGTGAGGTGGGTGAGGTCGGCGGCGGCACCGGTCCGCACGAGGTCGGCGACCTCGTAGTCGTGGGCGCTGCCGGGCGCCCAGCCCGGGAAGTAGCCGAGCGTGGTGTAGCCGTTGACGCCGTCGGCGTCATGGGTGGATCCGGCGTCGGGCGTGGGGGCCGGCTTCGCTGCGGCGGCGGGCGCGGCGAGCGCTCCGGCGGCGAGCGCGGTGACGGCGGCGGCGGTGGTCAGGGTGGTCAGGACGGACGTGCGCTGTTTCATCGGGAGCCTCGCTGCTTCCTCGGGGTGCGACCCGGAACCGGGTTTGTTCGGTCCCCTGCACATTAGCGGCGCGCGGTCGCGGGCGCTAGAGGCCCGTGAACCGCAGCGCTCGCCAGGGTCGCGTGAGGGCTTCGTGAAAGGGGGCCGCTCAAGACGCTCCGCACCACGGCTCTCGGTAACGTCCAGAACTCCGAGGGGGCGATCTGTTGCACGACCCGGCGGCGCCGGCCGCTACACAGGAGGAATCGATGAAAGCAGGACCACCGACGAAAGCGCTCGAGAACAGCATCGCGATGGGCGATCGCACGCCCGCCGGCCGTTACGCCGTCGAGCTCGCCACCGAGGAGTGGTGGTGGTCGGACGACACGTATCGCATCCACGGCTTCGAACCCGGCGAGGTCAGACCGACCACCGCACTGGTCCTGGCCCACAAGCACCCGGACGACCGGCACCGCGTGGTCGGCCTGTTCGACGACGCCCAGCGCACCGGTGAGCCCTTCTCCACCGTGCACCGCATCGTCGACGCGCACGGTGCGCCCCGCGTGGTCTCGGTCGTCGGCGAGGCCCGGCACGACGCCCACGGGGCGATGACCAAGCTCGCCGGCTACGTGCTCGATCTGACGGGGAGCGTCGACCGGTTGGCCGCCGAACGGGCCGACTCCTCGATCCGAGCAGCGGCCCGCAGCCGTCGAGACATCGAGCAGGCCAAGCTGCTCGTCACGCTCGCTCTCGAGGTGGACGACGACGAAGCCTTCAGCGTCCTGCGCCACCACTCCAACACCACGAACGTGCCACTGCGCGCCTTGTCGCAGCGGCTGGTGCGCGAGGTCGTGTCGGCGCCCGACCGGCCGTTCGAGGCCTCCCGGGTGCTCGCCGTGCTCGAGGCGCCGACGCCGGCCCTGCACTGACGCCTCGCAGGGCCGTTCGTGGCACGAGCGCCCGGCGTCACGCACCGACGCTGTCGGTGAGCTCGGCGCCGGTGCTGACCCGTGCGCAGTGGCTGCAGCAGAACGTCTCGTCGTCGACGGCGTGCTAGCCCGGCCTCCAGCCGGCTCCCAGCCGCCCCAGCAAGACGCCAGGCCCGTCCCAGGTCCGGCCGGAGATCGCGGTGTCCACTGGGTGTCCGCCACACCCACGGACCGCACCGGTCCCCGACCCGGGAGCCCTGATGACACCCGCCCTCCTCTACGGCATCGACCTCGTCGCCGTCACGATCCTGACGTTCGCGATCTACTTCCCCCGCCACCGGCGCCGCGACCTCGTCGTCGCCTACCTCGGCGTCAACGTGGGGGTGCTCGCGGTGTCGGCGGTCCTCGCCTCGAGCTCCGTCGCCGCCGGCCTGGGCCTGGGCCTGTTCGGCGTGCTGTCGATCATCAGGCTCCGCTCCGACGAGCTCTCCCAGCGTGAGGTCGCCTACTACTTCGCGGCGCTGGCGCTCGGGCTCCTGGGCGGGCTCGGCGAGGCGGTCGGCTGGCTGAGCATCGCCGGGTCGGCCCTCGTGCTGGTCGTCATGGCGGTCGCGGACCACCCGCGGCTGCTGTCCCGTCACCGCAGCCAGACGGTCGTGCTGGACCGGGCCGTGACCGAGCCCGACGCGCTCACCGCCACCCTCGAGCAGCTCCTCGGCGGCACGGTCCACACCGCCACCGTCCAGCGCCTCGACCTCGCCGACGACACCACCCTGGTCGACGTCCGGTACGAGCTCCCCCGCCGCCCCCGCAGGACCCGGTCCGACGGCGACGCCCCGGCCGGCCGCACCGCCGTCGGCCCCCGGCCCGGCACCGTCCCCGAGCCGGCGGTGGCCCGGTGAGCGGGCCGGTGAGCGGGCCGGTGAACGGGCTGCGTGTGGAGCAGCACGTGGCGAGCTGGCCCGGGGTCTGCCTCGCCGAGCTCGACGACGTCGCCGCCCTCCAGACGCGCGTGGACCGCAAGTACGTGCTCAGCCCCGCCGAGGCCACCGCGCTCCTGGACGGCCTGCGCGCCGACCGCCCGCGCGTGCTGGAGATCGACGGCCGCCGCACGTTCGCCTACGCCTCCAACTACCTGGACACCCCCGACCTGACGACGTTCCACCAGGCCGCGCGGCGGCGCCGGCGGCGGTTCAAGGTCCGCACCCGCACGTACGTCGACACCGGCGGCACCTTCCTGGAGGTCAAGACCCGTGCCGCCCGCGGCGTCACCGTCAAGGAGCGCCGGCCCGCGGACCCCGTGACGCTGACGCTGCGCGACGACGACGCCGCGTTCGTCGACGACCGGCTCGCCGCCGCCCGGCTCGCCGCACCGCCGTCGTCGGCCGACCTGGTCCCCGTGCTCGTCTCGCGCTACCGCCGCACCACCCTCCTGCTGCCGGACGCGCGCCTCACCCTCGACACCGCGCTCACGTGGAGCCTCGCTGCGCGGCCCGACGGCGGCACGCACCCCGTGGCCGACGTCGGCGACCTCGTCGTGGTCGAGACCAAGGCGGGGACCGCGCCGTCGTCGGCGGACCGTCTGCTGTGGCGGGCCGGGCACCGCCCCGACCGCATCTCCAAGTACGCGACCGGGCTGACGCTTCTCCGCCCGGAGCTTCCCGACCATCCCTGGCGCCGGCTCCGCCGCGAGCGCCTCGCCGCCTGACCACCCGGAAGGAACCCCTCATGAACCGCAGCTCCCTGCCCCGCTGGGCCCGCACGGCCCGTATCCGCTCCCTCGCCCTCCTCGCCTCCGGCGCGCTCGCCCTCGGCGCGCTCGGCGCCTGCAGCACCCCGACCGGCGAGGCGGCGACCGACTCCGACGGCGCGGCGTCCCCGAACGCCGCCGCCGACCAGGTGGTCACCACCTCCAGCTCCGGGCTCACCGCGGCCGAGGTGCTCGCCGAGAACCTCGACGCCTCGCAGACCGTCGCGCTCGCCGACACGGCGTGGGACACCGGTGACGAGGTCGCCGTCGACCTGGACGCGCCCACCGCGACCGACGGCGTGGAGGTGGACGGCGAGACCGTCACCCTCACGGCGCCCGGCACCTACCGCCTCTCGGGGACGCTCGCCGGGCAGGTCGTCGTCTCCGCCGAGGCCGACGGCGTGGTGCGGCTCGTGCTCGACGGCGCCGACATCACCTCGGCCACCGGCGCCGCGATCGACGTGCAGGACGCCGACCAGGTCTCCGTGGTCCTCGCGGACGGCTCCACGAACCGGCTGGAGGACGCCACCGAGTACGCCGACACCACCAGCGAGAACGCGGCGAACGCCACGCTCTACTCCACCGCGGACCTGGCGATCTCCGGCTCCGGCGCGCTGGAGGTGGTGGGCCACGCGAACGACGGCATCACCGGCAAGGACGGGCTCGTGATCACCGCGGGCGACCTCACCGTGGACGCCGCCGACGACGCCGTCCGCGGCAAGGACTACCTGGTGGTCACCGGCGGCACGCTCGACCTGACCGCGGGTGGCGACGGGCTCCGGTCCGACGACGACTCCGACGCCACCGCCGGGTACGTCGCGCTGCTCGGCGGCGACGTGACCGTGGCCGCGGGATCGGACGGGGTCCAGGGCTTCACCGACGTCGCGGTCTCCGGCGGCAGCCTGACCGTCACCGGCTCCGAGGAGGGCATCGAGGCAGCGGTGATCGCGATCTCGGGCGGCACGGTGGACGTCACCGCCACCGACGACGCCGTCAACGCGACCGTCAAGGAGGCCGGGACCGACTCCGAGGAGTCGACCGGGGGCGACGCCGCCGGTGCGGAGGGGTCGGCCACGGAGGGGTCGGCCACGGAGGGGTCGGCCGAGCAGGCCGGTCCGGGCGGCGGGGGCGGTGAGGCCGTCCAGGCCGGGGCGTCGCTGACCGTCACCGGCGGCGTGCTGACCGCGTCCGGCGGCGGTGACGGGCTCGACTCCAACGGGGTCATCGACGTCTCCGGCGGCACGATCGCCGTCGCCACGTCGGCCGCCGGCGGCGGCGAGAGCGCGGTGGACGCCAACGGCACGGTGACCAGCACCGGCGGCTGGCTGACGCTCGACGCCGCGGCCGACGCCGGTTCCACGATCACGGTGCTGGCCGACGACGGCACGCAGGTGGCGTCCGTCGACACCACCGCCGCGCTGCCCTCGCTGACCCTCACCGCGGACGGCATCACCGCGGGCGAGAGCTACACCGTCGCCGTGGACGGCGAGGAGGTGGGCACCGCGACCGCCGAGGAGTCCCCGGCCAGCGCCATGGGTGGCAGGGGTGGCATGGGTGGCGGCCGGCCGCCCGCCGACGGCGAGCTGCCCGACGGCGAGCTGCCCGACGGGGCCGAGCCGCCGCCGGGCGCCGCCGCCTGACGCCTATGGGTGCGGAGCGGCCGACGTCGGCCGCTCCGCACCCCGGGTGGCTCAGCCGATCCCGAGCAGGCGCCGGAGCCAGTCGAGCAGGCGGTCGGCGACGTCGCCGAGCCAGCCGCCGTGGCCGCCGTCGTTCCCTCCGCCGTGGCCCTTGTCCTCGATCGTCACCGGTTCCGAGACCGCCACGACCGGGTCGGCGCCCGCGGCGACGGCCGTGACCTCGACGGTCAGCTCGTGGCCCACGTCCGCCCGCTTGACGCGGTAGGTCGCCTCGGCGCCCTTCCGTCCGATCGGCTCGCCGTCCCGCAGCCACCGGTAGGAGTACCCCGCCGGGACGGACCACTCGCCCGGGTCGGCGACCAGGCGCGCACCCTTGACCGCGTCGCCGGTGATCGAAGGCGCCACCGTGTTCTCCAGCGTCGCCTGGACCTCCGGGAGCAGCTCGATCTCGGTGGGGTCGGGGTTCGCCACGAGGCGCGCCCCGGTGTCCGACGGCGCCACGTCCGTCAGCTCGTACAGCCCGTGCATCTCGATCGAGCCGTCGGCGGCGATCTCGGGCCGCACCGCGGTGGAGTCGGTCGTGACGAACCAGTCCTCGCCCACCTCGGCCGGACGCCCGTCGGAGGTGTCCGCCGTCGTGCCGTCGAAGTAGTTCGACGGGTCCGTCAGCAGCGACGTGTCGTCCTGGGCGAGCGCCAGCACGTCCGCCGCCGCGGACCGCCACGACAGCACCCCGGTGGCCTCGTACGCCGTCGAGCTCGCGTTGGTCTCCAGCCGGACGCCCCGCTCGTTGTCGACGGAGGTGACGCCGTCGAGCCGGATGTCCGGGCCCGAGTTGGACGTCACGCCCGTGGCGAGGTTGCCGAAGCTGACCGCGTTGCGCAGCAGGTGGTCGCCCGGCATGGACTCGCCGCCGAGCTTGAACCCGTTGCCCTCGCCGGTCCGTGCCGGGTCGGCCTCGAGCCAGCCGTTGTCGTACGCGACCGAGTCCTCGACCACCACGGTGCCGATCGGACCGGTCGTGGACTTGGCGAACAGGTCCCAGCCGTCGTCGATGTTGTGGTGGGCGATGTTGTCGCGGAACACGTTGCCCTCGCCGACGGTGAGCTTGGCCGCGAACCCGTCCGCGTCGTTGCCGCCGTCGTCGGCGTTGTTGTGCGACACCGAGGACACCACGAGGTTGTGCGAGGGCCACATCGACGGCGGCTCCGTGGACCGGCCCGAGATCTGGATGCCGGTGTCCCGGTTGTGGTGCGACTCGACGCGCTCGACCACGTTGTGGTGCCCCTCGACGAGCATCGGCTTCTGCTTGTCCGCGGACCCGGTGATCTCGAGGCCGTACACGTGCCACCAGTCGCCGCGGATCATGAGGCCGCCGTCCGGCGACGCCGACAGGTCGAGCACCGCGCGGGTGCCCGGCTCCGACATGATCGTGATCGGCGCGTCCTCGGTGCCGTTGCGGCCGCGCTCGGCCACGACCGCCCGCTGCGGCGTGTAGGTGCCGTCCGCCAGCACGACCTGCTGCCCCGGCTGGGCGAAGCCGACGGCGGTGTGGAGGTCGAGCGGGTCGGCCTGCGTGCCCGCGCCGTCGGGCGACCCGTCGGGCGCCACCCGGATCGACTCGCCCGGCTCACCGTAGGAGCGCACCGTGAACGTCAGCGGGACGTCGACCGGGTCGGTGGACTCGATCCGCTCGTACTCCCCGAGCTGCGGCTGGTCGGCGTCGGGCAGCAGCCGCGCGGTGAAGGTGTTCTCCCCCGGCTCGAGGTCCACGGTGACGAGCTCCCGCTCGCCCGGCGCCAGGTCCACGCCGTCGACGACCACGTCGCCGTCGGCGTCGAGGATCTGCCCCTCGCCGTGCATCGTGGACACCAGCGGCACCTCGATCTCCCGCAGCGGCGTCGTGGACGTGACGTCGACCTGGAGGTCGGCCGGCACGTACTCGATCGGACGCTCCTGCGCGGGCTCGTCGTCGTCCGGGTGGATCGTCGTGAACTCCCAGTCGGTGACCGTCACCTGGATCTTGCGGGCGGCAGCCATGCCCACGTAGAAGGCGTCGGGGTCCTGCTGGAGCAGCATCTCCGGGTCGTACTGGATGACCTCGATGTCCTCGCCGTTCTCCCCGGCGCCGTTCCAGACGGCGTGGAACCCGGTGTTCGACCTGCGCAGCGTCAGCTCGTAGACGTCGCCGTCGCCGAACTTCGGGCCCGTGATCTCCGGCCGGTAGTCCGGGTCGAACACCACCGAGTCGCTCTGGTCGCGGGAGCCGGCCGTGTTGTCGTCCGTGGCGCCGGTGTAGCCGTGCACGAACCGGGCGCCCGGCATGCCGTTCACCACGTCCTCGGTGCCGTCGCCGAACCGGGTGAGCAGCGCGCCCGCCGAGTTGAAGTAGCGGTGGGGCGAGGACTCGGCCACCAGGTCGTCGATCGCCACGACGCCGAACCCGGACTGGTTGTCCTTGGCCGCCGAGTCGTCCACGCGGAACGTGGCGGTCAGCGTGAAGTTCTCCGTCGCCGGGTCGATCTTCGTGAAGTAGTACTGGAACCCGTCCTCGGAGGTGGCCAGCTTGGTGGAGCTGTCCCGCGCGTCGAAGGTGATGGTCCCGTCGCCGTTGTCCGTCACGGAGCCGCCGGATCCCGCGTTGGAGCCGACGTCCGCGATCTGCCAGCGCTCGACCGCGTCGGCCACGGTCACCTCGAAGGGTGCCCCGGCGGCCTCGTCGGTGCCGCGCTGCGCGACGACGCGCACCTGGTACGTCTGGCCCACCGTCAGGCCGGAGACCTCCGCGCCCGTGCCGGTCACGCCGTCGACCGCGGTGGTGAAGGTGGTGCCGTCGGTGCTGGTCTGCACGGCGTAGGTCTCGGCCTCCGGGGTGGCGCCCCACTCGACGGAGACGGTCCCCTGCCCGCCGGAGACGGCGGTGGTCAGCGCGCCGGTGACCTCGGGTCCGACCAGGGGCAGCGAGAACGCGCCGGTGGACACCCGCTCCGAGACGAGCGCCTCGGCCTCGCCGGAGCGGGTCAGCCGCACCTCGACCTCGTACGTGCCGGAGGCCGGCGGGGTCAGCGAGATCGTGCCGGACGGCCCCTGCGCGGCGGTGAAGTCGCGGTCGACGAGCTGCCCCGCGCCGTCGAACAGCAGGGCGTGGGCGATGTCGGCGCCGTCGGTGCCGACCAGGCCGCTGTAGGCGACGTCCAGCAGGGCCGGGTCCTCCGGGTCGACGGTGACGCCGTCGACCACGGGTGCCGCGACGTCCGCCCACGGGGCGCGCGCCACGTCGTCGTCGGCGCCGAGCTGGGCGGCGTAGACGTTCACGCCCGAGGAGGGCGAGGACAGCCAGTAGGTCCCGGCCGCGGGGACCTCGAGGACCTCGGTCGCGACGGGGACGCCGGAGTCGTCGGCGAGGGCGGGCACGGAGTCGACGACGGTCCAGGACTCGTCGAAGAGCGCGAGCGCACGGTCGCTGCTGCCGCTGCCGGAGCGCGCGTGGACGACCACCTCGGTGGGGGCGTCGGCGGTGAACTGCAGCGACCGGTGCTCGGCCGTGCCGGAGCCGTTGAGCTTGAGCCGCTGGGTGAACTCGTCGCCGCGGTCGGAGGTGCGGCTGCTGCCGTCGACGTCGACGTCCTTGCCCTCGGCGGCCTTGACGGTGAAGTCGCCGGCGACGACGTCGCTCGTGTACTCGCCGGCGGCGAGGTCGTCCGCGCGGAAGGCCGTCTCCGGGCCGGCGGCGACCGCCGCGACCGCGGAGCTGACGGTGAGGGCCGCTGCGGCGACCACCGCCCACGACGCACGGAACCTGGTGGCTGTCGGTGTCATGGCTCTCCTCGTCGAGATGCGCATCGCTCGGCGTCGAGCGTGCGAGAAACCGGTTTCCCATACGGTAATCGCATTCCCGGCTCGCGGTCAAGGGGCCACCGGCCGCGAGGCGCGCTTCAGCGAGCCGTGACCGCCACCTTGGCCTTCGACGGCCGCAGGTGCGCCACCGGCGACCCGGGGTACTTCACGATCCAGGTACCCGACGCCCTCACCACGAAGGACCGCCGGAACCGCCCGTCCGCACCCACGGTGTCGGTCCCCTTGAACACCGGGCCGCGCGAGCCCTTCGGGTCGAAGTAGAACTTCACCTTCTCCCCCGCGGCACCGCGCCAGCCGCCCAGGTTCCACCGGTCCAGCTGCGACGGCTTGCGCAGCGTGCCGGACACGGCGACCCGCTCACCCTTGCGGACCGACGCGTCGCTCACCCGCACGTTCGTCCGCGTCGCCTTGCTGACCCGGAAGCTCCCGGTCCACCAGGTCGGGAAGTAGGTGAGCGACGTCCCCGACGACGTCCGGACCTCCGGGTCCGCCCACACCTCGACGTCGTAGATCCCGGCAGGTTCGTCCGGCCCGAGGTACAGGTGTGCGTACACCTTGTTCGCACCGTCCTTGCGCACCTCCGAGCAGCTCCCCTCGTAGCTGCCGAGCCGGCTCTCCACACAGACGTCCGTCGTCCGGTGATCCAGCCGACCGGGTCCGGAGGCGGACCACTCGACGTCGACACGGGTCTTCGTCGACGACCCCTTGACGACCACGTCCCGCGTGCGGACCTTCATCGTCACCTTGGTGCCGTCCGTCGTCCGGCTGCGCGTGAACCGGTGGTCGACGGCCGGTTCCTTCGCCCCCGTCGGCCGTGCCCACGACGGCGCCTGCTTCGCGCTCCCCCGGTAGGAGGCGATCCACCGCCCCTTGCCGCGGTCCCGGAGGACCTTGCGGAACCGGCCGTCGCCGTCGGTGCGGACGGTCGCCACGTACCGAGCCCCGGCCTTGCCCTGCGGGTCGAACAACAGCCGCACCGTGGCCTCCGCGACGGGTCGTCGAGCGATCGCCGTCCGGTACTCCACGTCCTGCCAGCGCGTCACCTGCCCGGTGACGACGGCCTTCCCGCCCGACCGCTTCGCCGTCGCCGACGCCTGGGTGGCTCGTCGCACCTGGAACGACACGGCGTTCTCGCGAACGATCTGGTAGGTCTGGCCGTCCACCGTCGTCCGCAGCTCCACGATGGCGACGTAGGTCCCGGGCCGGTCCTCGGCGGACATCACGAAGTCGGCGTAGGCGCGCCGCTCCGACGTCTTGACGAGGTAGACGGCCCCGAGCGAGCTGGAGCCAGGTCCCTGGGCGGACACCACGCTCGTGCCGTCGCCGTCGAGCGACAGGCGCTCGCGTGGGTGGTCGAACGTGAACCACATCCGGGCCACCCTCGGCGACGGCCCCACGACGACGTCCGCCATCGACACGGTGACCTGGAGGTCGACCTCCCTGTCCGTGAACGTGCCGGTCCCCCGGGGCGCGGCCGCCTCGGCCGGCACCAGCCCGACGAGGAGGAGCGAGAGGGCGGCGAGGACGACGGTGACCACACGGGACGCTCGATGCACGTCCAGACGATCCCAGCCCGCGCCCCGCATGTACACCAACCGCAGGTGAACTTTCCGGGGCAGCCGTCCGCCCGCCGTCCGCCCCGCGTCCGTCGTACGCTCGAACAGTGCAACCCGCCGCCCGTCCGCTCGCCCCCACGTACCAGGAACGCCGCTGGGAGCTGCCGCCGGACGCGGTGATCCACCACGGCACGGTGGACGACGCCGCCCGCCTTCTCGAGGGCCGCACCCTCACCGCCCTGACCGGCGCCGGGATCTCCACCGACTCCGGCATCCCCGACTACCGCAGCCCCGACTCCCCGCCGCGCAACCCGATGACGTTCCAGCAGTTCGTGGGCGACGACGCGTTCCGCCGGCACTACTGGGCCCGCAACCACGTGGGCTGGCAGCACGTGCGCCGCACGCACCCCAACGCCGGCCACCGCGTGCTGGCCGAGCTGGAGGAGCGCGGCATCGTGCGCGGCGTCATCACCCAGAACGTCGACCTGCTCCACGAGGACGCGGGCTCGCGCACCGTCATCGACCTGCACGGGCGCTACGACCGCGTGATCTGCCTGCAGTGCGGGCGCACCATCTCCCGCGCCCACCTGGCTGAGCGCCTCGACGCCCTCAACCCGGGCTTCGTCGAGTCCGTGCTCGACGGCGGCACCACGGTCGCGGACATCGAGGTCGCCCCGGACGCGGACGCGGTCATCGCCAAGACCTCGCACTTCCGCCCGGCGGACTGCGAGTTCTGCGGCGGGGTGCTCAAGCCGGAGATCGTCTACTTCGGCGAGAACGTGCCCCGCGCCCGGGTGGACGAGGCCTACGCGCTGGTCGAGTCCGCCGACGCCCTGCTCGTCGCGGGCACGAGCCTGACCGTCATGAGCGGGCTGCGGTTCGTGCGCCGGGCCGCCAAGGCGGGGCAGCCGGTCGTCATCGTCAACCGGGGCGAGACCCGCGGCGACCCCCTCGCCACGGTCAAGGTGGACGCCGGCGTGAGCGAAACCCTCGTCGCCCTGGGTGAGATGCTCTGACGCGTGCCAGCACCGTCCTCCCCGCGGACCGACATCCAGGGCCTGCGCGCCCTCGCCGTCGCCGCCGTCCTCGGCTTCCACCTGTGGCCCGCGTCCGTCACCGGTGGCTACGTCGGCGTGGACGTGTTCTTCGTGGTCTCCGGGTTCCTCATCACGAGCCACCTGCTGCGCCGCCCGATCCGCAGCGGTCGTGACCTGCTCGGCTTCTGGGCCCGACGGGTGCGCCGGCTCATCCCGGCCGCCAGCCTGGTGCTGCTGGTCACCCTGGTCGCGTCGGCGGTCTGGCTGCCCACCACCACGCTGGTGCAGGTCGGGCGAGAGGTCCTCGCCTCCGCGCTCTACGTCGAGAACTGGGCCCTGGCGAGCGCCGAGACGGACTACCTGGCCGCCGACCAGCTCCACTCGCCCGTGCAGCACTACTGGTCGCTGTCCATCGAGGAGCAGTTCTACCTCGTGTGGCCGCTGCTGCTCGCCGCGGTCGCGTGGGCCGGCCTGCGCGCGCGGCGCCGGCGCCGCGACCCGGAGCGCACGACGGCGGCACTGGCGGTCGCGCTGACCGGTGCGGTCCTGGTCGCCTCGCTCGGCTGGTCGGTGTGGATGACGTGGGCGGAGCCCGCCGCCGCGTACTTCGTGTCCACCACGCGGTTCTGGGAGCTGGCCCTCGGCGGGCTGCTGGCGGCCGTGCTGGCGCGGCGGGCCGTCCGGGCGCCGGTCCCGGCGGGACACGTGGGCCAGGCGGGACAGGTGGGCCAGGCGGGACAGGTGGGCGCCGAGCCCGGCACGCCGCGCTCGGCCGGCGTGCTGCGCGTGACCGCCGCGTGGGCCGGCCTGGCCATGATCGCCGTCGCCGTGCTGACCTTCGACGCCGCCACCCCGTTCCCCGGGTACACCGCGCTGCTGCCCACCGTCGGTGCGCTGCTGGTCATCCTCGCGGACGCCGACCGCCTGCGCGGCGGGCCCGGCGGTGCCCTGCGGTGGCGGCCCGTGCAGTGGCTGGGCGACACGTCCTACTCGGTGTACCTGTGGCACTGGCCGCTGATCGTCGTCGTCCCGTTCGCCCTCGGGCGCGACCTCGGCACCGTCGACCTCCTCGCGATCCTCGTCGCGACCCTGCTGCTGGCCTGGTTCTCCCAGCGGCACGTCGAGGACCGTCTGCGGTTCCACCCGGCGCTCACCCGCCGCCTCGGCGCGACCTTCGCCCTGCTCGGGGGGTGCGTCGTGGTCGTCGGAGGCGCCGCCGTCGGCGTCTGGGTGACCGCGAGCGCCGCGGAGCGGGACGCCCTGGCCGAGGCGCGGACCGCCGTCGCGCAGGCAGCGCCGTGCGTCGGTGCGGAGGTGGTGCGCGACGACGACTGCGCGGACCCCGGCCTGCTGCTCGGGCCGACGGCGGCCGCGCAGGACAAGCCCGTCGTGTACGCCGACGGCTGCTGGAACAACGCCCCGTTCACCACGCGGAACACCTGCACCTACGGCCCCGGGACGACAGGCGACACCGAGGGCACCGAGGGCCCGACGGCGCGCCTCGCCCTGGTGGGCAACTCGCACGCCGGGCACTGGGTGCCGGCGCTGGAGGACGCGATCGCCACCGACGGCTGGCAGCTCGACACGTACCTGCAGTCCGTCTGCTACACCGTGGACGCGCCGATCGAGTTCCCGGGCGAGGGCGTCTCGGAGGCGTGCCGGGCCACGAACCGGTGGGCCGTCGGCAGCATCGTGGCGGGCGGCTACGACCTGGCGATCATGTCCGACCGCACCGACCAGCACCTGGCGGGCGTCCCCCGGGAGCAGCAGGACGCCGCGGCGGAGGACGCCTACCGCGAGACGCTGGCGACGTTCACGGACGCCGGCATCCCCGTGCTGGTGCTGCGCGACACCCCCGCGATGCCCGAGAACGTCCCCGACTGCCTCGCCCAGCACGCCGGCGACCCGGACGCGTGCGGCGCCCCGCCCGCGCAGGCGCTCGAGCCCGACCCGCTCGCGGCAGCAGCACGCGCCGACACCACCGGCCTGGTCTCCGTGACCAGCGTGGACCACCTGATGTGCGACGAGATCTGCCACCCGGTGGTCGGCGGCATCACCGCGTACTTCGACCACGGTCACCTCACCGCGACCTTCGCCCGGACGCTGGCGCCCGAGGTGACGGGCGCTGTCCGCGCGGCGCTCGAGGGCCCGCCGTAGGCTGCAGAGATGCTGGACGCCGTGGTGGTGGGGTCGGGCCCGAACGGGCTCACGGCCGCCGTCACGCTCGCTCGCGCAGGCCTGGACGTCACGGTCCTGGAGGCGCAGCCCACCGTCGGCGGCGGGTCCCGCACGCTCGACCTCGGCCTGGCCGACGGGATCGTGCACGACGTCTGCTCCGCCGTCCACCCCATGGCGTGGGCCTCGCCCGTCCTGCGCGCGTTCGACCTGCCGGCCCACGGCGTCGAGCTGCTGACCCCCGAGATCTCCTACGCCCAGCCGCTGTCCGGGGGGCGGGCCGGCCTCGCGTACCGCGACCTCGGGCGCACCGTCGAGCACCTCGGGGCCGACGGCGCCGCGTGGCGCTCGCTGCTCGGCCCGCTCACGGAGCACTGGCAGGCCGTGGTCGCGCTCGGGATGAGCGACAAGCGCTCCTGGCCCCACGGCCTCTCGGCCGGCGGCGGCGCGGTGGCGGCCGCGCGCTTCGGCCTGGCGGTGGCCGAGCAGGGCACCGGGATGTGGGGTCGGCGGTTCCGCACCGAGGAGGCGGCCGCACTCCTGACCGGGGTCGCGGCGCACGCCATCGCACCGCTGCCGTCGATGGGCGCCGCCGGGACGGCGCTGCTGCTCGGCACGCTCGCCCACGTGGGCCACGGCTGGGCCGTCCCGCGTGGTGGGTCGGGCACGATCACCGCAGCCCTGCAGGCGGAGCTCGAGCTCCGTGGCGGCACCGTGGTCACCGACCACCCGGTGCGGTCGCGCGCCGACCTGCCGCACGCCGCGACCTACCTGTTCGACACCTCGCCCGGCACCCTGCTCGACGTGCTCGGCGAGGACCTGCCACCGTCCCGGCGGCAGGGGCTGGCACGGCTGGGACGCGGCGACGCCGCCGCGAAGGTCGACCTGGTCCTGTCCGGCCCGGTGCCGTGGACCGAGCCGGAGGTCGGCCGGGCGGGCACCGTGCACGTGGGCGGCACCCGCGCCGAGATGGCCCGGGCCGAGGCAGCCGTCGCGGCCGGCGACCACGCCGAGCGGCCGATGTGCCTCGTCAGCGACCCGACCGTCGTCGACCCCTCCCGGGCGGCCGGGGGCCTGCGCCCGCTGTGGACGTACGCGCACGTGCCCGCCGGCTCGACCCGCGACGTGACGGACGACGTGCTCGACCAGCTCGAACGCTTCGCGCCCGGCGTGCGGGACGTCGTCGTCGCCTCCCGGTGCACCCCGGCCGCCCGGCTGGCCGAGCACAACGCCAACCTGGCCGACGGCGACATCGCCGGCGGGCGCGTCACCCTGTGGCGGATGATCGCCCGGCCGACCGCCCACCCCAACCCCTACCGGCAGGGCGTCGGCGTCTACCTGTGCTCGGCGTCGGTGCCCCCGGGGCCCGGCGTGCACGGGATGGGCGGCTGGCACGCCGCCCGGCACGCGCTACGGGAGGTCTACGACCTCCACCCGGCGGCACTCTGAGCCGGGCGGTGCGGGCTCACGGACCGAGGTAGGCCACGTCACCGTTCGAGCTGCGGACCTCGACCGTGCGGGTGGCGGACGGGTCCGTGTCCCCCTCGACGGTCTCGCTGCCGTTCGACGTGCCGATCGTCAGCGCCACGGGCTCCCCGTCACCGATCACGGTGACCGAGCCGTTGCTCGAGCGGGCCACGACGTCCCCGCCGACCGCGGACACGTCCACGGACCCGTTGCTCGTCCGGGCCAGGACCCCCTCCCCGACGTCGAAGACCTCGACGTCCCCGTTGCTCGAGACCGCCGAGACGCGGCCCTCGACCCGCTCGACCTCGACCTCGCCGTTCGCGGATCGGGCGTCGACGTCGCCGCCGATCTCGTGGAGCGACAGGTCCCCGTTCGCCGAGCGGGCCTCGAGGTCTCCCCCGATGGCACCGGCGACCACCTCGCCGTTGGCCGAGCGCAGCTCGGTGTCGGCGTCGAGCCCGGACGCCCAGACGTCCCCGTTGCCGGTGCGGGCCTGCACCGCCGTCGCGGGCGGCACCACGGCGTGCAGCTCGCCGGAGCACACCCAGGAGAACCAGGCCCACGCCGGGCACTCGTTGGTCAGCACCAGACGGTCGCCCACCTGCTCGACCGCGTACCGCGGGGAGACGAGGCCGCCGCGGGCGACGACCTCCACCTCGATCCCGGTGATCGCGTCGTCGGCGCGGACCTCGACGTCGCCGCCGGCCACCAGGTCCAGGGCGGCCGTGGCGTCGTAGTCCTCGCGGGTGGTGGTCGTCGAGGACAGCCCCCAGTCGACGAGGTGCAGCGCGGCCCAGGCGACCAGCAGGCCGCCCAGCGCCAGCCCGACGGTGAGCAGCACGCGCCCCCGCGGGCCGCCCCGCGGGGCGGGCGGTGAGCCCCCCGGTGCGGGCTCGGCCGGTGCGAGGTCGGGGGTCGAGGTGGTCATCGCAGGTCTCCGTTCAGGTCGAGCCAGCGCAGGACCGCGAGGACGCGCCGGTGCGCGTCGGCGTCGGGCGGCAGGCCGAGCTTGCTGAGGATGTTGGTCACGTGCTTCTCGACGGCGGCCGGTCCGACCACGAGCCGGTCGGCGATCGCCGCGTTGGACCGGCCCTCGGCCATGAGGGCGAGCACCTCGCGCTCGCGGGGCGTGAGGTCGGCCAGGTCGTGGCGCGAGCGGGCGAGCACCTGGGAGACGACGTCGGGGTCGAGGACGGTGCCGCCGCCCTCCACGCGCTCGACGGCGTCCAGGAACTCGTCGACGTCGGCCACCCGGTCCTTGAGCACGTAGCCCAGGCCGCGGGTGCCGCGCGCGAACAGCTCGGCGGCGTAGCGCTGCTCCACGTACTGCGAGAGCACCAGGACCGGCAGGTCCGGGTGCAGGCTGCGCAGGTGCACGGCCGCCCGCAGGCCCTCGTCCGTGTGGGACGGCGGCATGCGCACGTCGGTGACGAGCAGGTCGGGCAGGGCGGCGCCCGGGGCCGTCAGGGCGGCGACCATCTCCTCCGCGGTGCGGTGGCCCGCCACGGTGTGCCCCTCGGCCTGCAGCAGCCGGGTGAGGCCGTCGAGCAGGAGGACGGAGTCCTCGGCGATCACGATGCGCACGGGAGCTCCACGGTCAGTCGGGTGCCGGCGTCGGCCGGGCTGGTCAGGTCGAAGGTGCCGTCGAGGGCGGCGACGCGCCCCCGCAGGCCCGCGAGCCCGCCCCCGGGCGCGGTCCCGGCGCCGCCGCGGCCGTCGTCGGTCACCTCGACGCGCAGGGTCGGCCCCGCGGCCGCGGGGTCGTCGGAGGCCTCCGGGACGACGACGTCCGCCCGCACGTGGGCACGTGACGCGCCGGCGTGCTTGGCGACGTTCGTCAACGCCTCCGCGACGACGAAGTAGGCGGCGGCCTGCGCCGTCGTCCCCGCCGCCTCGAGGCCGGACGTCTCGACCCGGACCGGAACCGGGCTGCGGGCCGCGAGCGCCGAGAGCGCGGCGTCCAGGCCGCGGTCGGAGAGCACGGCCGGGTGGATGCCGCGGACCAGGTCGCGCAGCTCGGCGAGCGTCTCCTTCACCTCGCCGTGCGCGTGCTCCAGCGCGGCGACGGCGGCGGCCGGGTCCCGTTCCGCCGCCCGCCGCGCGGTGCCCAGCGTGACGCCCAGGGCCACGAGGCGCTGCTGGGCGCCGTCGTGCAGGTCCCGCTCGATGCGGCGCCGCTCGGTGTCCGCGGCTTCCAGGGCGGCGGCGCGGGTCTCGGTGAGGACGTCCGCGCGGCGGGCGGCCGCGGCGGCGGCCGACTCGGCCACGCGCGCCTCGGACTCGGCGACGGCCTGGGCGGCCCGCGCCTCCGCGGCGGCGGACGGGCCGAGCAGCGCCTGCGCGAGGCGCAGCGTGGTCAGCGTGCCGGCCTGGGCGCAGAACGCGGCGAACCAGGGGGCCGCCACGACGGCGAGCGCGCCGAGCAGGAGCAGCAGGGCTCCGGCCGTGGAGGCGTCGCCGGTGCCGCCGTCCAGGAGGAACCGGACGGCCAGCACCACGCCCCCGACGGCGCCGGCGGCGAGCGCCACGACGAACGCGAGGTAGACGCTGGTCAGCACCAGCACCACGGCGGCGTAGGCCGTGGCCCGCCAGCCGACAGGATCGGTCGAGGCCGCCCACAGCCGGGCGGTCCAGCGCCGCTGGGCGGGACGTCGTCGGGCGGGGGCGGGGACGACGACGCCGGTCTGCGCGGCGAGGCGGGCCCGCTCGACGTCGCCGTACGCCCGGGCGAGGGCGAGCGTGGCCGGCAGCAGGACGAGCCCGAGGCCGAGCACCGGGACCATGGCCGCCGCGGTGACGACCACGATGACCACGAGGAGGCCGGCCGTCAGGGCCCAGGTCCAGCCGACGGCGAGCTGCGCGACACCGCGGTACGTCGCGGCGGCGAACGGGGCGCGGAAGAACCCGGGGTGGGTCGTCAGCGCCGGCGCGACCCGGTGGGCTACCGGCTCCGTGGTGGTCATGCCATCGACCCTACGGAGGTGGGGACCCGAGCGGAATGCGGTGCACCCACGGGTCGGGCTCGGGTTGTCCCTACCCTCGGCGGGAGTCGAAGAACGCGCGCAGCACGGCGGCGCACTCCGCGGCGCGCACGTCCGCCACGACCTCGACCGCGTGCAGCGCGCGCTGGTCGCGCACCATGTCCCAGACGGACCCCGTGGCGCCGGCCTTCGGGTCCCACGCGCCGAGCACCAGCCGGTCGACCCGCGCCGCGACCAGCGCACCCGCGCACATCACGCACGGCTCCAGCGTGACCACCAGCGTGCAGCCCTCCAGCCGCCATCCGCCACGGGCCGACGCCGCTGCCCGCAGCGCCAGCACCTCCGCGTGGGCCGTGGGGTCGCCCGTCTCCTCGCGACGGTTGCGCCCGGTGCCGAGCACCCGTCCGTCCGGGCCGACGACGACGGCGCCCACCGGCACGTCGCCCGTGGCCGTCGCGTGCGTCGCCTCGGCCAGCGCCGCCCCCATGAGCTCGTCCCACACGGCGCGGCGGGCACCGAGGGAGAGCGGCGGGAAGGCGTCGTCGCCGTCCGGGGCTGGCCGGTCGGCCGGGAGCTGCTGCACACCGCCAGGTTACCGAGCGCGGTCTGTTGCCCAGGACAATTTCACCCAGGTCGGATCTTTCACCCAGGGTAGACATGATGCTCTAATAGCATGCGTCCCCGTTTCCTGCCCGCTGAGCGCCTCGGTCCGCGCTCGCGCCCACCCGCCGAAGGGATCACACAGCCGTGAAGAGAATGCTCGCGAGCGCCGCCACGGCCGCGCTCGCACTGGGAGGGCTCGTCGCGACCGCGATGCCCGCCTCCGCCCATACGCCGAACGTCGACGCGAACTGCACGAGCCTCTCGCTCGACCTCAAGTGGTACCAGGAGGGCGGTGACGGCAAGACCAACACGGTGACGGTCACCGTCAACGGCGAGACGGTGCTCCAGGAGTCGTTCGGGGACGGGCACAGCACGTCGGTCCCGCTCGACCCGACCCGGGACAACAAGTGGGTCGTCCAGGTCGACGCCTGGGACGGCGACACCGGCACCGAGTACGACGCGACGCGGGACGGCACCACCACGGCCTGCCAGGAGCCCGAGCCCGAGCCCGAGAAGCTCGAGACCGCGTTCTACGTGTACCCGAAGCTGCGCGCGAACGAGCCCGCGGCCTGGGACAACTCGGGCTTCCAGACGCTGATCACGACGCGCGACGGCGAGGAGTTCTGGGAGACCCTGCCGGAGGAGTACCCCGGCGACCACTTCAACATCGAGGACCTTCCGGCGGACGCGTGCGAGTCCTGGGGCGTCCAGCAGGACGTCGTCCGGACGCAGGGGGACTTCGCGTGGTCGGAGTTCATCCACATCACGTACCCCGACGGTCCGCTCTTCGACTGGCGTCTCAAGGCCGACCGCCACACCGACCTGAGCAACTTCCTGCCCGAGTGCAGCGACGAGCCGACCGAGACGCCGGAGGAGCCCGAGAAGCCGGAGGAGCCCGAGCTCCCCGAGACGCCCGAGGCCTCTGAGCCGCCGGCGGCCCCCGAGCCCGTCACCCTGCCGGCGCCCTCGTCGGTGGAGGACTGCGAGGTCGGCAACTCGGTCGACCTGCCGGAGACCGATCACGCCACGTACACCGAGAAGTGGAACGACGACCACACCGAGGTGACGGTCACCGCCACGCCGGCCGAGGGCGTCCAGCTCGCCGACGGCGCCGAGACCGAGTGGACCTTCACCTTCACCGGTGAGATCTGCGCGAGCGAGCCCGTGGTCGTGACGCCGGAGCTGCCCACCGTCGTCGACCTGTGCGGCACCGAGAGCGACGACATCCGCGTCCCGGAGAGCTCGGACGAGGTCACCTACGAGAAGACCTCCGAGGGCATCGTCGCCACCGCCGCCGAGGGCTTCGCCTTCGACGAGCTGCCGGCCGGGTACAGCGCGGTCGACACCACCTCGGCGCTGTACACCGTCTCCGAGAGCACCTTCACCGACGAGATGTGCGAGCTCGTCCCCGGGGACATCGGCGCCGTGTGCGACGCCGAGACGCCCTACCTCGTCTACGGCGTGACCCTGCCGGAGGGGGCCCCGGCCCCGGGCGAGAACCCGCTGACCGTCACGTTCATCAACCCGGGCGGCGGGAACGACCACGTCACCACCGACCTCCCGCTCGAGGGTCGTCTGCTGTGGCCGGGTGCCTCCGCCGAGGAGCCGCTGCAGTGGCCGGGCTGGGAGCGTCTCGAGGACGGCTCGTACGTCGAGACGGACGGCAACTTCGCCTGGACCCGCGACGGCGTCCAGGTCCGGTTCGAGGTCAACCCGGACTACTCGACCGTGGTCGAGTACCCGCCGGCCTCCGAGGAGTGCGCCGACGCGCCCGCGAACATCCGTGAGGCCGCCGCGCAGACCGTCGTCGACGTCCCCGAGGACGCGCCGGAGGTCGCCGCCGAGGAGGACGAGCTCGCCCTGACGGGCGCGACCGTCGGCGTCGCCGCCGCGGTGGCGCTCCTGCTGGTCGCCGGGGGTGCCGCACTGTTCGTCGTGCGTCGCCGGCTCCACCAGGGCTGACCCGCTCCCTGAGCACTGACGACGAGGGGCCCGACCGGTGATCCGGTCGGGCCCCTCGTCGTACGGGCGGCCGCGCCGCAGTACGCCCCGGTGCGCCCCGGTACGGTGTGACCATGCGCCTGCACGTCACCGACCACCCGCTGGTCGCCCACAAGCTCAGCGTCCTGCGGGACGAGTCGACGCCCTCCCCCATCTTCCGGCTGCTGGTCGACGAGCTCGTCACCCTGCTCGCGTACGAGGCGACCCGGGACGTGCGGACGGAGCCCAAGGAGATCAGGACCCCGGTCACCACGACCACGGGGGTCAAGCTGAGCGACCCGAGCCCGATCGTCATCCCCATCCTGCGCGCGGGCCTGGGGATGCTGGACGGCATGACCCGCCTGCTGCCGACCGCCGAGGTGGGGTTCCTCGGCCTGCAGCGGGACGAGGAGACGTTCGAGGCGGTGACGTACGCCAACCGGCTGCCCGACGACCTCACCGACCGCCAGGTGTTCCTGCTCGACCCGATGCTGGCCACCGGCGGCACCCTCGTCGCGGCGATCGACTACGTGCTCGAACGTGGCGCCCACGACGTCACGGCCGTGTGCCTCCTCGCCGCGCCGGAGGGCCTGCAGGTGGTCCAGGACGCGATCGGCGACCGCGTGGACGTGCAGGTCGTCGTCGCCGCCGTCGACGAACGGCTCAACGACAAGAAGTACATCGTGCCGGGCCTCGGCGACGCCGGGGACCGCCTCTACGGCGTCGTCTGACCGTCAGCGGTACTCGCAGAGGCCGATCTTCTCCCACTGCCTCCACTGCCCCATCCACACGCCGTCCCACTGCCCGGACTCGTACCAGCGCTTGCCGTTGCCGTCGCCATGGCCGTTGCCGTTGCCGTTCCCGCCGCGCTCCCCGCCGGGCGGCGTGCCGTCCCAGCCGAGGTAGCGGTAGGCGTTCCCGTTCCACGACCGGACGTCGCCGGGGGCGTACGTCGAACCCCAGGCGACGCGCGCCGGGCACCAGCCGGCCTCCGCGGCGGTGAACGTCTCGACACCGAGCTGGGTCGACCAGTCGCCGGCGGACACCGTCCAGGTCGCTCCGCGTCGCCCGTCGACGCGTCGGCTCTCGACCGTCCCCGTCTCGCCGGCCGCCACGACGACCTCCTCGTCCAGGCCGTGCGGGCCCACCACGTGGAACGTGGTGCGCACGTTCGAGCGGGTGTTGTCGAGGATCACGCCGGCCTCGCGCCACGACGTCGCGTAGTCGCCGTACCGGTCCATCTGGACGTCACCCTGGTCGAGACGCGCGTCGGGGTCACGGACCACGCAGCGGGCCGAGTCGTGCGACGCCTCGCGGTCCGCGGTGAACTGGTTCCCCTCGATGGTGCGCTCCAGGTGCACGGTCACGGTCCCGGGCTCGACGCTCAGCGACCCGGTGTCGACCACGAACCGGGTGGAGCCGTGCGGCGCGAGGTCCTGCGTCCCGACCGCCTCCTCGTGGCGCAGGAGCGTCGCCGCCCAGGACCGACCGTCGTCGCCGGCGACGTCCACGACGACCTGTGCCGTCCCGGCGTCGCACTGCGCGGTGGCGGACACGTCGACGGTGGCCGGCCACCCCGGGGCCTCGGCACAGCTGCCGAAGCCGACGTCGATCCCGCGCAGCTCGCCGCCGTCGGTGGACACCGTGCCGGAGCTCGTGCCCCAGGGCACCCGGAGCTCGAGGGTGCCCTTCGCCCCCGCGGCGAGGCGGACCTCGTCGACCCTCCCGCCGGCCCGCGCCGTGAAGACCACCGGCAGCGTCGAGCCCGAGTTGTCCACCGGGACGGTGAAGGTCCGCCAGGACGTCTCGCTCCCGGCGTCGTAGGTGCAGGTGCCCGCCGGCTCGGCCTGGCCGGCCGCCGGCGCGATGCGGGCGCCGTCGTGGGCCGCCGTCGGCGCGACGGCCGGGACGACGCCGGAGGTCGGCTGATCGCCGTCGGAGTCGGTCACCCAGCGGTACAGCTGGAACGTCGCGGTGCCCCCGGCGAGGTCGGTGCCACCGGTCGTGCGGCCGAGCGTGACCGTGTCGCCCGCGCCGAGGCGCACCGCGTCGGTCGTCCCGCCCGCGGCGGTCATCGAGGCCTGCATCGGCTCGCTCGTGCGGTTGGTGATCGTGCCCTCGACCCGGACCTTCCCGCCGTCGTTGAGCACGGTCGCGGCGGTCTGCACGTTCCAGCTCGGGTCGTAGCACTCCGCGGCACCGTGCGACCCGGCCGAGACCGTCCGGCTGTACGTGGCGCCCCCCACCGACGTGGACAGCGTCCACGTCCCTCCCCCGGAGGGGACCCGCAGCCCGTCGGGTGCCGTGAGCGTGACCGACTCGCCGGGCGCGAGGCTGGACGACGTCGAGACCGTGGTGCCTGCGGCCTCGAAGGTGGCGGAGATCGTGCGGCCGGTGAGGTTCGTGTAGGTCCCGACGACGACGGCGTCCGCCGTGGCCAGCCCGCCGGTGGCACGGCACGACGCGCGGATGGACGCCGCCCCGGCGTTGGCCCCCTCCCACGCCCGGGCAGCGGAGACGACGGCGACCGAGCGCACCGTCGGGCCGTCACCGGGCAGCTCGGGGACGATCTTGACGTCGTAGCTGCCCTGGGCCGTCGTGCCGTCCGCGACCACCGTCGCGCTGCCCGAGGCCGACTCGCCGGGAGCGAGCTCGTCACCCGTGCACAGCCAGACCGTGGCGTCGGTCCCGTCTCCCTCCCCGGCACTGCACCCGAGCTTCCCGCCGACCCCCTGCGGCACGAGCCCGGCGGGGACCCGCACCTTCGCCGTCCACCCGGCGGCGACCGGCCGGTCGCCGCTGTTGCGCACCGCGAAGGGGATCTGCGCGAGCCCGGGGTTGGCGACCGAGACGCTGCCGGTGGCCTCCGCGGTGAGCTCCGGACCGAAGTACTCGACCTGCACGGGCGCCAGCGCGGCGCTGCGCGTCTCCACCCCGTCGGCCCAGGTCTGCGCGGTGACGGTGTACGAGCCGCCGTCGCGGACGACGAGCGGGACGGTGACCGTCCGCGTCTCGCCCGGCGCGAGCGTGCCGAGGGTGCAGAGGGCGTCCTGCGGCGCCGACGTGGGGGTGCAGGCGAGCGACTCCGACGTCAGCCGGATCCCCGCGGAGGCCCCGGACGGCGACGACGCCGACGCGTACTGCACACCGGCGGGCAGCGTGAGGAGCACATGGGAGCCGGCTGCCTCCGTCTCGCCGGGGTTGCTGACCCGCAGCGCCAGCTGGTTGGTGGCTCGCGGCGTCAGCGCGGCGTCCGGCTGGGCGACGGCGACGACCACCTCGGCGGGCGTGGGGACGACGACGTCGTCCATGACCAGGTCGGCGTCCGTCAGGAAGGGGAAGTTCACGGGGTCGGTCGGGTCGTCGCTCGGCTCCGGCGTCGGCTCGTCGCTCGGCTCCGGCGTCGGCTCGCCCGTGGGCCACGGTTCGCTCTCGGCCACGTGCAGCGGCGGGTCCGGGACCGCCGGCACCTCGTCGGAGCCGATCGCCCCGAGCACGCTGACCACGCCGGCGGTCGCGACGGCGACCGCGCCGGTGGACGCCGCGACCGTCGCTCCCGAGACACCGGCGGTGGTCGCGGCGACGGCGGTGGTCGCGGTCGTGGTGGTCACTGTGGTGGCTCCGGCCGCCGTGGCGGTGGCGGCCGTCGCAGCGCCTCCGGTCGCCGCGCTCCCGGTCGCCGCACCGGCGGTCGCCGCTCCGGCGGTGGTGGCACCAGCGGTCGTGGCACCAGCGGTCGTGGCACCAGCGGTCGTGGCGCCGGCGGTCGTGGCACCAGCAGTGGTGCTGCCGGCGGCCGCGCCGACCCCGGCCGAAGTACCCGTGGTGGCTCCCGCGGTCGCGCCGCCCGCCGAACCCGTGAGGCCGACGCCGACGCCGCCGGCAGCGCCGCTCGCAGTCCCGGCAGCAGCGCCGGCACCGAGGGCTCCCCCGGTGACCAGGCCGAGGGGCAGCGCGCCCAGCACGGCCATCCCCGCCACGCCGACGACCAGCGGTCCGATGACGCCGCGCATGCCGTGCGCGACGTCGGCGAGCTCGAGCGCCAGCGTCCGGCAGTCACCGCACACCTCGAGGTGGGCGTCGACCTGCGCGACCTCGCGGGAGGCGAGGCTCCCCCGGACGTACCCCCCGAGCAGCGCGTTGACCTTGCGGCACGAGTCCGCGGGCTCGGTGGTGAGGTGCTCCTGCAGGTAGCCGACCCGCAGACCCTCGCGCGCGCGATAGGCGAGCGCCGAGACGCCGTTGGGGGTGAGGCCCAGGATCGGCGCCACCTGTGCCGGGGTGAGCTGCTCGATCTCGGTGTACCAGAGGACCGCCTGCCACCGCTCCGGCAGGCCCTGGTAGGCGCGGGCGACGACGGTATTCTCGAACCCGGCCAGCGCGGGGTCCTCGGGCGAGGCCGACGGGCCCAGCGCCGACTCGAAGGTCCCGTCGTCCGCCGTCGGACGGGTGCGGCGCGCACGGCGGGCGAGGTCCGCGGCGAGCCGCCGCACGACGGTGAAGAGGTAGGCCCGGAAGTGCGTGTCCGGACCGTCGCCCTGCTGCAGGACACCGAGCACGCGGTGGAACGCCTCGGCGACGACGTCGTCGGCGTCGCTCACCGTCCTGACGTACTGACGGGCGAGGACCTGGGCCGCGGAGGCGTGCCGCTCGTAGAGGGCACCGTAGGCGTCGAGGCTGCCGCCGCGCACCTCAAGGATCAGCTCACCATCGCTGGGAGCTGTTCCGTCCGAACCCACGTAGACGTCGGCCACGTCGCAACCCGCTTCTTCGTCTCTCCCCCGAGCGTGCCCGTACCCGGCAGGGCACGGACGGCGTCACTCTACGCCGGATAGCCGCCGGCGGGGCGGTCGCGGGCGGGTGAATCGCCCGTGGCGCGATTCACCCGCTCCTCCGGGCCAGAACTGCGTCATGATGGAGTCCTATGAAGGTCCCTCCATCATGAGCCTCCCCTCCAGCGGCGCACCCGCCGCCGACACCCGTGAGCGCTGGCGCGCGGCCAGCCTCACGGAAGTATGGCTGCGGCCCGGCGACTGGTACCACCCTGCCGTGGACGCGCTGGTCGAGGCGGTCGAGGCGGGGCGTTCCCCCGAGGCGGCGGCACACCGCCTGGGCACCGCGCGCAGCGCCGCCGGCATCGGTCTCGACGAGACGCTGGACGACGTCGCCTGCCTGTACCGGGCCGTCGGTGCACCGCTCGACGTCGACGCCGTGCGCGGCGCCGCGCAGGGATGGGTGCTGGTGCGCGAGCGGGACCCGGCACCCAGCGGCGTCCGGGACCCGGCGACCGGGCTCCCGACGTCCGACTACCTCGGAGAACGGCTGCGGGAGACCTACGGGCGCGCCGCGGGCAACGAGCAGAGCGTCCCCGACTCGCACTGCCTCGTGGTGCTCGACGTGGCGGTGGACCAGCTGGGGGCCTGGCAGCGGATGGCCCGGGCCGCCTCGGTGGGTCGGACGCTGGACCAGGTGTTCGGCGACGGCCACCCGATGGCGTCGCTGAGCGACGGCGTCTTCGCGGTGCTCTGCGAACGGAGCCCCGAGACCGCGCGGCTGGCGCAGTCGGTCCGCAAGATCGTGGAGCGCAACGCCGAGGTGCTGGGCGTCTCCGGGAGCATGCGCCGCCCCGTGCGCGTCTGGGTGGAGGGGCTGCCGGAGTCCCACCAGCGCGCCCTCGAGCTCATCCGGCACCTGCGCCGCTGATCCGTCCCTGAGCCGCGACGAGGGCCCCGGACAGTGGAGTCCGGGGCCCTCGTCGCGTCCCGACCGGTCAGGTCGTGGCGAACGTGAGGCAGTCCGCGTGGCTCGGGTCCTGCGGTCCGGCACCGACGCGGATGGCGCTGGCGGCGCACTCGAGGTCCTCGTTGTGGACGCAGTCCGTGCGCTGGCAGGCACCGACGTGCGCGACGACCTTCTCGAGCCCGCCCTTGGTGCTGAGCGGGATGAACGTGGCGCAGGAGGCGTCGCCCGGCACGCCCGCGATCGTCACGGCCCCTGCATGACAGTCGTGGTCATGGTTGTAGCTGCAGCCGTCCACGGTGCAGCTGGTGACCTCGGGCATCTCCATCAGGGTGCTCATGATTCCGCTCCTCGTGTCAGGTCTCGTCGTCGCCGATATCTCGATCATAGGCGCGAATTCGAATCCTGCACAGGTAGCGGCGACATTCTCTCGACAGTAAGGAAAGCCTTACCAGAGAAGAATTCATTAACGAAAGAATGTCATGCCGGAAAGCATGCCCTCAGTCCCGGTGCGGCGTCGGGCGCCAGAGGACCAGCGCACCGCCCTGCTCGCGGCGCGACTCGACGTACAGCTCCGTGCGCCGCACGCGCTGCCCCCGCTGCACCGCCACGACGTCGCCGCCCGTGCCGGCGGCGAACACGCGCCCCTCCGCACGCTCGCGCTCCGCCAGGAGGCTCGCCAGCTCGTGGAGCCGGTGCTCCAGCACCGCGACGTGCTGCTCGAGGTCGAGGATCCGCTTGACCCCGGCAAGGTTGATCCCCTCGTCCTGCGCGAGGTGCTGCACCTCGAGCAGCCGGGCGACGTCGCGGCGGGAGTAGCGCCGTCCGCGGCCGCGCGTGCGCCGCGGCGTGACCAGCCCGAGCCGGTCGTACTGGCGCAGGGTCTGCGGGTGCATGCCCGTGAGCTGCGCGGCCTGCGAGACCGTCAGCACGGGTGCGTCGTCGGTGACCATCTGGACCTCCTTCGCTCCCGTCGTGGTCCGGCGGACCCGACCTTACTGGGCGGCCTTGGCCGCGAGCTCGGCGCGGACGTCCTCGCCGTCGGCCTCCGCGGCGAAGTCCTCCAGCGCCTTCCTCGCCGCCCGGCTCAGCTTCTGCGGCACCACGACCTGCACGGTGACGAGCAGGTCGCCGGTGCGCTTGGTCGTCGCCACGCCACGGCCCTTGACGCGCAGCACCCGGCCCGACGGCGTCCCCGACGGCACCTTGAGCCGCACCGTCTCGCCCGACATCGTCGGCACCTCCACGGTGGTGCCCAGCGCGGCCTCCGCGAAGGTGACCGGCAGGGTCATGCGCAGGTTCGCGCCGTCGATCGAGAACACGGGGTGCTCGGTCACGTGCACCACGATGAGCAGGTCGCCCGCCGGACCGCCGGCCGATCCCGGACGACCCTTGCCGCGCAGCCGGATCTTCTGCCCGTCGTGCACGCCGGCCGGGATGCGCGCCGTGATCTTCTTGCCGTCCACGGTCAGCTCGACCGTGGTGCCCTCCACGGCGGCACGGAACGGGAGCGTGGCGCGCGTCTCGACGTCGGCCCCCTTGCGCTGCTGCGGCCCGCCGAACCCGGCCGGGCGTCCGCCGCCCATGCTGCCGCCGAACATGGAGCCGAGGATGTCCTCGAACCCCGCCCCGCCGGACTGGTACTGCTGGTACTGGGGCCGGGCTCCGGGGCGCGCGCCGCCGGCGCCGCCGAACATCGAGCTGAAGACGTCCTCGAACCCGCCGGACGCGCCGCCGGGACCGGCGTTGAAGCGTGCGCCGCCGCCCGCCATCGACCGCACGGCGTCGTACTGCTGGCGCTGCTCGCTGTCGGACAGCACCGAGTAGGCCTCGCCGATCTCCTTGAACCGGGACTCGGCGGAGGCGTCGCCCGGGTTCTGGTCCGGGTGGTACTGGCGCGCCAGCTTGCGGTACGCCTTCTTGATGGCCGCCTGGTCGGCGTCCTTGGGGACGCCGAGCGCGGCGTAGAAGTCCTTCTCGATCCAGTCCTGACCGGTCACGACGTCCCTTCCTGGTCTGATCGGACGCGGTGGGCGCGACCCTCGGCGAGGCCGAGGGCCGCGCCCACCGTCGTCACTCGGGTCCGACGACGCCCACGCGGGCGGCCCGGACCACCTTGTCACCGATGCGGTAGCCGGGCTCGACCACCAGGTTGATCGTGGTGGCCTCGGCCTCGGCGTCCGTGTTGTGCATCAGCGCCTCGTGCAGCGTGGGGTCGAACTCCTCGCCCACGCGGCCGAACCGCTCGATGCCGAACTTCACCAGCGACGCGTCGAGCTTCTCCGCGATGGCCGCCATCGGGCCCGACAGCTCGGCGTGCTGCTTGGCACGCTCGATGTCGTCGAGCACCGGCAGCAGCGCCGCCAGCACGTCCTGCGTGCCCTGGGTGCGCGCGGCCTCCTGGTCGCGCAGCGCCCGGTTGCGGTAGTTCGTGAAGCTCGCGCGCTCCCGCTGCAGGGCGTCGAGGTTCTCCGCCGCCTGGGCCTTGGCCCGCAGCAGCTCGGAGTCCTCGACCGCCTCGCCCGAGGGCTCGAAGTCGAGCGCCTCCAGCGGGTCGCCGGCGTCGGCCGCCCCGCCCGCGGCGTCGGACGCGTCCGACGGCGTGGCCTCCGGACGCTTCTCGCCCGAGGTGGGGTCGACCTTGCGCTTGTCCCGGAAATGGAAGGGGGTGTCCCCCGAGCGGCCGTCCTCCGGCTGCTCGGGGGTGCCCTGCGTGTCGTCAGACGTCACTTGGCGTCCTTCTTGTCGTCCTCGTCGTCCACGATCTCGGCGTCGACGACGTCCTCGTCGGAGCTCTCGGGCTCCGGCGTGGTGCCGTCGGCCGCGGCGCCCTCCGCACCGGCACCGGCGCCCGCGGTCTGCTCGGCCGAGTAGAGCGCCTCGCCGATCTTCTGCGAGGAGGCACCGAGCTTCTCGTAGGCCGACTTCACGGCGTCGGCGTCCTCGCCCTCCAGGGCGGTCTTGACGCCGGCGATGTCCGCCTCGACCTCGGTGACGACGTCGGCGGGGAGCTTGTCACGGTTGTCCGCGACCTGCTTCTCCATCGAGTAGGCGAAGGACTCCGCCTGGTTGCGGGTCTCGGCCTCCTCGCGACGCTTCTTGTCCTCCTCGGCGTGCTCCTCGGCCTCCTTGACCATCCGGTCGATGTCCTCCTGCGGGAGGGCCGACCCACCGGTGATCTTCATCGACTGCTCGGTGCCCGTGCCGCGGTCCGTGGCGGACACGTGCACGATGCCGTTCGCGTCGATGTCGAAGGTGACCTCGATCTGCGGGACGCCGCGCGGCGCCGGCGCGATGCCGGTCAGCTCGAACGTGCCCAGCGGCTTGTTGTCCCGGGTGAACTCGCGCTCGCCCTGGAACACCTGGATGGCCACCGACGGCTGGTTGTCCTCGGCCGTGGAGAAGATCTCGCTCCGCTTGGTCGGGATCGCCGTGTTGCGCTCGATGAGCTTGGTCATCACGCCGCCCTTGGTCTCGATGCCGAGGGACAGCGGGGTGACGTCGATGAGCAGGATGTCCTTGCGCTCACCGCCGATGACACCGGCCTGCAGGGCGGCGCCGACGGCGACGACCTCGTCCGGGTTGACGCCCTTGTTGGGCTCCTTGCCACCGGTGAGCTCGCGCACGACGTCGGCCACGGCCGGCATGCGGGTGGAACCACCGACGAGCACCACGTGGTCGATCTCCGAGATGGAGACGCCCGCGTCCCGGATGACCGCGTGGAACGGCTCCTTGGTGCGGTCGATGAGGTCCTGCGTCATCTGCTGGAACTGCGCGCGGGTCAGCTTCTCGTCCAGGTGGACGGGGCCGTTCTCGCTCATGGACAGGTACTGCATCGAGATGTTGGTGCTCGTCGCGGACGAGAGCTCCTTCTTGGCCTGCTCGGCCGCCTCGCGCAGACGCTGCAGGGCGATCTTGTCCTTGGACAGGTCGACGCCCGCGGAGTTCTTCACCTGCTTGATGAGGTGCTCGACGATGCGCTGGTCCCAGTCGTCACCGCCGAGGCGGTTGTCACCGGAGGTGGCGCGCACCTGGATCGTGGAGAAGTCGTCCTCGTCCTTGCCCACCTCGAGCAGGGAGACGTCGAACGTGCCGCCACCGAGGTCGAAGACGAGGATGAGCTCGTCCTCCTTGCCGCGGTCGAGCCCGTAGGCGAGCGCCGCGGCGGTCGGCTCGTTGACGATGCGCTGCACGTTGAGGCCGGCGATCTGGCCGGCGTCCTTCGTGGCCTGGCGCTCGGCGTCGTTGAAGTACGCCGGGACGGTGATGACGGCGTCGGTGACGGCCTCGCCGAGGTACTCCTCGGCGTCACGCTTCAGCTTGCCCAGGATGCGGGCGCTGATCTCCTGCGCGCTGTACTTCTTGTCGTCGATCTCCTGCGACCAGTCGGTGCCCATGTGGCGCTTGACCGAGCTGATGGTGCGGTCGACGTTGGTGACGGCCTGCCGCTTGGCGACCTCACCCACGAGGACCTCGCCGTTCTTGGAGAACGCGACGACGGACGGGGTGGTGCGGGCGCCCTCGGCGTTCGCGATGACGGTGGGCTCGCCGCCCTCCAGGACGGCGACCACCGAGTTGGTGGTACCGAGGTCGATGCCGACTGCACGAGCCATGGTGGTTGCTCTCCTTCGTGACGTGGATTGAGTCGTCTGCACTCAACTTAGGACGCGGAGTCGGAGGTGTCCAGCCAAGGCGGTCAAAGTTGAGTCTGCTTCACTCAACCTCCACCGCGCGGCGACTATTCCACCTGCTGGGAGCACGTGTTCGCTGTGAGCGAACTGCGGCGCAGCCGCAGGGGCCGAGGCCCGGCGTCGGCAGCCGAGTCCCGGCCGGAGCAATGGCACGGCGAGAGGTGTGCGCGCGGCGGTACTCGTGACGGCTGTGCGCACCTCAGATCACGCTGTGCATGAATCTCACGCGCAGCGCGATTGACGTGCGCTGCGCGTGAGCCAGTCACGCCGAGCGGACACCTCTGATCCGCACACCGACAACCCCGCGCCGCGGCACGGCGACGCGCCGGACCCAGTCACGCCGCGCCCGCGGTCCGGGCAGCGTCTGCCGCCACCTCAGGCGACGCTCACACCAGCTCGACGCCGTCGGCCTGCGGCCCCCGGTCGCTCTGCCGCACCTTGAAGCGGACGCGGTCGCCCTCCTCCAGGATCTCGTCGCCCCGCACGACCGACACGTGCACGAACAGGTCCGCGCCCCCCGAGTCGGGCGAGATGAAGCCGAAGCCGCGGTCCGCGTCGTAGCGCGCGACCGTGCCCTCGCCGCCGCGCACCGGCCCGCCGGACCGCGCGGGGCGGCTCGTGCGACCACGGTCCGCGGCCCGGTCGCCGCCACCGCGCCCACCGGAGCCACGCACGAGCCGCACGTTGCGGGCGTTCGGCCCCTTGTCGCCGTCGACGACGTCGTACGTCACGCGCGCCCCCTCGGTGAGCTCGCTCAGCCCGCCCGCGAGCGCCTTGGCGTGGACGAAGACGTCCTCCCCGCCCGCCTCGGGGACGATGAACCCGAAGCCCTTGGTGCCGTCGTAGAAGGTCACCGTGCCGTCCGCGCCGTCCGCGGGGGCGGCGTGCCGGGCGGCTCGAGCCCCGAGCGGGACCAGGTGGTCCGCCTGCGGCCCCTTCTCCCCGTCGACGACGAGGAACGCCACCTGCTGCCCCTCCGTGATCACGCCGCCGGTGACGATGGCCGAGCTGTGCACGAAGATCTCGCCGCGACCGTCGTCGGGCGTGACGAACCCGTACCCCTTGGCCGGCTCGTACCAGGAGACGGTGCCGAGCACGCCCACGGGCGCGTCGGCGGCCACGTCGCCCGTGACACGCACGCGGCGCGCCTGCGGGCCCCGGTCACCCTCGCCCACCTCGAACTCGACGACCTGCCCCTCACGGAGCACCTTCGGCCCGTCGTCGCCGACGATCTCGGACGCGTGCACGAACAGGTCGTCGCCCTCGTTCCCGAGGTCGATGAAGCCGAACCCTCGGTCGGCGTCGAACCATCGGACTGTTCCCTGGGACACCTGGGACTCCTCACATCGGCAGACATTGCTGTCTCCCAGTGTCCCCGACGGAACCGCGGCCAGGCGGCCCCAGCCCCTTCCCGGGGCGAGACACTTCCCACGGTGTCGCGGCAGGCGCGGGCGGTAGCATCCAGACCTGTCCGGTGCGCCACCCCGTGTCCTGCAGCCAGCCGAGGAGCCCCTCCCGTGTCCGACATCCTGGAGCACATGGCCGTGGCCGTGCAGGCCGCCCCCGAGAACGCGCCCCTGCGCGTCCAGTACGCCCGCCTGCTGCTGGAGCACGGCCGCCACACGGAGGCGCTCGAGAACGCCAGCACGGCCCTGCGTCTCGACCCGGCGGACGGCGCCGCGCTCGCCCTCGTCACCGAGGCCGCGACCGCGCTGACGACCCGAGCACCGGCGGACCCGCCGGCGCCGGCCGAGGACGCGACGTCGTCGGGCGCTCGTGGTTTCGACTGGGATCGGGTGGAGGCCGAGCTGGGCGTCGACGTGCCGCAACCGTTCGTGGACGACGCCGTACCCGCGGGCCCGGCCGACGAGCCGTCCCTCGTCCCCGCCCGCGACGAGACCCCCTCGGCCGACGGCCTGCTCGAGGTCTCCCACGAGACGATCACGCTGGACGACGTGGGCGGGCTGGAGTCCGTGAAGAAGCGCATCCGCGAGGCGTTCCTCGAACCGATGCGCCACCAGGCCATCGCCAAGGCGTTCGGCAAGTCGCTGCGCGGCGGGCTCCTGCTGTACGGGCCGCCCGGGACGGGCAAGACGTTCATGGCGCGGGCGATCGCCGGCGAGCTCGGCGCGCGGTTCCTCACCGTGACCCTCGCGGACGTCCTCGACAAGTTCCTCGGACAGAGCGAGCAGAACCTGCACTCGCTCTTCCAGCGCGCCCGGGCGCTGGCGCCCGCCGTCCTGTTCCTCGACGAGGTCGACGCGATCGGGGGCAAGCGCACCCAGTACACCGGGTCGTCGGGCATGCGGACGGTCGTCAACCAGCTCCTGCAGGAGATGGACGGCATGGGGTCGGACAACGACGGGCTGTTCGTGCTCGGTGCGACCAACCACCCCTGGGACGTCGACAGCGCCCTGCTGCGGCCCGGCCGGTTCGACCGCATGATCCTCGTGCTCCCGCCCGACGCGCCGGCACGCCGCTCGATCCTGCACCACTACCTGGAGGGCCGGCCCGTCGCGGGGATCTCGCTGTCCACGATCGTGGACCAGACGGACGGGTTCTCGGGTGCCGACCTGGAGCACCTCTGCGCCTCCGCCGCCGAGAAGGCGATGACCGACTCGATCTCCAGCGGCGAGATCCGCCCCATCTCCATGGACGACGTCCAGGCGGCCCTGACCGAGGTGCGCCCGTCGACGACGGCGTGGCTGCAGTCGGCGCGCAACGTCGTGTCGTTCGCCAACAACGACGGACGCTACGACGAGCTGGCGGCGTACCTGCGCTCGCGCCACATGCTGTGACCGCCGGGTCACCGCCCGGGCACGACCCGGTGGCCGGGCAGGTCACCCGTGCCGAGATGCTGGTCGACGCCGGCCGGCCCGAGCAGGCGCTCGACGGCATCACCGCGGCGCTGGCCGAGCACCCGGACGACGTCCGGCTGCACCTGACGTCGGGCTGGCTGCACCTGCGTCTGCAGCGCTCCGCGGACGCACGGCGGATCCTCGAGCAGGTCGTGGCCGGCGCGCCGGACCTCGCGCAGGGCCACGTGCTGCTGTCCGTCGCCCTGCAGAACTGTGGACGGCTGGCCGAGGCGCGTGCCGCCGTCGAGCGCGCGCTCGAGCTCCGGCCCGACGACGCCGCGACGCTCGTGCAGCACGCCGACGTCCTCCTGAGCGGCCGCGTGCGACACCGGGACCGTGGGCTGGCGAGGGACCGGGTCGCCCGGGCTCTCGAGCTCGAGCCGGAGAACCCGAGCCGGTTGCTCGGCGCCGCGTCGATCCACGTCCGGCTGGGGGAACGCGACCGTGCCCGCGCGCTCGTGCGCCACGGCCTGGCGGCGGCTCCGCAGCACGAGGGCCTGCTCTACGCCGACGCCCAGCTCTCGGTGGACGACGGGCAGCACTCCCGGGCGCTCGTCGGGATCCTCGCGCAGAACCCCGAGCACGCCGAGGCGGGCTACGTGCTGTTCCTGCGCGTCTGGCAGCGGCTGCTCGCACCGATGGACACCGCCGTCGCCGTGCTGACGGCCAGCGCGCTCCTCGTGGCGTGGTTCATGAGCGACTCGCTGCACGGCTCCCTGAGGGTCTGGGCCGTGGTGCTCGCCGTGGCACTCGGCGTCTCCGCGCTGCGGTCCTGGTCGGTGCTGCGCCACGTGCCCCGTGTGCTGGTGCGCCGCAGCCTGCTGGACGGCACCTGGTCCGGACGGCTCGGTGCGGCCGGGCTGGTGGTGGGCTGGGTGGGCTCGGTCCTCGCGCTGGCCGCCCTCGTCGGGCTGCGCGACGCCGTCGCCGTCCGGTGGTTCCTCGTCCTCCTCGCGCTCACCCTCCTGGTCGCGGGGACCGGGTCGGCCGTGCTGGCGGGCACCATGCTGCGGCACGCGCGGAGCTCCGGGTACCTCGCCGCCTCGGAGCTCGGCCTGGCCCGTACTAGCGCGCTGCGCGGCAGCTACCGCGCGGCCACGGTGCGCCGGGCCGTGGTGGTAGCGCTCGTCGCGCTGCTCAGCGCTGCCGCCGCGGCGGGAGCTGCACGGCCGGACGCCCTGCCCGTCGCGGCTCTCGGCGCCGTCGCGTGGCTCCTCCCGGGCGTCCTGGTCGTCTGGCGACTCCGTGCGCTCGCCACGGCGCTACGTCGGGAGGGAGCCGAACCCGTGGGCGCCGCGCGCACCGCGGTCGCCGGGCGTGCGCGCGGTGCCGGCGGCCTCGCGGTCCTCGCCCTGGTCACCGTGGCGCTCGGCGCGGCCGGGCTGGTCGCCGTCGCGCAGGTGCCCGTCCTGCCGAACGAGCACGACGCCGACGGGCGCTACGTCACGACGCCCGACTCCGGCGACTCGGACCCGACCTGCAGCGGGTCGCGCTACACCCGGATCAGCTGCGCCCTGCGGGACAACCGGGAGCAGATGGAGGACTGGGAGGATCGCGAGCCGATCGACATCCCGACCTTCGACCTGGAGGTTCCGGACATCCCGGAGCTCGACGTGCCCGACCTCCCGGAGGTCGAGGTCCCGGACATCGAGGTCCCGGAGGACACGACGAGCTGAGGCGGGCGCTCACCCGACGACGACGCGCCGGACGCGGGACGTGCCCCGACCGAGGGCAGGTGACATGTTGAGGACGGCGTCCGGACCCGCATCCCTCGACGAGAGGCACGCATGAGCACCGTCCTGTTCTGCCCGGTGATGTTCAACCTGGCCGAGACCACGCGGATGATCCAGGTCGCCCGCGCGCTCGACCCGGCACACTCGCCGATCTTCATGGGCTACGAGCACGACTACGTCGACCTGGTCCGCGACGCCGGCTTCAGCTACCGGGCGTGCGAGCCCGCCTGGACGCGTGCCGAGCGGGACCAGGCGCTCGCGTTCGACCAGGGGCGGTCGTTCCGCAGCCCGTTCACCACGGAGCTGGTGCGCGAGCGGGTGCGGGTCGAGCGGGCCCTCGTCCGCGAGACCGGCGCCCGAGCGGTGGTCACCGGCTCGAACCTCACGTCGTTCCTCTCGGCGACGGCGGAGGGCGTCCCGCTGTACTACCCCGTGCCGTTCGCGCTGACCGCTCCGCAGGTCCGGCAGACGCCGCGGATGGGGTTCGTCGCCGGTTCGAGCGGTCTGGCCAGGACCGCGGACCGGGCCGCGACGTCGGCCTTCCGCTGGGTCTACACGTCCGCACCACTCGCCCCGAGGGCGTTCGCCACCGTGGCGCGGGAGAACGGCGTCCCCGCGCCGCGCAGCGTCGCCGAGCTGATCCGCGCGGACCACAACCTGCTCACCGAGATGGACTGGGAGCTCGACGGCTTCGACCTGCCGGACGACTTCGAGCGGGTCGGCCCGATCTTCGCCCACCTCGACACCCCCGTGCCGCCCGTCGTGGAGGAGCTGGCCGCGGCGCCGGAACCCCTGGTGTACCTCGGGCTCGGCTCGTCGGCGAGCAGGTCGCTCGTGCTGCGGACGGCGCGGGCGCTCGGCGACCTGCCGGTGAACGTCGTCGCGCCGGTGCGGCACTACCTGCGGGACGACGACGTCCTGCCGCCCAACGTCCACGTCACCGACCTGCTGCCGGCCCACCGCCTCGGCGGTCTGGTCGGTGCCGCCGTGCTGCACGGCGGCCAGGGCACGGTGCAGACCGCGTGCGCGACGGGCGTGCCGTTCGTCGGCATGGGCCTGCAGCCGGAGCAGACCTGGCACGTGCGCCGGTGCGAGGAGCGCGGCAATGCGATCGCGGTCTCGCCGCGCCGGGTCGGCACCCAGGACTTCCGCACGGCACTTCACCGCGCGCTGTTCGACCCCGCCGTGCGGACGGCCGCCGCCGAGGTCAGAGAGGCCTACGTGGGCGAGGACGGCGCGGCGGCCACCGCCCGCGTCATCGAGCGGGATCTCGCCTGAGACCGGCCGCTCAGCGGACGCGCGCGATCGCGAACCCGTCCCAGCCCTTGGAACCGACGGTCTGCAGCGCCGTCGCCTCCAGCCTCGGGTCGGCACCGAGTGCGCGCAGGAACGCTCGTGCGCCCCGAACGCTCGGGTCGTCGCTCGAGGAATCGACGACGGCGCCCCGGCGCACCACGTTGTCGCCGACGACGACGCTGCCGGAGCGTGTCAGCCGCAGCGCGAGCTCGAGGTAGGCGGCCATGTTCGCCTTGTCGGCGTCGATGAAGACGAGGTCGTACGGCTCGTGCGCGGCGTCGGCCAGTTCGGCGAGCACATCGAGCGCCGGCCCCACCTGGATCCGCACCCGGTCACCGACACCGGCATGGTCGAGGTTCTCCCGCGCCACCTCCGCATGCCGCGGGTCCAGCTCGACGGTGGTCACGTGCCCCTCGGCGCCGACGGCCCGCGCGAGCCAGATGGTGCTGTACCCGGCGAGCGTCCCCAGCTCGAGGACGCGTCGCGCGCCCGCCATCCGTGCCACGAGCGCGAGGAAGGCGCCCTGGTTCGGTGCCACCTCGATCGGCGGCAGCCCCCGCTCCCGTCCCAGCGCACGCGCCGCGACCAGGGCCTCGTCCTCGGTGACCAGCTCACCGGCCAGGTAGTCGTCGACGTCGCTCCACTGCTCCCCGGTGTCCATGCCCCGATCCTGGCACGCGGCACGGCCCCGACGACGGCTCACCCCGATATCCGCTGGACCGGGTCTCGGCCCCGCCCTAGGGTGCCGGCCATGGGAACACTGTGCTGCGCGCCGTCGACGGCGCTGCTCTTCCGCGACCGCCGCGCCTGACGGCGCGTCCGCGGGTCCACCACGCCACGCGCCGTCGTCCGGGACGTCCTCGCACCCCGGCCGCGCGTCACCTCGTCATGTCCTGACGCCTGTCGGGGTGCTCCGTTTCTCTCGTTCGGAGCGCACCCGTGCCCACCCGTTCACACCATGGCGGCCGCCATGAGCTCGGCCAGAACTTCCTCGTCCACCGCCCCACGATCGACCGTCTCGTCGCCCTCGTCGCCGCCACCGACGGCCCCGTCCTCGAGATCGGGGCCGGGGACGGCGCCCTCACCGTCCCGCTTGCCCGGCTCGGCCGGGACCTGACGGCGATCGACCTCGACGAACGCCGCGTCCGGGCGCTGCGCCGTCGCCTCCCGACCGTCCGGGTCGAGCATGCCGACGTGCTGCGGCATCCGCTGGACCGACCCGTCGTCGTCGGCAACGTCCCGTTCCACCTGACCACACCGGTGCTACGACGGCTCCTCGGCCGCGACACCTGGCGCCACGCCGTCCTGCTCACCCAGTGGGAGGTGGCCCGCAAGCGTGCCGGTGTCGGTGGGGCGACGATGATGACCGCCCAGGCCGCCCCCTGGTTCACCTTCGCGCTGCACGACCGGGTCCCGGCACGGCACTTCCGGCCCGTCCCCGGGGTCGACGGCGGCCTCCTGACCGCGACGCGCCGCCCGGAGCCGCTCGTCCCGGCCCGCGACCGCCGCGCCTACGAGGCGTTCGTCCGTCGGGTCTTCACCGGGCGGGGACGCAGCCTGGCCGACGTCCTCACCGGTGCGGCCGGTCTGCCCCGTCGCGCGTCGTCCACGCTGCTGGCCGACTGCGGCGTGACCGCGAGGGCGCTGCCGCGAGACCTGCGCGCGGAGCAGTGGGCCCGTCTGTGGCGAGCCGTCCCGCGACGCTCCGGCGTGCCCCGTGCGTGACGACTGGGTGCGGCCTCGATCGACCATGCGGTGCGGATAGCCTGCATCTCGCCGGCCGAGGACGAGGAGACGGACATGGCGCGGGACATCGAGGACGCACAGCGGGCCGGACCTGCCGGAGCCGAGGTGACCGTCACCCCGGCCCGGCGGGCGCTCCGCCCCCTCGGCTACCTCCTGGTCGGGCTCGTGTGGACGGCGTTGAGCGTCCTCGTGCTGGCCCTGGGTCCGGGGATCCTGGTCTTCGTCGCCCTCGACGGCACCATGGAGGTCGGCGGCCTCTGGGGGGACCTGACGGCCCAGCCCGGCGAGATGACGGCGTTCGCGCTGAGCGTGCCGCTGCTGGTGGCGATCTGGGGACCCGGGGTGCTCTGGTACCTGCCGTGCGCCACCTGGCCGCTGGCCGCGCTGTCGTTCGTGTACGTCGGCCGCTCGCTACGGCCCCGCCACGCCGCAGAGCCGCTGTCCCGCACGCAACGGGTCGGGCGCGGCAACGCTCTGGGCCTGCCGACGGCGTCCGGCGTCGCGCTCTCGCTGCAGCCCGTGCACCCGTCGCGGACCACCCGCTCGCTCATGCGTTGGTACGCCTCGGGCTGGCTGCCGGACGGGCACATGTTCGTCGCGACGCTGCCGGCGGGCGGTGCCTGGTTGCTGACGCTGGTCGGTCTGGCCTCGGACGTCCCGGTGCCCGCCCGGACCGCCCTGCTGGTGAGCGCCGCGTGCCTGGCCGTGTGGAGCGTCGTGCTGGGCCGGCGGGCCTGGCGACGGCGCTTCTACGGCGTCGGTCCGGGCGACGGGCCGGACGTCGCGCCGACGTCGCTGAGCCCCGAGGAGCGCCGGGCCCGGATCGCCGAGCTCCGCGCGCGCCGGGACGCGCGAGCCCGGGTGGGCCCGCTCGGATAGGTTCAGGTCCATGCCACCTGCCGCCGCCTCCGCCGTCGGGCACGACGGGTCCACCCTCGAACGCTGGGGACGCCGCGCCTGGGCGTTCGTCGGGCTGGCCCTGGCCTCGGTCGCGGTGTACCTCGGCACGGCGATGATCTCCGGGCTGGTGATCCCGCTGGTCGTCGCCCTGGTGGTCGGCGCGCTGTTCGCCCCGCTGTGCTCGTGGCTCGGCCGGTGGATGCCGCGGCCGCTCGCCGCGCTCGTCGTGCTGCTCGGGCTGCTCGCGGTCGCCGCCGGGACCCTCGGCCTGGCCGTCCGCGGCGTCGTGCAGCAGGCCGCCGAGATCGGCCGGCAGCTCACCGAGGGGTTCGAGGCCCTCCAGGCGTGGGCGGCCGACCTCGGGGTCGAGCTCCCGGACGTCGGCGCCGGCGAGGCGACCGGCCTCCCCGAGTGGGGCACGATGCTGCTCTCCGGCTTCACCGCTCAGCTCGGCAACGTGTTCTCGGGGACCGCGGCGCTGGTGATGGGCACGTTCGTCGGCGTGTTCCTGCTCTACTTCATCCTGTCGGACTGGGACGTCCTCATGCGCTGGACGGCCCGCCATCTGGGGGTCGCCGAGGACGTCGGGGCCGGGATCATCGACGACGGCACCTGGGCGATGCGCCGGTACTTCCTGGCGCTGACCGCATCCAGCGTCGTCGTGTCCGTCATCGTCGGCGTCGCCGCCTGGCTGCTCGACCTCCCGCTCGCCTTCACCATCGCGGTCGTCACGCTCATCACCTCGTACGTGCCGTTCCTCGGCGCGATCGTCTCGGGCGCGTTCGCGGTGCTCATCGCGCTCGGGTCCGGCGGCGTGGTCCCCGCCCTCGTCATGCTCGTCGTCATCCTCGTCGCCCAGAACGGCGTGCAGACGATCATCCAGACCTTCATGACCCAGGGTGCCCTGAAGATGCACCCCATCGTCATCCTGGGTTCCACCATCGCCGGCGGTGCGCTGTTCGGACTGCTCGGGGCCGCGCTGTCCACCCCGGTGGTCGCCATCCTCATCAAGATCACCGAGCGGCTGCGCGCGCTCGAGAGCCCGCCGGCACCCGACTAAGATCGGTCGATGCTCACCACGTTGCGACGCGCCGTCGCCGGCCTCTTCTGGCGGCTCAGCCGGTGGACCCTGCGGAGCGAGCCGGCCCCCGACCGGGCCGGCATCCTCATCGGTGCGCCCCACACGTCCAACTGGGACTTCGTCCTGATGCTCGCCATCTCGTGGCGGCTCGGCCTGGACATCCGCTGGCTGGGCAAGCACACGCTGTTCAACGGCTGGAAGGGCCCGCTCATGCGGGCGCTCGGCGGCATCCCCGTCGACCGCCGTGACCCCTCGCGGGTGGTCGTCGACGTCCTGGACCACGTGTCCCGGGGCGAGGTGTTCCACCTCGTCGTCACCCCGGAGGGCACGCGCTCGGGCGACGGCTGGAAGTCCGGCTTCTACCGCATCGCCCGCGAGGCCGGCCTGCCCGTCACGCTCGGCTACGTGGACCGCACCACGATGACCACGGGGCTCGGGCCGACGCTCGAGCTCACGGGCGAGGTCGGCGCCGACATGGACCGGATCCGCGCGTTCTACGCCGACAAGTCCGGGTACAACCCGGAGCTGCGCACCGAGCCCCGGCTGCGCTCGGAGGAGGGCTAGCACCGTGCCCGACGACGTTCCTCCGGTCGCGCTGCCGGCCGGCGTGACGCTGCGGCTCCTGCACCGTGACGACGGCCCCGCCCTCGCCGCCGCCTACCGCCGCGACCGCGAGCACCTGGAGCCCTGGGAGCCGGCCCGACCCGCGGCGTTCTACGAGGCCGCGTACCACGCCGCACGCATCCCCGTGCAGCTGCTGGAGCACCTCAACGGGCGCAGCACGCCCTTCGTGCTGACCCGTGGGGCGGACGTCGTCGGGCGGGTCACGCTGAGCGACGTCGTCCGCGGGGCGTTCTGCAACGCCCACCTCGGCTACTGGCTCGCCTCCGACCTCACCGGACGCGGCGTGATGACCGCGGCGGTCGAGGCGGTCGCCGTCTTCGCCCGCGACGACCTCGGGCTGCACCGGCTGCAGGCGGCGACGCTCCTGCACAACACGGCCTCTCAGCGGGTGCTCGATCGCACCGGCTTCGCACGCATCGGTACCGCCCCGCAGTACCTGCGCATCGCCGGCCGCTGGCAGGACCACGCGCTGTTCCAGCGCATCCTGCCGGACGACGAGGCTCCCGCCTGACCGCGAGGCGGTAGCGGCCAGACGGGAGGTTCGTGGGCGCCGGGGCTAACCGTGCGCCACGATGACGGGGCAGGGCACGTCGCGGGTGAGCCGGTCGGCCACCGACCGCAGGACGCGGCCGGTCAGCGGCGTGTGCCGGCGCCCGCCCACCACCACCAGGTCGTGGCGGCTGAGGCGCGAGACCAGGACGTCGACGCACGACCCGTGCCCGAGCTCGACCGACCACTGCACACCGGGGTACTTCTCTCCCCAGCGCCGCATCTCGTCGTGCACGCTCGCGAGCGCCTCGTCCTGGTACTGGTGGACCCAGCCGCCCGCCGCGGCGTAGGGCCCCGCGACGAGGTCCCTGGTCAGCGCGTGCACGGCCGCCAACGGCGCCCCGGCGTGCCGGGCCTCGTCGAACGCCAGGTCCAGCACCCGGTTCAGGTGGTCGTCGAAGTCGACCGCGGCCACGACCCGCCACACCGGCCCGACGGCGTCGGCCGGGCACGCGGACTGCAGGGCGACGGGGTCGATCGGCACCACCGCGACCGGGCCACGGGCCATCGCCGAGACGGCCGACGACACCGAGCCCAGCACCAGCCGGTCCAGGGCGTGCCGCCCGCGCCGTCCCACGACGACCAGGTCCGCCACGGCCGACCGTTCGACCAGGACCCCCGCGGGCGCACCCTCGACGACCTCGGCGTCGATGTCGTCGGACTCCGGGACCGAGCCGGGCCGCAGGTGCCGCTTCTCCGCGAGGCGACGCAGCGCCGTGTCGGTCACGCCCTGCGCCTCCGCCCGCAGCGCTGCTGGGCCGAGGCCGTACCCGTCGGCGGAGGGCGTCGTCGTGACCTCGTAGGCGGTCACCACGGTCAGGCCCGTCCGACGACGCACAGCCTCGGCCGCCGCCCATTCCAGGGCCTGGTCACCGGCCGACGACCCGTCGATCCCGGCGACCACTCCGTACCGCGTGGTGCTCATGGCGTCCTCCTTCGCTCCTGGGACCAGTACGCCACGGCGCCGCAGGCCTCCGGCAGGGGCGCGCGCCCCCTGCCGGCAGGTCGAAGGTCCCGGGCCGGACAGCTCGCACGCCGCTACGGTGGGCCCATGACCGACGACGTGGACGTCCTGCTCGAGGCCGTGCTCTCCGTCGGTCGTGGACTCGAGCTCGAGGGCACCCTGCACCGCGTCGTGCAGACCGCCGCGGACGTGGCCGACGCCCGGTACGCGGCCCTCGGCATCATCGGTGAGGACGGCCGGATCGCCCAGTTCCTCACCGCCGGGCTCAGCGAGGAGGAGATCCGGGCCATCGGTCCCTACCCGCGTGGACGCGGGCTCCTGGGTGAGCTGATCCGGCACCCCGTCCCGTTGCGGCTCCCCGACATGAGCGCGGACCCTCGCTCGGTCGGGTTCCCGGCCCACCATCCCCCGATGCGGTCGTTCCTCGGGGTGCCGCTGCAGGTCCACGGCAGACCGTTCGGCAACCTGTACCTCACGGACAAGCGGCACGGCGGGGAGTTCAGCCCGCACGACCAGCGCCTCGTGGAGGCGCTGGCCTCCGCGGCGAGCGTCGCCGTCGAGAACTCCCGGCTGTACGACGAGGCGACGCTGCGGGAGCGGTGGGCGCACGGCAACGACGAGATCTCCCGGCGGGTGCTGGAGGGCGATCCCCCGGAGCTCGTGCTCGACGCCGTGGCGCAGGAGGCGCTGCAGGTCGCCGCAGCGGACGTGGCGGTCCTGGCGACCGTTGCCGTGGACCAGGACGACCACCTCCAGGTGCGTTCCGCCCACGGTCCCGGCACGGAGGGGCTGGTCGGCACTTTCGTGCCGCTGGAGGGCACGTTCGCTGCCGAGGCCTATACCGCGGGCCGTCCGGTCGTCACGCACGACGCCGCGTCGGACCGCCGCCAGACCCTCTCGTTCAACCCGCCGAGCGTCGTCGGTCCGTTGGCCGCGCTGCCGCTCGGCGGGCCGGGCCGGACGTCCGGCGTCCTGACCGTCGGGCGCCGGCTCGGCACGCCGCCCTTCCCGCGGGTGGTCATCGACGCGCTGGCGGCGTTCGCCGCGCAGGCAGCCGTGGCCCTCGAGCTCGCCGAACGACGCCACGACGCCGAACGGCTCGCGGTCGTGCGCGACCGGGACCGCATCGCCCGGGACCTGCACGACCTCGCGATCCAGCGTCTCTACGCCACCGGTCTGTCGTTGGAGGGTGTCGGCCGTCGCCTGCAGGACCGGTCCGACGCGACGGCCGACGCGGAGCGGGTGGGTCGCGCCGTGACCGACCTCGACGAGACGATCAGCCTGATCCGCACCACGATCCGTGGGCTGCAGCCGTCCACGGGCACGGTCCGGCGGGTGGGCCTGCGCGCCCGCCTCGTGGCCGAGGTCGACGCCGCGTCGCACGCCCTGGGCTTCACCCCGGCGCTCCACATGGCCGGCCCGGTGGACACGCTCGTACCACCCCCGACGGCGGACCACCTCGTGGCGGTGCTCCGGGAGGCGTTGTCCAACGTCGCCCGGCACGCCGGCGCCCAGCGGGTCGGCGTCGAGCTCGTCGCGGGCGACGACGTCGTCCTCACCGTGTCCGACGACGGCCACGGGATCCCCGCCGACGCCCGGCGCAGCGGTCTGGCGAACCTCGAGCGCCGCGCCCTCGAGCTGGGCGGGACGCTCACCGTCGCATCTGCGCGGCCGGGCACCACGCTGTGCTGGCGCGTCCCGCTGGACGGGTAGGGCCGTCGTCGGCGGGACCGTCCGTCGTCGGCGGGACCGTTCAGGGCCGCGGGCTCACGGGCGCTGCTCGAGGCGGGTGGCGAGCACCGCCGCCTGGACCCGGCGCTCCAGGCCGAGCTTCGCCAGCACGCTGGAGACGTAGTTCTTGACCGTCTTCTCGGCGAGGAAGAGCTCGGCACCGATCTGGCGGTTCGTCAGTCCCTGACCGATCAGCGCCAGCACGCGCCGTTCCTGGGCCGTCAGGTCCCCCAGCGGGTCGGCCGCGGGGTGGTCCTGCGCCCGCATGCGCTCCATGACGAGGCGGGACGCCCGCGGGTCGAGCGTCGACCCGCCCGCCGCGACCGTGCGGATCGCCGACAGCAGGTCGTGCCCCCGCACCTGCTTGAGGACGTAGCCCGCGGCGCCGGCGAGGATCGCGTCGAACAGGGCCTCGTCGTCGTCGAAGGAGGTGAGCATGAGGCAGGCGACGTCGGTGGTCGACCGCAGCTCGCGGCAGACGCTCACGCCGTCGCCGTCCGGCAGGCGGACGTCCAGCACGGCGACGTCCGGCCGCAGGGCCGGGATCCGGGCCAACGCCTCGGCGGCGGACCCGGCCTCGCCGACGACCTCGAGGTCGTCCTCCGCCTCGAGGAGGTCGGCGACACCGCGACGGACCACCTCGTGGTCGTCCACGAGGAAGACCCGCACGGCCCGTTCGCTCATGGTGACCACGCTACGCACCCTGCGCGGGATCGGGTAGCCCCGGGCCGGGCAGACCCTGCCCGCCTGACCGTCTCAGGGGGATTCACGGTCAGGCGGGAGGTGTGAGTCGTCAACGCTGTTCGTGCGCGACGAGGATCGGGCACTCGACGTCGCGACCGAGGCGGTCGGCGTCGGACCTGAAGATCCGACCGAGGATGGGCGCGTGCGGCCGGCCGCCGACCACGACGAGGTCGTGCCGGCTGAGCCGTCGCGTGAGCACGTCGACGATCGACCCGCGGGCCATCTCGATGGTCGTCGGCACCGTCGGGTACTTCTGCTCCCACCGGCTCAGCTCGTCGTGGAGGCGAGCCGTCGCCTCCTCCGCGTACTCGTGCACCCACGCGGTGTCCATCGCGTACGGCCCGGCGATGAACTCCGAGTGGAGCGCGTGGACGAGCAGCAGGGGGACCCCGGCGTGCTGCGCCTCTTCGAACGCGATGTCGAGCACCCGCTCGAGGTGGTCGTCGAAGTCGACGGCGGCCGCGACGCGCCACACCGCACCGACGACGTCGCCGGGGCAGGCCGTGGCCGCCGCGACGGGGTCGAACGGGACGATGGCCACCGGACCTCTCGCCCTGGCCGACAAGACCGCGGACACGGACCCCAGGACGACCCGGTCGAAGGCGTTCAGACCACGGCGTCCGACGACGAGCAGAGCGCTCGTCGCGGAGTGCTCGACCAGCACGCCGGCCGCTGACCCGCGCACCGTCTCCCAGCTGATGTCGTCGGCCTCCGGCACCTGGCCGGCACACTCCTCGCGGGCCTTCGCCAGCCGTTCGGCCGCCCGTCCGACGACGACGGTGGCCTCGTCCCGCATCGCGTCCGGACCGATCCCGTAGCCGGCGCTGCCCGGGACCGTCGTGACGTCGTACGTGGTCAGCACGGTCAGGGTGGTCCTTCGGCGGACGGCCTCCGCCGCCGCCCAGTAGAGCGCCTGGTCGCTGTCCGTCGAGCCGTCCACGCCGACGACGACTCCGTGTCGCTCGCTCATCACGTCCTCCTTGGTCCCTCTTCTCCATCGGACACGGCCGCCGGATCGGACCGGCAGTGCCGCATGTCCCGACCTCATGGGCCGAAAGTCCCGGTCCGGGCACCGCGAGCCGCGGTCCCCGAACCTGGCTCACCGACGGCCCCGAGGTCGGGGACGACCTCGAGGCGGTCAGCGGCACGGACGATCTCGCTGCCCGCTCAGCGCAGGATCGGGTAACGGCGGACCAGGTCGGTCGCCGCCCAGCGACGCCCGAGCCCGAACGTGTCCCCGGCCGCGACGGCAGCCAGACCGATCAGGACGACGGCTTCGATGAGGTGGTCGTCGAGGAACGGGTTGACGTCGATCGGCAGGGCGGCCATCCACATCATGACCAGCAGCAGCGCACCCGCGCCGGCGGCGATCCGCATCCCGATGCCGAGCGCGAGGGCCAGACCGATACCGAGCAGGCCGAGCATGAACAGCCAGTCGATGACGACGACCCCGGCCATCGCTCCGAAGAAGTCGGCGAACGGACCCTCGACATTGCTGAGGAAGCCCTCCGTCGGCGAGCCGCCGGAGATCCACGCGTTCTCGGCCGGCGTGGCCAGCCCCAGACCGAACGTCTTGTCCGCGAAGGCCCACAGGAACTGGAAGGCGATGAGCAGACGGAGCACCGCGAACGTGATCGCCGCGGTGGGCGACAACGCGGTGCGCTCCGGTGCGGTGGGTACGCTCTGCGCGCCCCGGACGGTGGTGGTCATGGCTTCCTCCTCCGGCCGGGGGGAGCCCGGCCCTCGCTGCCCGGTTCTCTTCCGGGCGACACGTTCAGCATCGCCGTCGGGCACCGCGCTTCGGCAGGGTGCAACGGTCCTGACCTGCGGGTACGTCGGCCCTGCCGCGAGGGCCGAAGGTCCCGATCGGGGCACGTAAGCCCCGTCCGGCCGGGGACACTACGTGGTGTGAGCACTTCTCCCCCCGGTGACCCGGCACCGGCCGACGGCGATCCTGCCGAGCGCCTCGCCGCGCTCTGGGACGCCCACGCGGTCCGCGTCCAGGCCTACCTGCTGCGCCACACCGACCCGGACACCGCTCAGGACCTGCTGTCCGAGACCTTCCTCGTCGCGTGGCGGCGTCTCGACGACGTCCCGGCCGAGGCCCTGCCGTGGCTGCTCGTCGTGGCGCGCAACCTGCGGTACAACGCGGCGCGGTCCCAGGCGCGCCGGCGGCTGCTCACCACCGAGCTGACCCGGCTCGAGAACGCGGCGCCGTCGGTGTCCGGGTCGCCCGAGTCCCTGGCCACCGAGCGCGACCAGCTGCTGCGCGGGCTCGCCACGCTCACCGACCGGGAGCGCGAGGCGATCCTCCTGGTCGCCTGGGACGGGTTGGCGCCGTCCCGGGCCGCGGACGTCGCCGGGTGCACGACGGCGGCCTTCCACGTCCGCCTGCACCGCGCGCGACGCCGCCTGGCCGCGTTCGTCGACGACGACTCTTCCGCGCTGCGCGCTGTCGGCAGCAGCACACCAGCCACCCGGAGGTCCGCATGAGCACCTCGAACATCGACGACCGGCTCGCCCGTCTCGCCCCGACGTCCTCCCCCGACCCGGAGCGTCTCGCGGCGGCGCGCTCCGCCGTCTTCGACACCACCGAGGACGAGCGGTTCGGCTCGCGTCGAGGCCGAGCGCACGACGGCGCCCACGTGGTCGACCTCCACGACGACGCGCCCGACGACGTCGTCACGCCGCTCGGCGCCGCCCGCCGGCGCCGGAACCGGCACCTCGGGGCCGCAGCGGCGGCTGCCGGGGTCGTCGGCGTGGTCAGCGTCGGGATCGTGCTCCTCCCCGGGGAGGCCGGGATCTTCCCCGCGTCGCCCGAGAGCACGTGCGAGGACCAGCTGCTGCGCCATCTCGGCCCGCTGCCCGAGGATGCCGAGGAGCCGGTCTGGCGCACCGTCGCGAGCGAGTCCACCGACACCACCCTCCTCGTGCTCGACGGCGGCGGGCTCGCCGGGGCGTGCTCCGAGATCCGGGGAGAGGGTGGCGGGTTCACCTCGACCGCCACCTGGTCGCTGCCCGACGTCGAACCGGCGGCGGACGAGATCCTCCCCCGCGGCATCACGACAGGCCGCGCCCCCGTCGTGTGGGGCGTCGCCGATGCGAACGTCACCGGCGTGGTGGTCACGCACGAGTGGGACCAGGGCACGTCCCGCAGCGTCGTCGAGGCGCGGGTGACCGACGACGGCTACTGGTCCGCGTTCTTCTCCCCGGAGGATCGCATCCCGCAGGACGCGGAGCCGAGGTTCACCTGGCAGCTCGAGGACGGCACCGAGCGATCGATGGCGCTCGACGAGGCCTGGCCGGGGGTCGACGCCACCACGCCGCTGGCCGAGGCGCGGCGCGAGGAGTGCCCGCGCACGTCGGAGTGGTCGGACCTCCGGCGGGTGCTCGAAGGGGTGCACGACGAGATCGGCGTGACGCTGCTCGCGGACGGTGACCGCAGCACGGTGCTGTGCGCCCAGGACGCCGCTCCGCCCTACACCCGATGGTTCACCACCAGCGGGACGAGCTCGGTACCCGCGCCTGCGGCCGACGAGGCGACGACGGATTCCGGTGGAGGGGGCGGCCGTGCCGCGGCACTCGTCGGCCGCGCCGGGGACGACGTGGCGCGCGTCCAGGTCACCACGACCGACGGCCTGCTGTTCGACGCGGAGGTCGTCGACGGCTACTGGGTGGTCTGGGGCGCGGCCCTGGGCAGCGAGGAGGGCGACGACCCGTGGCAGGACGCCACGCTCCGCTGGTACCTCACCGACGGGTCGCCGGGCGGCGAGCGCACCGTCTTCGAGTAGGCGCTCAGCCGCCGACGGGCGCCTTCGCGTCGTCCGTGCCGCCGTCGGCCGCGTCCTGCGTAGCGTCCTCCGGCATGGTGCCGTCCGGCGCCGCACCTGGCGCAGGGATGACCGCCACCACCTGGGGTGCCGTCAGCCCGGCCGCTCGCCGGCGACGACGGCGCCGGACCAGCAGCACCGGCACGAGCACGACGAGCGCGAGCAGGAGCAGACCGCCGACGATCACGGCCAGGCCGATCCACAGCGCGCGGTCGGCCTGCGCGGTGGTCTCCTCCGCGAGCGCCGCCGCCCGGTCGAGCTCGCCGTCCGCGAGGGCGGCCCGCGACCCGGCCGCCGTGGCGTCGGCGTCGAGCAGCGACTCGCCGAGCTCAGTGACCGGGTCGCTCTCTGCCGCCACCGCCGTCGAGGCGCGGCTGACCTGCTCCATCGTGGTGACGGCCTGCGGCAGCAGGCTGCCGAGCTCTTCGTACTCGGCGGGGGTCTCGGCGTCCTCGTACGCGGCGCGCACCGTGTCCGGGACGCCGAGGCCGGTGGTCTCCGCCGCCTCCTGGACGGCGACGGCCTCCGGTGCGAGCGCCTTGAGCGTGCCGACCTCGTCCGCGGCCTGGTCGAAGTTCCAGTTCGTCATGTCCCGCCGCAGCCCCAGCGGCACCTGCCACGCGCCGTCGGACTCGTCGAGCTCCACGTAGGCGTCGCGGGCGTCGGCGCGCTCGGCGAGGAGATCGGCCCCGTCGCCGTCGACCACCCACTTCTCGTAGGCCCGCGTGCCGTCGACGCCGCCCCGTTCGGCGACGAGGTCGAGGAACCGCTGCCAGTCGACCCGCCCGTGGTTGTTGCGGGTGCTGCCGGCCTCCTCGTAGGCACCCTCCCCCGCGTAGGCCGCGGAGACGACGGCGGTGAACGTCTCGTCGTCGAGGTCCCCGAGCAGCCGGTGCACCGCGGTGTACGCGGCGGCGTAGGCGTACGTCTCGGTGGCCGGGTCGCGCTCCGTCTCGGACCAGTCCACCAGCGGCACGGCGACCTTCGATCGGCGGCTCGGCGCCGGGCGCGGCTCACCCTCGCCGTCGACGGCGTCGATCACGCGGTACGCCGTGGTCTCGGTCAGGCCCTCGTAGAGCCAGCGGCCCTCGAACCGTCCGTCGTCGAACCAGGCGTGGCCGAGCTCGTGGAAGAGCGTGGCCTCGTCGAGCTCCTCGCCCAGGACGATCTCGTCACCGACGTCGTCGAACCAGGCGTAGCCGAGGACCTGCGGGGAGACGTCCTCGCGGATGACCTCGATGCGGCCCGGCCACGGTTCGCCGAGGAACGACTCCAGGACGGGCAGGCCCACGGTGACGCGGTCGGCGGCGAACTTCCGCCACGTCTTGTCCCCGGGGAAGCTCTGCAGGGTCAGGGCGGCGTCGCCGACGGTGACCTGCTTCTCCTCGGTCTTGGCGGGGTCGCGTACCGACACGGCGGCCCAGACGCCCCACTCGTCGGTGGCCTCGTCGAGCGTGTACACGGTCTTCTTGCCCCGCTGGTCGGGCGTGAAGTCGGCGGTGGCGTCGAACGTCATCGCCTTCGGCACCACGACCTCGACGCTGACGCTGCCGGGGTCGCCGGTCGCCTGCGCGGCGAAGGTGCCGTAGCCGGGACCGACGCGGGTCCACCGGTCGGAACGGATCGGTGCGCCGCCGATCTCGTACGTCCACACGATCGTGCGGCTGCGTCCGTAGCGCAGCGGCGCGAACCGGGCGGTGGCCCACTGGACGTTGGGGTCCTCGGGCTCCGCCTGGAAGCTCACCGTCAGCGACGACCCGCCGCTCGTGGCCCGCACGTTCTTGGCGCTCGCCGGCACGCCGATGCCGTAGGAGTCCCAGTAGTAGTACGTGTTGCCGCGGTCCGGGGTGACGTTGGTGATGGTGGTCGTGACCTCCGCCGTGACGCGGCCCTTGCCCTGGACGACGAACCGGGCGTGCGACTCCTCGGTGATCCCGTTCGCGGCGGCGGCGGGCACGACGGCGGCCGGTGCGACGAGCAACCCACCGAGCCCCAGCGCGAGGGCGAGCGCCGCCGTCGTCGTGCGGCGGAGCAGGCGCCCCGGCAAGCTCTGTCGGGTCCGGTCCGCGCGCGCCACGTCTGCTCCGTCGTGTTGTCCGTCCGACGACCCGGCGGTCGTCGGGCCGATCGTAGCGGTACCGGGTGACCGGTCGGTATCCCCGGGCGCCGGAGATCGACGTCCCCGGCTCGCGCCACGCTCGCGCGTGGGGTAGACCGGAGTCACACGAGACCCGGGGGGTCGTCATGTTCTCAGAGGCCGGATCTACCACCATCGCGCTGCTGACGGCGTGCACCGATCCCGACCTGGGCATCCGGTCACGGATCGTCCAGGAGCTGCTCGACGAGGCCAGCCAGGATCCCCGGCTCGCCCGCCAGGTGATGACGACGATGCTCACGGCGTCGGTCATGTCGCTGCGCGCCTACTCCGACGCCGCGGACCGCGACCCGCACGAGGTGCTGCAGGCGCTCGGCCTGTCCTGGTCCGCGCGGACGCTCGGCGTCTGAGCTCGCCGGCCGGCGCCCGGCGCCGGGGCTCAGTCCAGGCGCGTCGCGACGGCCTCCGCGTTGCGCATGACGCGCAGCATGTTGCGGCTGGTGAGCTGCCCGAGGTCGCTGTCCGTCCACCCGCGGTCCGCCAGCGCCTCCAGGAGCGCGGGATAGCCCGAGACGTCGGCGAGCTCCGGCGCGAACCCGTCCGCGCCGTCGTAGTCCCCGCCCAGGCCGACGTGCTCGACGCCCGCCACCTCGCGCACGTGCTCGATGTGCTCGACGACGTGTTCGAGCCGGGTGGGCGGCGCCGGGTTCGTCTCCCGCCACCGGGCCAGGAAACGATGGAAGGCCGGGTAGTCGGTGGCCCGGACACCCTCGGCCGCGGCGGCCTCGGCGGCCTGCTCCTTCCAGCGCGCCACCTCCGGCGTGACGAACTGCGGCACGAAGGTGACCATGCAGACGCCGCCGTTGTCCGCCAGGCGTGACAGGACGTCGTCGGGCACGTTGCGGGGCACGTCGCAGACCGCGCGGGCGCTGGAGTGGGAGAAGATCACGGGTGCCTCGCTGACGTCGAGGGCCGCGTGCATGGTGCCGACCGCGACGTGGGACAGGTCGACGAGCATGCCGAGGCTGTTCATCTCGCGCACCACCTCGCGGCCGAACCCGCTCAGCCCGCCGTGGTCGCCCGGCTCGTCCGTGGCGGAGTCCGCCCACGAGGTGCTGTCGTTGTGGGTGAGCGTCATGTACGACACGCCCAGCGAGCACAGCATCCGCAGCACGCCGAGGGAACCGTCGATCGAGTGGCCGCCCTCCGCGCCGAGCAGGCTGGCGATCCGGCCGTGCGCCCACGCCTCCTCGACGTCGGCGGCGCTGGTGGCGAGCTGGAGCTGGTCGGTGTTGCGGGCGACCATCCGGTGCACCGCGTCGATCTGCTCGAGCGTCGCGACGACGGCCTCCGCACCCGGCAGGTTGGTGGGCACGTAGACGGACCAGAACTGGGCGCCCACGCCCCCGGCACGCAGCCGTGGGATGTCGGTGTGCGTCCGACCCTTGGTCGAGCCGGAGATGTCGAGCCGGTCCCAGTCGTAGGCGACCTGCTCGCGGGCCTCCCACGCCAGGTCGTTGTGCCCGTCCCACACCGGTTGGTCGGCCAGGAGGTCCCGCACTCGTTCACTCACCATGCTGGCGACACTAGCCCTCGCGGGCTCCCGGCGTCGGCCGGGGGCCCGACAGCGCCCGTCGCCGAGGTAGTGGCTCGCGCGCCGAGGTAGTGGCTCGCGCGCCGAGGTAGTGCGGCCGGGCTACCGCCGTCGTCCGCGGAGCTTGTCGATCTCCCGCCGCTCCCGCTTGGTGGGCCGGCCGGCACCGCGTTCCCGCAGCCCGACGGCGGCACGCTCCTCGCGCGTCGGCACCGGCGGGCTCTGGTCCTCGTAGGCCTTGACGGCGAGGGGCGCGCCGACCCGCTTGGGGATCAGCTCGCGGACCACGACGACGCGTTCCCGCAGGGGGTCGCGCCAGGTGATGCGGTCGCCGACCGCCACCGACGTCGCCGGCTTGGCGACCGTGCCGTTCACCCGCACCCGGCCGGCACGCAACGTGGAAGCCGCGACGGAGCGGCTCTTGAAGAGCCGCACCGCCCACAGCCAGATGTCGACCCGCATCCGTCTACTCTCCCACGACCCCTCGCCCGGCCGCCCTCCCTCGGTGGCGACGCCACTACCTCGGCGCGCGAGCCCCTACCTCGGCGGGAACCGCACTACCTCGGCGACGGCGGCACTACCTCGCGACGGCGGCAGTAGCGATCCGCTCGTCCACCGCCGTCACCGGATGGACCGGCCCGGTCAGGGTGAGCGTCGCCCGCGGCGTCGCCGTCCCGGGCAGGTCCTGGCGGGTGACCACCTTCTCGTTGGTGATCGCACCGCCCGTGGCCTCCTCGAGAACCTCGCGACCGGCGCCGTCCGTCGCGGCGGCGTGCGAGCCGACCCACACCTGGAACTCGCCCGGCTCGACGACGCGCTCGAGGCTGCGGTCGGTGAACGCGAACCGTGCGGTCGGCACGGCGAACGCGACGACCACCGACTCTCCCGGCGCGAGCTCGACTCGTTCGTAGGCCAGCAGCTGGGCCACCGGCCGCGGCAGCGAGCCGACGACGTCGCGCCCGTAGAGCTGGACGACGTCGGCGCCCGCCACGGCTCCCGTGTTCGTCACGCGGACGGACGCCGTGAACGAGCCGCCGGTCGGCGCGGAGGCGTCGACCGCCAGCTCCGAGTAGGCGAACTGCGTGTACGACAGCCCGAACCCGAAGGGCCGCACCGGCGTGGAGTCGGTCGACGTGACGTCGCTCGGCCCGCCGAGGATCGGGTGCAGGTAGGTGTACGGCTGCGCCCCGGCCGAACGCGGCAGGGACACGGGCAGCCGTCCGGACGGGACGACCCCTCCTGCGACGGCACCGGCGATCGCCGTGCCGCCCTCCTCGCCGGGGAAGAACGCCTGGAGCACCGCGGCCGGCCGACGGTCGCCGTCGAGCGCCCAGTCGATGGCGTACGGACGGCCGGAGACCACGACCATGACGACGGGCGTGCCGGTGGCGACCAGCTCCTCGACCAGCCGGCGCTGCGCACCCGGCAGGTCGAGCGACTCGACGTCGTTCCCCTCGCCCACGGTGCCCCGGCCGAACAGGCCGGCCTGGTCGCCGACGACGACGATCGCGACGTCGGCGGACCCCACCGCCGCGACGGCCTCGCCGAACCCGGACGTGTCCGTCCCCTCGACCTCGCAGCCGCGGGCGTGCACCAGCGTGGGCTGCTGCACACCGGCGTCGGCGAACGCCCCGCCCAGCGCCTCGAACACCGTCGGGATCTCGAAGCCCAGGGGCTGCTCCGGGTGGTGCGCCAGCACGTGGTTGGCGAACGAGTAGCACCCCATCAGGGCGTCGGCCCGGTGGGCGTTGGGCCCGACGACGGCGACGCGGCGGGGCGCCTGGGCCCACCCGCTCAGCGGGAGCACGCCGTCGTTGGACAGCAGCACCACGGACTCCTCCGCGAGCCGGCGGGCCACGGCGCGGTGCCGTGGCGAGTCCAGCTCGACGGTGCGGGGCGGCTCACCCGTGAACGCGTCCAGGTCGAGCAGCCCGAGCTCCTCCTTCTGCACGAGGGCCCGCAGCACGGCCCGGTCCACGAGCGCCTCGTCGACCCGGCCGTCCCGCACCGCCTCGGCGAGCGGGGCGAGGTAGGCGTCACCCGTCGGCAGCTCGACGTCGAGCCCGGCGGCGAGCGCCTGCCCGGCCGCGTCACCGCGGTCCGCCGCCACGGCGTGCATCACCTGCAGGAACGCGACGCCGAAGTAGTCGGCCACGACGACGCCGTCGAACCCCCACCGCTCCCGGAGGATCCCGGTGAGGTACTCGTGCGCCGCGTGGTTCGGGACGCCGTCGAGATCGTTGTACGAGGCCATGACGGAGCGTGCACCACCGTCGCGCACCGCCATCTCGAAGGGCGGCAGGTACGTGTCGGCGATCTCGCGCGGTCCGGCGGAGACGGGCGCGTGGTTGCGCCCCGCCCGCGAGCCGGAGTACCCGACGAAGTGCTTGAGGGTGGCGTGCACCCCGGCACCCTGGAGGCCCTTGACGTACGACGTCCCGACGGTGCCCACCAGGTACGGGTCCTCGGCGATGCACTCGTCGACGCGCCCCCAGCGGGGGTCCTGCACGACGTCGAGCACGGGCGCCAGGCCCTGGTGGATGCCGAGCGTGCGCATCGACCCGCCGATCACGGCGCCCATCTCCTCGACGAGCGCCGGGTCGAACGAGGCGCCCCAGGCCAGCGGCGTCGGGAACGTCGCCGCCTGCCACGCGGCGAGGCCGGTGAGGCACTCCTCGTGGACCAGCGCCGGGATCCCGAGCCGGGTCTCCGCCTTGAGGCGGCGCTGCTCGTCCCACAGCCAGCGGGCGCGCTCCACCGGGTCCACCGGGCGGGTGCCGTACACCCGCGTGTAGTGGCCGATCCCGTGCCGGGTGACCTCGCCGAGCCGGTCGGACCCCGCCTGGCCGGCCGCCATCTCGCCCTGCATGGGCGCGACGACCTCACCGCCCTGGTCGAGCCAGTAGCCGACGATCTGGGCGAGCTTCTCCTCGAGGGTCATCTCCGCGTGGAGCGCGGCGACCCGGTCGGAGACCTGTGGGCCGACAGGGGCCGGCCCGGGCGCGCCCTCGATCACGGTCTCGGTCGCCATGCGGTCCTCTCTCTGCGCGGTCATCCCTTCACCGCGCCCTGCAGTCCGTTGACGATGCGCTTCTGCATCGCCAGGAAGAACACGAGCGCCGGGATCATGGCGAGCGTGGTGAACGCGAACACACCGGCGGTGTCGGAGGAGTGTTCGGAGGAGAAGTCGGCGACGCCGAGCGGCAGGGTCTTCATGTCGCCCTGCAGCAGCAGCAGCGGCAGCAGGTAGGCGTTCCACGACCCGACGAACGCGAGGACGCCGACGGTGACCATGCCGGGCCCGGACAGCGGGATGAGGATCCGCCAGAAGAACCCGATCCGGCTGGTGCCGTCGAGCTGCGCCGCCTCCTCCAGCTCCTGGGGCAGCGCCTTGAGGAACGGCCGCAGGATGACCACGGTCATCGGCAGGGCGAACGCCGCCTGCGGCAGCGCCACGCCCCACCAGGTGTTGCCCAGCCCGAGGTTCTGCGTGAGCAGGATGAACAGCGGGATGACGGCGACCGTGGCCGGGAACAGCAGGCCGGCCACGAACACCATGAACAGCGCCTCGCGCCCCTTGAACGTGTAGCGGGCGAGCGGGTAGGCCGCCATGACGCCGAAGACGACGACGATCGCGGTCGTGACGACGGCGACGACCACCGAGTTGAACGTGTACTGCCAGAACGACGGGTTGGCGATCACGCCGGCGTAGTTGCTGAAGATCCACGGGTCCGGCAGGGCTGCCGGGTTCTGCGTGAGCTGGCCGTTGCTGCGGAACCCGCCCAGCACGCCGTAGACGACGGGTCCGAGCGTGGCGCAGACGACGACGAACGCGATCGCGTAGACGAGCGGGTTGCCGCCCTGGAACTTGCCCGCGCTGCCCCGGCGACGCCTGGCCGGCGGGTTCGTCGGGGTCACGGCGGGCATCTGAGTCGACGTGGTCATCACGCCACCCCCTTGGCGTCTCGACGCAGGATGAGTCGCTGGTAGAGCACCGCCATGACGAGCGCGATCAGGAACAGGATCACGGAGGCGGCACCGGCGATCCCGAAGTTGTTGCTCCGCGTGCCCTCGTTGACGAGGAACACCGCCATGGTGCTGGTGGCGTTGGCGGGACCGCCCTTGGTGAGGATCCAAACCATGTCGAAGAGCTGCAGCGACCCGATCATGGACAGGAACCCCCAGGTCCGGATCGTCGGGCCGAGCAGCGGGATGGTGATCCGGCGCTGCACCTGCCACCACGAGGCGCCGTCGAGCTGGGCGGCCTCGTAGAGCTCCTCCGGGACACCCTGGAGCCCGGCGAGGAAGAGGATCACTGCCAGGCCGAGGTACTTCCACGTCAGGATGGCGACGACGGTCCACAGCGCCAGGTCCATGTCGCCGAGCCAGCCCTGTGCGGGCGGCTCGATGCCGACCGCGAGCAGGATCGTGTCGATCACGCCGTACTGCGGCTGGACCAGCTGGAACCAGATGACGCCGGCCACGACCTCGGCGAGGACGTACGGCACGAAGATGATCGTCCGCAGCGCGCCCTGGCCCCACATCTTGCGGTTCAGCAGGAGGGCGATCGCCAGCCCCAGCGGGAGCTGGATGGCGATCGACGTCACGACGATGATCAGGTTGTTCACGAGCGAGCCGACGAACACGTCGTTGCCCAGGATCGAGACGTAGTTCGCGAGCCCGACGAAGTCCACCAGGGGACCTCGCCCGTTCCACCGGAACACCGACATCTGGACGGCCGTGATGACCGGCCAGACGACGAAGAGGAGGAGCATCGCGAGAGCCGGCGTCACGAAGAACGCGATCTCGAGGTACTTGCGTCGTTGTGAGCGCTTCGCCCGTCGCCCCCCAGCCGACGGTCCGGCGGCCGGGCGACCCTCGCGGGTCGCACCGGCTGCCGGACCGGAGGAGGTGACAGGCGAGGCGGCCGTGGTGACGGGCGCGTCGTCTGTCATCTCGATCACCCCTGCGCTGCCGCGGCTTCTTCGATGGCGGCGACGATGTCCTGCGGGGTCGCCTCACCGGCGAACATCAGGGCGATCTCGTCGTTCATCGCGTTACCGACGGACTGACCCAGGCGGGTGTCCAGGTAGAGCTGGGTCTCGCCACCGCCGTCGCGGACGGGGATGAGCTGGGCCAGCGTCTCGTTGGCCACCGAGCCGGTCGCGGCCGGGTTGGTCGGCAGGCCCATGTCGAGCTCGGCGAACCCGGTCTGGACCTCGTCGGACAGCAGGTACTCGGCGAAGTCGACGGCCGCGTCCGGGGCGTCGTTGGACACCGCCCAGGCGTCACCGCCGCCCATCTGGTCGCTGGGGTCGCCGGCCTGGCCTTCGAACGTCGGGAAGGCGAACCAGCCGAGCCAGTCCGGGACCTTCTCGTCCTCGCGCAGACCGCCCACGACGCCGGGCTCCCAGTGGCCGGCGAGCTCCATGCCGACGCGCTCGCTGGCCAGCAGACCGGAGGCCGACGTCGGACCCTCCTGCGCTCCCGTGGCCAGGAAGCCGGGGTTGAACGGCTCCTTGGCGAGGATCTCCTGCACGTCCTCGCCGGCCTTGACGAAGCACTCGTCGGAGTAGTCGCCCGACTCGATGGCGGCCTCGACGGTCTCGAACTCGCACTCACGGACGACGCCGTAGTACCAGTAGTGCGCGGCGGGCCACTTGTCACCGGCGCCGACGGACAGCGGGTCGACCCCGGCGGCCTTCAGCTGGTCGATGTAGCCGTAGAACTCGTCGATCGTCGGGCTGTCCGAGACGTCGTCGATCCCGGCCTGCTCGAAGAGGTCCTTGTTGTACCAGAAGCCCACGAGGCCCATGGAGAACGGCAGCGCGTAGACGCTGTCGTCCACCGTGTACTGCCCGGTGAACGCGGAGATCGTCTCGACGGTGTCCGACGCGTCCTCGGTGAGGTCGCGCAGGAGCCCGGCGTCGACGTCGTTCTGCAGCTCGCCACCACCGCGGCTCATGAAGACGTCGGGGATGCCCGAGCCGGCCTGCATGGCGGCCTGGAGCTTGGTGAGCATGTCCTCGTGCTGCATGGCCTCGACCTGGACCGTCACGCCCGGGTTGGCCTCCTCGAAGTCGGCGGCGACCTGGTCGTAGTACTCCTTGCCCTCGCCGGTGTTGGAGTTGTGCCACCACTCGACGGTGGCGTCGCCACCCTCGGCGGTGGTGGACTCGCCGTCCGTCGTCTCCTGGTCGGCCGTCCCCTGACCGGCGCAGGCGCCTGCCAGCAGAGCGACGGTCGCCCCGAGCGCGACGGCGGTCGCGCCTCGCATCTTCCTCGTCATCGTGGAACCCCTTGGTCGTCGTCGACAGTGGTGCTTCGGTGGTGCGGCTACGGGCGGTCGGCAGGTGCACTCGGCGCTGCGGCAGCCCGTCCGATCTCTACCTTGGCAGGCCACCCGCGAAACCGTCAATCGTTTTCGATAACGGTTTCGACACGGCCCGGCCACGGCCTGGCGACGTGCGCCGCGGGTCCTCGGTGCCGGATACTGTCGTCCTGTGAGCACCGCCGCCGACCCGCCGCCCGCGGGAACCCAGTCCGGACCCATCGTGGGTCGCGTGACGATCTCCGACGTCGCGCGGGTCGCGGGCGTCTCCGTCGCCACGGTCTCCAAGGTCGTCAACCACCGCTACGGCGTCTCGCCGTCGACGGCGGAGCGCGTCCTCGGCGTCGTCGCCGACCTCGGCTACGAGTCCTCGCTGGTCGCCCGCAGCCTGCGCCGGCAGTCGACCAACGTCGTCGGGGTCCTGGTGGCCGAGTTCGAGCCCTACTCCACCGAGCTGCTCAAGGGCATCTCGTCCGCCGTCGACGGCACCGGGTACGAGCTGCTCGCCTACTCCGGAGGCACCGACGGCGGCGCCATCACGGGGTGGGAGCGTCGGTCGCTCTCCCGGCTCGCGGGCACCCTCATCGACGCCGCGATCGTCGTCACCCCCACCATGGTGCTCTCCGAGGCCAACGGCATCCCGGTGGTGGCCATCGACCCGCACACCGGGCCCGAGGGCACGCACACCGTCGACTCGGACAACACCACGGGTGCCCGCGAGGCCGTCGAGCACCTGCTCGCGCTCGGGCACCGCCGCATCGCCCACCTCGGCGGGCGCCCCGACCTCGAGTCCGCCCGGCTGCGCGAGCTCGGCTACCGCCAGGCGCTCGAGGCCGCGGGGATCACCGTCGACCAGTCGCTCATCCGCGTGGGCGGCTACCGCCCCAACACCGCGGACACCCCGGCCCGCGAGCTGCTCGCGCCGTCGCGCGGCGAGCGCCCCACCGCCGTCTTCGCGGCGAACGACCAGTCCGCGATCCACGTCGTCGAGGTCGCGCACGACCTCGGCCTGCGCGTGCCCGAGGACCTGTCGGTCGTGGGGTTCGACAACGTGCCCGAGTCCATGACCACCACCCCCGCCCTCACCACCGTGTCGCAGCCGCTGCACGAGATGGGCACCGAGGCGCTGCGCATGGTGCTCGACCTCCTCGAGGGCTCGCCGCGCGAGCAGCACCTGCGGCTGCCGACGTCCCTCGTGGTCCGCGGCAGCACCGGCCCGGTCGGGGGCTGACGCTCAGGCCGGGCGCCCGCTGAGCCAGCGCTCCACCGCGTCGAGGCGCCGCGAGGTCTGCCGGGGCCAGTCCACCTCCTGGACGCGGTGCGGTCCCGTCGCCAGGGACAGCAGCACCCCGGCCGTGCGGGCCGAGAGCTCGTCCGCGTCGACGACGTCGGCGAACCCCTTCGCGTAGTCCAGCGCGAGCCCGTGCAGGCGGTCCGCGTCCCAGCCGCGCAGCAGCGAGAGCGTCTCGACGTGCGCGACGAGGCACGCCAGGTCGTCCGCGCGCCGGCCCGGCCCGGCGGAGTCGACGTCGAGCAGACCCGTGATGCGCCCGTCCCGGCCCAGCATGATCTGCGACTCGTACAGGTCGCCGTGGGTCGGTTCCGACGCCGGCTGGCCCGCGATGCGGCCGGCGACCACGGCGGCCAGCTGCGCCGCCCGCTCGGCCTCGGCGGGCAGCGCCGCCCCGATCACCGACGCGTAGTGGGCCGCGTTCTCGCTCCAGGAGGCCCGGTACGGCAGCTCCGTGACGCCGTCGGGCAGCTGTTCCAGGAGGTCGACGACGTCGCCCGCCGCAGGGACCGGGCCGCCGTCGCGCACGGCGTGCCGCATCGACTCCCCCGCCAGCGGGGCGATCACCAGCAGCCCGTCCGTGTTGCGGCCGAGCGGCTTCGGCACCGGGAGGCCGGCGCCGGCCAGCAGCGCGTGCCGCGCGTACAGCTCGTCGCCCTTCTCGGGGCGCACCACCTTGAGGAAGACGCGGGCGCCCGGCGTGCTGGCCTCGATCACCGCCCGGCGCGTGGGCCGGTACGCGCGCACCCGCAGCGTCACCGGCCCTCGCGCCACCTCCGGCACGCCCAGGTCCCCGAGCAGCGTGCCGACCGCCTCGACGTCGTAGGCGGTGGCCAGCGCCGGCAGCCCCGGGTCGCCGGGGAACCGCCACACCGCGACCGCGTGCTCGCCGTCGTCCAGGGTCAGCACGCCGGGCACGTGCTGGTCGCCCGGCCGCCCCAGGGACGCCCCGAGGGTCTCGGTGCGCACCTGCGGCTCCATGCCGCCGATCGCCCAGCGCACCCGCGCCCGGTAGGCGACGGTCGTGGAACGGCCCGGGCGGTGGTCGACCTGGCGGACCGACCAGTCCACGAGCTCCCCGCCCGCGGTGGACACGGCCGTCGCGAGCAGCTCGGTGGCGTCGTCGCCGGTGAGGAGCTCGAGGTTGCTGGTTCCCATCACCCCATCCTCACCACGATCGGCCCGGAGCGCGCGGGCGCCGGGCGGCCCGGACGGCCGCCCGTGCGCAGCACCGGTGCTCAGCCGCCGAACATCTCCTTGAGCTCACGGCTCTCGGCGTCCGACAGGTTGGTGCTCACCAGCGTCGCCTTGATGCCGTGCAGACGCTCGCGGAAGCGGTCCACGTCGCCCTGCTCGGTGATGATGAACAGGCCCGACGTCCCGGGGACCACCTCGTCGCGGATCTTCTCGAGGTCCTCCTTGCGGATCCCGACGTCCGAGAGGGCGCGGCTGAGGCCACCGATCGCCGCGCCGGCGACGGCACCGACGACGGGGATGAAGAAGAGCGCGCCGATGAGCAGGCCCCACAGCGCACCCCAGCCGCCGGACTTCGCGGCGTCGTCGTTCACGCCATGGGTCTTCGGGTGCTTCTCACCCTCCGGCCACTCGACGACGGCGTAGTCGACGAGCGTGACCAGGCCTTCTGACGCGGCGTTCTTGACGATGTCGGCAGCCCTGCCGGCACCCGCGGGGTCGTCGAACTTCCAGACCGTGAACGTGGCCATGTGGCGTCCTTCCTCCGTGCGACGTGTCCGGGACCGTCCCCGGCGCTTCGATCCTGGCACCGCGCACCCGGGACCGCCACAGGGGGACAAACCGCCACGGAACGCGGCGCGCGCGGACAGCCGCGCACGCGCTCGCCGCGATCACTACCGTAGGCACCATGACGACCTCTCCTGTCGACGCCACGACCACGTCCGCCTGGGGCGAGCTCCTGCAGCACCACCGTGACTTCCGGGGGGACCTGCGCGGCTGGTTCGCCACCGACCCGGGGCGCGCCGAGCGCCACAGCCATACGGCCGGCGACCTGTTCGTCGACCTGTCCAAGAACCTCGCCACCGACGAGACGTACGACCTGCTGGTCCGGCTCGCCGGCGAGGTGGACCTGCCCGGCCGCGTCGAGGCGATGTTCACCGGCGAGCACATCAACGTCACCGAGGACCGCGCCGTGCTGCACACCGCGCTGCGCCGCGCGCCGGGGACCCAGCCGCCGCTCGTCGTCGACGGCCAGGACGTGGACGCCGACGTCGCCCGCGAGCTCGACCGGCTGAGCGCGTTCGCCGACAAGGTCCGCTCCGGCGAGTGGACGGGAGTGACCGGCAAGCCGGTCGAGACCATCGTCAACATCGGCATCGGCGGCTCGGACCTCGGCCCGGTCATGGTCTACGAGGCCCTGCGCCCGTACCTGCGCGACGGCCTCGAGGCCCGGTTCGTCTCCAACATCGACCCCACCGACGTCGCGCAGAAGACCGCCGGGCTCGACCCGGAGACGACGCTGTTCATCGTCGCCTCCAAGACCTTCGGCACGCTCGAGACGCTCACCAACGCCCGCCTCGCCCGGGCCTGGCTGTGGGAGGCGCTCGCCGCGTCCGGCGCGATCGAGGACACCGACGCCGCGCGGCAGGCCGCCGTCGGGCAGCACTTCGTGGCCGTGTCGACGGCGCTCGACAAGGTCGCGGCGTTCGGCATCGACCCGGACAACGCCTTCGGGTTCTGGGACTGGGTGGGCGGCCGCTACTCGGTCGACTCGGCGATCGGCCTCTCGTTGGCGATCGCGTTCGGCCCGGACCGGTTCCGCGAGCTGCTCGCCGGGTTCCGCACGATGGACGAGCACTTCCGCACCGCGCCGCTCGAGCGCAACGTCCCCGCGCTGATGGGTCTGCTGAACGTCTGGTACACGAACTTCCTCGACGCGCACACCCACGCCGTGCTGCCGTACGCCCAGCAGCTCCACCGCTTCCCCGCGTACCTGCAGCAGCTCACCATGGAGTCGAACGGCAAGTCGGTGCGCTGGGACGGCTCCCCCGTGACCACCCAGACCGGCGAGATCTTCTGGGGCGAGCCCGGCACCAACGGCCAGCACGCGTTCTACCAGCTCATCCACCAGGGCACCCGCACCATCCCCGCGGACTTCATCGCGTTCGCGACGCCCGCGTACCCCCTCACCGACCCGCAGGGCGACGGGAAGGCGGTGCAGCCCGGCGCCGACGTCCACGAGCTGTTCCTCGCCAACTTCTTCGCCCAGACCAAGGCGCTGGCGTTCGGCAAGACGGCCGACGAGGTCCGCGCCGAGGGCACGGACGAGGCGATCGTCCCGGCCCGCGTGTTCTCCGGCAACCGCCCGACCACCTCGATCATGGCCCCCGCCCTCACCCCGTCCGTGCTCGGCCAGCTCGTCGCGCTCTACGAGCACATCACGTTCGTCCAGGGCGTCGTGTGGGGCATCGACTCGTTCGACCAGTGGGGTGTGGAGCTCGGCAAGAAGCTCGCCCTGGAGATCGCCCCGGCCGTCTCGGGCGACGACGCCACGCTGGCCGACCAGGACGCCTCGACCGCCGCGCTGATCCGCTACTACCGGGAGCAGCGGGCCTGAGGCCGCGGGCGGCCGGGACGGGCCGGGCCGAGCCCTCAGTAGGGTCTGGGCCATGCCTCCACTCGATCCGCGGGCCATCCTGGCCGGGCGACCGACCGCCCGCCCGTCGGTGGGCACGGTCGTCACGATCGCCGTGTCGTCGTTGTGCCTGGTCGTCGCCCTGACGATCATGCTGCACGACGGCGCCACGGGCGTCCCGGCGGCCGTCGTGCTCGCGCTCGTCCCGCTGCCCCTGCTCCTCGCGGGGATCCTGGCGCTCGACCGGCTGGAGCCGGAGCCGCCGGACGCCCTGGTCGCCGCCTTCGGCTGGGGTGCCGGGGTGGCGGTGCTGCTGGCCATGCTCCTCAACACCGCGGGGCTGGACCTGGTGTGGGCCCCGATGCTCGGCAGCGAGCTCGGGACGTACGCCATGGCGGCGATCACGGCACCGGTGGTCGAGGAGGTCCTCAAGGGGGCGGTGCTCGTGGGGCTGCTCTGGTTCCGCCGCAGCGAGCTCAACGGGCCGACCGACGGCATCATCTACGGCTCGATGGTGGCGCTCGGGTTCGCCGTCGTGGAGAACATCAGCTACTACGCGTTCGCCCCGCCCGGCACGCTGGCGCTGACCTTCACCGTCCGGGGGATCGTCTCGCCGCTCCTGCACCCGCTGTGCACGTCGCTGACGGGGATCGGCGTCGCCGCGGCGGCCCTGCGCGGTCCCGGCCGGAGCCGGGCGCTGCCCGTGCTCGCCGGGCTGGCGGGCGCCGTCGCCCTGCACGCGGCGTGGAACGCGTCGTCGGCGCTCGGGCTGGCGGGCCTCGGAGCGGCCTACCTCGCCGGCGTCGGCGTGCTGGTGGCCCTCGCGGTCGTGCTGCACCGTGACCGGCAGCGCATCGTCGCACTGATCCAGACCCACCTGCCGCAGTACCAGGAGGTCGGCGTGGTGACGCCGGCCGACGTCTGGATGCTGTCCTCGCTGCACCGCCGCCAGCGCGCCCGCGAACGGACCCGGGCCACCCGCGGGCGGGGTCCCGCCCGTGCCCTGGCGGACTACCAGCAGGCCGCCACCGAGCTGGCCATGCTGCACCGCCGCCACGGCCTCGGCCTGGTGCCCGACGACGCGTTCGTGGCGCGCCGCGATCCCCTGCTGCTGCTCATGCACCACGCCCGCGCGGCGTTCGCCTGACCTCTCGCCGGAGGCCGAGAGCGATCGTCGCGCCGACGGCGACGTGCTCCGCCACGAGGAACCCCGCCGCCTCCCGCGTCGCCGCACCCAGCGGGCCGGCCAGCGAGACGAGCAGCACCGCACCGCACAGCACGAGCCACGTCCGCTCGCCGTCACCGGTCGTGCGCCGCAGCAGCGCCCGCGCGGCCCAGCCGAGCAGGCCGACCACCAGCCCGGCCACGACGACGTCGACCAGCCCCACCTCCCGCAGGCCGCCACCGGTCCGGGCCGTCAGCTCCGCGCCGCTCGCGGTCGCCACCGCCCACACCACGGCCGCCACCACCGCGGCCAGCGGCGGGACGCCCCACGCCGGCGTCCGACGGCGGAACATCCCCCCTCGCCGGGACGGCCCTGCCCCGGACCCTCGCGGTGTCGTCCGCCCTGCCTGCTGATCCATGGTCATCGTGTCTCCTCCCGCCGGCCGTCCCGGCGCGTCCCTGGTCGCTGTCGGGACCCAGCCTGCGAGCGACGGGGCCACCCGCGCCCCGGCCGGAGGTACATGCCGGCCCCGACCTTCGTCGTCGGGCACCCCGACCACCGCCGGGGCGACCCCCGACCTTCGTCGGTGTCGCGAGCCGGCGGACCGCCGTAGCGTTCCCGCCATGCACGTCCCGACCGTCCCGAGCCGCCTGCTCGCCGGCGCCTGGCTGGCGATCGCCGCGCTGACCGTGCTGGTGGTCGTGACCGCGCACCTCGACGCGCCCGACGGCCTGCTCCTCGACGTCGCGGTCGGGCTGGCGGCCCTGGGCCTCTGCGGGCTGCTGTTCACCCGGCACGCCGTCGCGGCGGCCCTCGGCCTCGCCGTCCTGGCCGCTCTCTCGCCGGCCGCGACACCCGCCGCCACGGCCGCCACGCTGCAGGTGGCGCGCAGCCGCCCGCTCCGCACCGCGCTGCCCGTGGCGGTCGCGGGAGCGCTCGGGCACGCCGTCCAGGCGCTGTGGCACCCCGTCCCCCTGCCGCTCGAGTGGTGGCTGCTGTGCGACGTCGCGGTGCATGCGGCGCTGCTCGGCTGGGGCGCGTTCTGGCAGGAACGCGCGCTGGTGCTGTGGTCGTTGCGCGACCGCGCCCGGCGCGCCGAGGCCGAGCAGGAGCAGCGCGTGACCGAGGCCCGCACGGCCGAGCGCACCCGGATCGCCCGCGAGATGCACGACACCCTCGCCCACCGGCTCTCCCTCCTCGCCGCGACCGCCGGGGCGCTGGAGTACCGGCCCGACGCCGACCCGGTCGCCCTGGCCGCGGCGGCCGGCCGCGTGCGCTCCGGCGTCAGCGACGCCCTCGAGGACCTCCGTCAGGTGATCCGGCTGCTGCGCGCGGACCCGCAGGACCTCGGCCACGCACCCACGCTCGCCGACGTCGCCCGCCTCGTCGAGGAGGCGAGGTCAGCAGGCAGCGACGTCGCCTACGACGCGCCCCCGACCGACGTCGCCGACCAGGTGCCACCGGGCGTGCGGCGAACCGTCTTCCGCGTGGTCCAGGAGGGGCTCACCAACGCCCGGCGGCACGCGCCGGGTGCGGCCGTCCGGGTGGACCTGGAGCTCGCTGACGGCGCGGCGCGCGTCCGGGTGACCGACGACGGCGCGGGCCCGGGCACGCCCGGCGTCCGGCCGCGCAGCGGCACCGGGATCGGCCCGGGCAGCGGCACGGGGATCGTGGGCCTGCGCGAGCGCGTGACGCTCCTCGACGGCCGGCTGGACGCCGGAGCACGTGCCGGCGGAGGCTTCGTGCTCGAGGCCTGGCTACCGTGGGAGCGATGACCGAACCGCTGCAGCCCGGGGTGCGCGTCGTGCTCGTCGACGACGACGCGCTGGTGCGTGCCGGCCTGCGCCTCATGCTCGACGGTGCCGACGGCATCCGGGTCGTGGCCGAGGCCGCCGACGGCGGCGAGGTGCCCGGGGTGCTGGACGCCCACCCCACGGACGTCGTCCTCATGGACCTGCGCATGCCCGGTGTCGGCGGCATCGCCGCGACCCGAGCGGTGCGCGCGCGCTCCGCACCACCCGCCGTCGTCGTCCTCACGACGTTCGACAGCGCCGAGGAGGTCGGGGGCGCGCTGCACGCCGGGGCCGCCGGCTACCTCCTCAAGGACATGCCGCCGGCGCGGATCGCCGCCGCGGTCCGTTCGGCCGCGGCCGGCGAGCCCGTGCTGGCGCCCGACGTCGCCCGGCGGCTCATGGCGACCGTCGCGAGCGCGGGTGGTGCCCAGGAGCGGGCGCGGGCGGCCCTGGACGTCCTGACGGCCCGCGAGCGCGACGTGGCCGCGGAGCTCGGCCGCGGTGCCTCCAACGCCGAGATCGCGACCCGCCTCTACCTGAGCGTGCCGACGGTCAAGGCGCACGTCTCCCAGCTCCTGGACAAGCTCGGCCTGGAGAACCGCACGCAGGTGGCGCTGCTCGTGCACGACGCCGGGGGCGGGGCCGTCGGCCCGCCGACGGGCCCCGCATGGGGTGACTAGCGGTGCTGTCCCGAGACGACGGCGCAGCCGCGGGGGTCCAGCACCACGCCCACCTTGTCGTCGACAGCGGGCACGCCGCCGTCGGCCAGGGCGACGAGCCGTTCCTCGCCCGCACCCAGGTCCGCGTCCACGGTGACCTCCGTGCGACCGCGGCGGAACGTGGTGGCGACGACGACGCCGTGCCGGACCTCACCGCCCGTGGCTGCGCCGGAGGCGCCGTCGACCACCCGCAGGCCGGCCGGCCCGACGGCGAGCAGCCCGTCGTCGTGCGGCAGGAACGTCTGGTACCCGAGGAACTCCGCGACCTGGCGCGTCGCGGGGGCACGCCACAGCTCCTCCGGCGCCGCGACCTGGGCGAGCCGGCCGGCCGACATCACCGCGACGCGGTCGGCCACCGTGAAGGCCTCGTCGTGGTCGTGGGTGACGAACACGGCCGTGGTGCGGGTCGCGTGCAGCACCGCGCGGATCTCCACGGCCAGCCGTTCGCGCAGGCCGCGGTCCAGGGCGGAGAGCGGTTCGTCGAGGAGCAGCAGCCGGGGCCGTGGCGCGAGGGCCCGCGCGAGCGCCACCCGCTGCTTCTCGCCGCCGGACAGCTCGGCCACCGGCCGGGCCCCGAACCCGTCGAGACCCACCAGCGCCAGGAGCTCGCCCACCCGCTCGGCCCGCTCCGCCCGCGGCCGGTCGGCCAGCCCGTAGGCCACGTTCCCGGCGACGTCGCGGTGCGGGAAGAGCTGGCCCTCCTGGAACAGCAGGCCGAAGCCCCGCCGGTGCACGGGCACGCCGGCCAGGTCGGCACCGTCGAACGCCACGGTGCCGGCGGCCACCGGCTCGAGGCCGGCCACCGCCCGCAGCAGGGAGGACTTGCCGCACCCGCTCGGCCCGAGCAGCGCGAGCACCTCGCCGGCCGCGACGTCGAGCGAGACGCCGTCGACCGCCGTCGTGCCCGCGTGCCCGCGCCGCTGCCCGTAGCGCACGACGACGTCGCGCACGGACAGCCCGGTACCCGGCTCTCGACGGCCCGCCATCAGAACTCCCCTCCGCCGCTGTCGCCGCGCATCCGTTCGGCCACCATCATGACGGTCGCGGTGAGCACCGCGAGCACCACCGACGCCGCGAGCGCCATCCCGTAGTTCTCCGCGCCGGGCTGCCCGACGAGCCGGTAGATCACCACCGGCAGGGTCGCCGCGTCCGGGCGGGCGAGGAACGACGTGGCGCCGAACTCCCCCAGCGAGACCGCGAAGGCGAACCCGACGGCGAGCCCCAACGAGCGTGCTCCGAGCGCGAGGTCCACGCTGGCCAGCACCCGGCCCGGGGGCGCCCCGAGCACCGCCGCGGCCTCGCGCAGTCGCGGGTCGATCGCCCGCAGCACCGGCAGCATCGTACGGACCACGAGCGGGATCGCCACGACCGCCTGCGCGATCGGCACCAGCAGCCCCGACGTGCGCAGGTCGACGTCGAGGCCGAGCGGCCGGTCGAGCGTGAGCAGGAACCCGAACCCCACCGTCACGGCCGACACGCCGAGCGGCAGCATGAACACCGCGTCCAGGCCCCCGACGGCCCGCCGCAGCCCGTGCGAGCGGGGCCGGCGCGAGACGACCAGCACCACGAGCCCGCCGACCACCACGGCGATCAGCGTGGCGACCGCCGCGATCCGCAACGAGTTGGCCGTCGCCTCCCACACGGTCACGGTCAGCGCGTTGCGCCCGCCCGTGGTCCCCAGCGCGGCATAGTTCGCGAGCGACCAGGCGCCGTCGGGCCCCCGGAACGACCGCAGGACGAGGCCCGCGAGCGGGAGCACCACGAGCCCGCCGACGACGACGGCGGTCACCGCGGCCGGCAGCGCGTCCCGGACGGAGCGCAGGTCCAGCGGATGGGCGCCCGACCGTTCACCGGTGAGCTGGAGAGCACGTTCGCGCCGCGTGCGCAGGCGGGCGCTGACGAGCAGCGCGGCCACGACGACCACGAGCTGCAGCACGCTGAGCACGGCGGCCGCCCGCAGGTCGAGGAACTGGGTGGTGCGGATCCAGATCTCCGTCTCGATCGTGCCGTAGCGCATGCCGCCGAGCACGAGGACCACGCCGAACGCCGTCGAGCAGAACAGGAAGACTACCGACGCCGCCGAGGCGATCGCCGGGCCGAGCGCCGGCAGCGTCACCGTGCGGAAGGCCCGCCACGGCGTGGCACCCAGCGCCCGGGCGGCCTGCTCGGCGCGCGGGTCCAGGCGCTCCCACAGCCCGCCCACCGTGCGGACCACCACCGAGTAGTTGAAGAAGACGAGCGCGACCACGATCCCGGCGAAGCTCTCCTCCCACCCGAGCCACCCGAGCGGCCCGGACGGGGTGAAGAGGTTGCGGAACGCGACGCCGACGACGACGGTCGGCAGCACGAACGGGACCGTCACCAGGCCCCGCAGGAACGTCCGGCCGGGAAACCGGCACCGGTACAGCAGATAGGCGCCCGGGAGGCCGAGCAGCACGCTGAGCACCGTCCCGGCCGACGCCTGCGCGAGCGTCTGGCCGACCACCCGCCAGGTGCGCGGCTGGCTCAGGACCTCCGCGAAGCCGGAGAGGTCGAGCGTGCGCCCGCCCCCGCCGTCGTCCGCGAAGAAGCCCTGGACGACCAGCGCGACGACCGGCCAGGCGAAGAAGACGGCGAGGAAGACCAGTGGGACGCCGACGGCGACCCCCCAGCCCAGCCACGCCCACCGGGGCCGGTGTCGCAGGCTCAACCGATGACCGTGGCCGTCCACTGCTGGATCCACTCGTCACGGTGCTCCGCGATCTCCTGCACCGAGACCTCGTAGGGGTCCTCGGCGAGCGGGGCGAACTCCTCCCACTCGGCGGGGAGCTCGACGCTCTCGTCGGCGGGATACATGTACATGCTGGCCGGGATGTCGGCCTGCACCTGCTCCGAGGCCAGGAAGTCCACCAGGGCCCGGGCACCGGCCGGGTTGTCGGTGCCCGCGAGGACCCCGGCGTACTCGACCTGGCGGAAGCAGGTGTCCAGCAGCGCGGCGGTGGTGGTCTCGCTGCCGTCCTCGGTGACGGTGAAGGCCGGCGACGTCGCGTACGACAGCACGACCGGGCGCTCACCACCCTCGCCGGCACCCGAGAAGTCGACGTAGTAGGCGTCCGACCAGCCGTCCGTGACCCGCAGGCCGTTGTCCGCGAGCTCGGCCCAGTAGTCCTGCCAGCCGTCCTCGCCGAACGCGCTGATGGTGGCCAGCAGGAACGCGAAGCCGGGCGACGACGTCGCCGGGTTGGTGACCACGGTCAGGTCCGCGTAGGTCTCCTGGGTGAGGTCCTCGAAGGTGCTCGGGGGCTCGATGCCCTCCTCCTCGAACCAGGCGGTGTCCACGTTGAGGCAGACGTCACCCCGGTCGATCGGCGTCAGGCCCTCCAGACCCTCCTCCACCGGGGTGCTCACGGACGGGTCGAGGTCTGCCGGCGTGTAGGGCTCGAACACCCCGGCCTCCACGGCGCGCGACGCGAACGTGTTGTCCACCCCGTACACCACGTCCCCGAGCGGGCTGTCCTGCGTGAGGACGAGCTGGTTGACCAGCGCGCCCGCGTCACCGGCGGCGACGTGCTCGACCTCCAGCCCGGACTCCTCCTCGAAGGACTCGAGCAGCCCGTCGCTGAGCGCGAAGGAGTCGTGGGTGACCAGCGTGACGGTGCCGGACAGCTCGCCGCCGGCCGACGACTCCGCCGGGACCGGCGTGCTGCCGGCCTCGCCCGGGGCGTCGTCGCCGCTGCAGGCGGCCAGCGCGGGCACGAGCCCGACGACGGCGAGGGCCGCCAGGGTGCGGCGGGTACGGATGGTCATGCGTCCTCCTCAGACGGATCTGAAGGGGGGCCGTCGTCCGTGGGAACGGACGACGGGATCGAGAAGCCCGACTTCCTCCACCGGTGCTAACCGGATCAGGTTCGAGGGTCTGCGGAGATCCGCACTCTCAGCGCTCGTGGCGCTCCCCTGTCGTTCCCTCCGAGCCTACACACCGCACGCACGCTACGGTGGTGGCGTCCGTCGGGCGGACCGTTCGCGACCGCCCGATGCCGCCGTCTGCTACTGGAGGATCCGTGGAGCACTCTCAGCTTTCCGAGCCGTCCGAGCCCTCGCTGGGGCTCAAGATCGGGACGGTCGCGGCGACGTTCGCGGCCGGCTGGGTCGCGCAGAAGCTCATCAAGGTGATCTGGGAGAAGGCCACGGGCAGCGACGCCCCGATCGACCTGGACGCGGACGACATCCCGATCGTGCAGGCGATCACGTTCGCCGCCGTGACGGGCGGGGTCGCCGTGCTCGCCCGCCGGCTCGCCCGGCAGGTTGTGACCAAGGCCGTGGACAAGCGGGCCAAGCACGTCTCGGTGGTCTGAGGGAGGTCCCTGAGAGCCTGCGGCCACACGCCTCAGCCGCGGCTCCGCTGCCGCCGGCGGGCCAGCTGCGCCTCGTGCCCGCGGGGCCGATCCTCGGTGTGGACGGCGTCCAGCGCTGCTGCGAGCCGCTGGGCCGGGCTGCCGTCCGCGCCGGCCATCCCGGCGACGATCTGCGCGGCGGCCGACTGGAGCGGGATGCCCGCCCGGGCGGCCACCTCGCCGACCTTGTCCCCCGCCTCGGCCTCCGCCATGCCGTGCACCACCATGAAGGCGCCCTTGGCCTGCTCGACCGCAGCCGCCGACACCATGGCCCGGCCCACGGCACGCTGCGACTCGCGGTCGAGCGCCTCACGGGTGACCGGGCTGACGTCCAGCACGTAGCCGGCGACGTGGGTGATCTCGCCGTCGTCGCCGACGTGCGCCTGCCCGGTCACGACGACGGTGCGCGCCTTGCCGTGCGCGTCGACGATGCGGTGGGCGCTGCTGAACGGCCTGCCCGCACGCAACGCGACCACAGCAGTTCGCGACACGCGCCCGCGATCGTCCGGGTGCGTGCGGGACCTCAGCGCCTCCATGCTCGGCTCGATCTCGCCCGGCTCACGGCCGTGCATCCGGTACACCTCGTCGGACCACCAGGTCCGGCCCGAGTCGAGCTCGACCCGGTAGCGACCGACGACGAGCTGGACACCGGCTGCCAGGGCCTCGGCGGCACCGGCGAGGCCGGCGCTCCCGACGGTGCGGTGCGACGACGGACCGCTCATGACATCTCCCCGGGTGTCCGGGCAGAGCACCCGGTCAGGACTCGTGTGCCGCCCACCGTACTCCCGGGCCCCGGAACTGCCACCTGAGAACGGCCGCTTCACCCGGCAGATCACCCGATCGAGGCCGGGTCCCGTACCTCCTCGTCACCGGTCAGGGACGCCTGGGCCGTCCGCTCGGCGCGGTGCGCGCGGACCGAGTAGATGACGGCGCCGGCCCAGACAGCGACCACGACGGCGTAGACCGCCGTCGCGGCACCGCCGCTCACGGCGACGAGGTCCGTCCCGAGCAGCGTCCGGGTGTTCGTCAGCACGATGACCCCGCCGACGGCCGACCCGAGGACGCGCGGTGGCACCCACCGCACGATCCACGCGGCGATCGGTGCCGCGATGAGCCCACCGATCAGGAGAGCGACCGCCCAGGACGCATCGATCCCGGACGTCCCGAGCCCGACGAGGAAGCCGAGGCTCGCCGCCACGGCGACGAAGAACTCGCTGGTGTCGATCGACCCGATGACCTTGCGCGGCTCGAGCCGCCCGCTGGCGAGGATCGCCGGGGTACCGACAGGGCCCCAGCCACCACCACCGGTGGCATCCATGAAGCCGGCCACCAGCCCGAGCGGCGTGAGGAAGCGTCGACGCAGAGGCTGCCCGAGCCGGTCGGTGCGCAGACCACGGAACGTGAACCGGAACAGCACGTAGAGGCCCAGGCCCAGGAGCAGCACGGACATCAGCGGGCCGGCGATCTCCGTCGAGAGCCACGACAGGAAGGTGGCACCGGCGAACGCACCGACGGCGCCCGGGACGCCGATGCGCGCCACGACTCGCCAGTCGACGTTGCCGAACCGCCAGTGGGACGCGCCGGACGCCAGCGTGGTCCCGATCTCGGCGAGGTGCACCGTGGCCGAGGCGGCCGCCGGGTTCGTGCCGATCATCAGGAGCAGGGTGGTGGACGTGACGCCGTAGGCCATGCCGAGGCTGCCGTCGACGAGCTGTGCGCCCAGTCCGACGAGAGCGAGGAGTACGAGGGTGTGCACGAGAGCCTCCGAGGTGAGAACCGATCGGTACCCAACATACCCTATTGGCCTAGTCGGTTTTAACGACGCGCCGATGCGGGACCATCCCCGCCAGGGGGACCCGTCAGGGGTTCTCCCACGCTTCGTCGTCATCCACCAGCAGGCGCACCTCGGCCGGGACCGTCCCCGATGCGAGGTCGGCGAGCGTCACGCGCGCCAGCACGGCACGAACGTTCGCGCGCAGCGCCACCCAGACGTGCAGCAGCGACGCCGCGGTCCCGGAGTAGTCCAGGTCGGAAGGACGCTGGTCGCGCACGTACACGAGGGGGCCGTCCACGGCCCGGACGACATCGGCCACGGAGATCTCGTCCGCCGGCCGGGCCAGCACGTATCCGCCGCCCGCCCCACGCCGGCTGGACACGATGCCCTCGCGCCGCAGGTCGCGCAGGATCGCCTCGAGGAACCGGTGCGGGACCTGCTGAGCCGAGGCGAGCGCCTCCGCGGACACGGGATGCCCCTCCGTCGCGGCCGCGAGCTCCACGGACGCGCGGACCGCATAGTCCGCCTTCGCCGAGATCCTCACCCGTGCCGCCTCTCCCTGCCTGGTTCGTCATCGGCCGCGCCACGGCGAGAATCCGTCGACGGCGGCCTGGTGTCCACATGATAGTTCCGCCCACCGTGCGCTCCGGTGGGGAAATGCAGCGAGGCCCCCCGCACCGTGTGGTGTGGGGGGCCTGCTGTGAAGGGTGTCCGGCGGCGTCCTACTCTCCCACCCCGTCTCCAGGGCAGTACC
>NZ_JALKAT010000070.1:0-368 GCF_023015685.1 Isoptericola sp. S6320L
CGTCGGCGTCGGGGTGGGTTCGCCACCGTCGGTGAGGGTGTAGGCGAAGGTGTTGTTGTCGTTCTGGACGGAGACGACGTGGCTGTCGGGCAGGTTGGTGATGGTGTAGCTGTCGCCGGTGGAGAGCTGGGCGAGGCGGCTGTGCGAGGTGTCGGTGGGTCCGGCGTAGACGGCGGCGTTGCCGTCGGTGATGGTGATCGTGGTGCCGTGCGCGGCGATGGCGGGCAGGTAGATGCCGGCGGACGTGGTGTAGCCGTAGCGGCTGGTGATGCCGTCGGGCCAGACGGCGGCGTTGCCGGTCAGCTGGGCGCCCCAGGGGCACGGGTCACCGGTGCAGGACCACGTCACCGGCGACGACGTGCCCGCCG
>NZ_JALKAT010000071.1:0-358 GCF_023015685.1 Isoptericola sp. S6320L
CAGCACCTCGTCGACCGCACCGGTCGTGTCCACGACGTCCGCGACGACCGTGTCCACCCCGCCGTCCTCCAGCACGTCGTCCACGACGCCGTCCTGGTCGAGGACGTCGCGGACCACACCGTCGAGGTCACCCTCGAGGGCGCTGTCCAGCGTGGAGTCGACGTCGTCGAGCAGCTCCTCGACGACCTCGTCGGTCAGACCGGCCTCGGGCTCGTCGGCACCGACGACGTCGTCCACGACGCCCTCGTCACCCACCAGCCCGTCGACCAGGTCCTCGACCTCACCGTCGGTACCCAGCACCTCGTCGACCGCACCGGTCGTGTCCACGACGTCCGCGACGACCGTGTCCACCCCGCCG
>NZ_JALKAT010000072.1:0-338 GCF_023015685.1 Isoptericola sp. S6320L
GCGCTCATGCCGCAGATGACCGGTTCGAAGAACATCGAGATCGGGGGCCTCGCCCTGGGCATGACGCCCAAGGAGGTCGACGAGAAGTTCGACGAGGTCGTGGAGTTCGCCGACATCGGCAGCTTCGTGGACCTGCCGATGAAGACGTACTCCTCGGGCATGGCCGCCCGGCTGCGGTTCGCGATCAGCTCCGCGGCCATCCCCGACATCCTCATGGTCGACGAGGCCCTGGCCACCGGCGACGCCGCGTTCAAGTCCCGCTCCAAGGCGCGCATCGAGGAGGTCCGCCAGCAGGCCGGCACCGTGTTCCTCGTGAGCCACTCGATCTCCACGATCGA
>NZ_JALKAT010000073.1:0-322 GCF_023015685.1 Isoptericola sp. S6320L
AATAATACTTGAACATCTGGGATGCTCGCGTCCACTGTGCAGTTCTCAAGCAACGGACGGTCCCGCCGGCCCACCGGTACACCCACCCCAACAACCGTGGAGCGGTCTGCACCAGACCAACGACCCGTATCCATCCGAGGACAAGCCCCGACCAAACAACGGCCGGTTGCCTCAGGACCCAACAGTGTGCTCAACCGACCCACCGACCGGACCGACCGCGTTCCCACCCACCACCGAAGCAGCAGACGTACTAGCGACCGACCCACGACCAGCGGACCGACGTTCGTCAATGTTCCACCCAGAGCAACCACCAGACGCACGT
>NZ_JALKAT010000074.1:0-321 GCF_023015685.1 Isoptericola sp. S6320L
ACGTGCGTCTGGTGGTTGCTCTGGGTGGAACATTGACGAACGTCGGTCCGCTGGTCGTGGGTCGGTCGCTAGTACGTCTGCTGCTTCGGTGGTGGATGGGAACGCGGTCGGTCCGGTCGGTGGGTCGGTTGAGCACACTGTTGGGTCCTGAGGCAACCGGCCGTTGTTGGGTCGGGGCTTGTCCTCGGATGGATACGGGTCGTTGGTCTGGTGCAGACCGCTCCACGTTGTTGGGGTGGGTGTACCGGTGGGCCGGCGGGACCGTCCGTTGCTTGAGAACTGCACAGTGGACGCGAGCATCCCAGATGTTCAAGTATTATT
>NZ_JALKAT010000075.1:0-321 GCF_023015685.1 Isoptericola sp. S6320L
CGACGCGGGGTGGAGCAGCTCGGTAGCTCGCTGGGCTCATAACCCAGAGGTCGCAGGTTCAAATCCTGCCCCCGCTACCACGGTGGATCGCACAGGCGGTCCTCGTCGAAAGGCCCTCGGGATCTCCGGGGGCCTTTCGTCGTACCAGGCCATTCTTCCCGGACGGCGTGGCGTCGTGACGACGAATTGGCGTCGGGCGCGACGCATGCCGTAGTGTTCAGGATGTCGACGCGGGGTGGAGCAGCTCGGTAGCTCGCTGGGCTCATAACCCAGAGGTCGCAGGTTCAAATCCTGCCCCCGCTACCACGGTGGATCGCACAG
>NZ_JALKAT010000007.1:0-137477 GCF_023015685.1 Isoptericola sp. S6320L
TGGCATTGACTATCAAGCACACTGTTGAGTTCTCAAACAACCGACGCACACCATCCACGACCGGAACACCGTCCCGACCCCGTCCGGGGCAACCCTTCAACCTTACCCGATCCGATCTTCGTGGTCAACCTGCGCTCTGTCAGCGCCAGCCGGCCGAACATCGGTGGGTCCTCGATCGTCGGGCACATTACTGTACCCGATCTGAAGGTCGAGGTGAACACCCACGAGACCGGCCACCGGTACCCAGCCCGTGGGCTGTCTCCTCGGTGTCCGTGCCTCCCTCTCGGGCGAACGACCAGAACATTACACACGCTCTGGCGCGACGACCAAATCCGCAGGTCAGCGCACATCTTGAGCCTTCTCGAGCACGTTCGACGCGTGCTCGAGAAGGCCCCGCAGGCGCGGACGTCAGTCCGCGACGGCGACGGCGAGCGTCTTCTTGCCCCGCCGCAGCACGGCGTACCGGCCGTGCAGCAGGTCCTCCGCCCGCAGGACGGCGTCCTCCGACTCCACCTTGGTGTTGTTGACGTAGGCACCGCCGTCCGCCATGGCTCGCCGGCCCGCGGCGCGGGAGGCGACCAGCCCGCTGCCGACCAGGGCGTCCAGCACCGGTGTTCCGACGGCGACCTCGGCCCGCGGCAGCTCCGCCGTCGCCGCACCGAGCGTCTCGGCGTCGAGCGTGGCGAGCTCGCCCCGACCGAACAGCGCCTGGCTCGCCGCGACGACCGCCTCGGTCGCTGCGGCGCCGTGCACCAGCGTCGTGACGTCTGCGGCGAGGGTCTTCTGGGCCACGCGTGCGAAGGGGCGCTCCGCCACCTCGCGCTCCAGCTCGGCGATCTCCTCGCGCGAGCGGAAGGTGAAGATCTTCAGCCACGGCACGACGTCGGAGTCGGACGCGTTCAGCCAGTACTGGTAGAAGGCGTACGGGCTCATCAGGTCGGGCGCCAGCCAGACGGCACCGCCCTCGGTCTTGCCGAACTTGGTGCCGTCGGCCTTGGTGATCAGCGGGGTCGTCATGACGTGGACGGCCTCACCCTCGGTCCGCCGCACGAGCTCGACGCCGGAGAGCAGGTTGCCCCACTGGTCGTTGCCCCCGGTCTGCAGGGTCACCCCGTGGCGCCGGTAGAGCTCCAGGAAGTCGATGCCCTGCAGGATCTGGTAGCTGAACTCCGTGAAGCTGATGCCCTCGTCCGAGCTCAGCCGGCGCGCCACCGTGTCCTTCGCCAGCATGGTGCCGAGCCGGTAGTGCTTGCCGACGTCGCGCAGGAAGTCGATCGCCGACATCCCGGCGATCCAGTCGAGGTTGTTGACCAGGACGGCGGGGTTGTCCCCCTCGAAGTCGAGGAAGCGCGAGATCTGCGCCTTGAGCCGCTCGGACCAGTCGGCGACCGTCTCCTTCGTGTTGAGCACCCGCTCGCCGGACTGCCGAGGGTCGCCGATCATCCCTGTCGCGCCGCCCACCAGCGCGACGGCGCGATGGCCGGCACGCTGCAGGTGCCGCAGCAGGATGAGCTGGACGAGATGGCCGTGGTGCAGGCTCGGCGCCGTCGGGTCGAAGCCGCAGTAGTACGCGATCGGACCCTCCGAGAGCGCGTCGCGCAGCGCAGCCTCGTCGGTGGTCTGCGCCACCAGGCCCCGCCAGTGCAGCTCGTCGAGAACGTCGGTCACCGTGTGCTCCTTGAGGTGGTTCGTCGCGGCCCGGACGAGCCGCCCACCTAGTGTGCCCGATGCGGCCACCGCGTCACCGCACGTCTCAGCGCACGCGTCGTGCCACCGGCCGGTACGCCGACACGCTCGGCTCGTCGACGAGCCACGACCGCCAGCCGAACCGCGACGGGTCGGCGCCCTCGCCACCGACGCCGACGCGGGGCCCGGTCGCGATGGTGCGCGGCAGCGGGTCCACGGGCAGGTGCACGACGACGGCGCCGTCGGCGTCCGTGACGCCCACGCCGTCGTCCTCGCGATCGAGCGCGAGAGCCACCGTGAGCCGCGCGGGCCCGCGGGCGATCTGACGGTCCGAGTCGCAGCGCCCCGCGGCCGTGCGACGTGAGCGCGCGAGGTCGGTCCCGGCGACGACCTCTCCGGCGCGCAGCAGGACGGCCGAGGCGGTCCCGGCCGGCCCGCACACCACGTTCACGCAGTGGTGCAGGCCGAGGTGACGGTAGACGTAGAGACGACCGGGTGCGCCGAACATGGACCGGTTGCGCTCCGTGCGGCCCCGGTAGGCGTGCGACGCGGGGTCGACGGCCCCCGCGTACGCCTCGACCTCGGTCAGGCGGAGCGTGACGTCGCCCTCCGGCGTCCGCCGCGTGACGTAGGCACCGAGCAGGTCGCGGGCCACGGTGTGCACGTCCCGGTCGTACCAGGACGGCCCGGGAACCTGCCACGGCGCGGTGGGCACCTGCGCCGGACCCGCCGTCGTGCCTGTCATCCCGCCTCCCGAGGACCCGGTGCCGTGGCGCGCGGCCGGCCGAGGCCGTCGAGGTGGACGTCGGCCCTCGCGCACGTCTGCTCCGCAGCGTAGTGGGCCGCCTCGTCGGCCATCCACCGCTGCCAGTGCGCTCGTGCCGCCTCCCCGTCACGCACGAGACCGCGGTGCAGGCGCTCGGCGTCGTCGGCCTCGACCCAGATGCGCAGCGCGGCCCACGGGTCCACCTGCCGTGCGGCCGCACCGCACCCCTCGACGACGAGGAACGGCGCCGGCTCCACGGTGTGCGCCTCGGCGTAGGAACCGGTGACCCAGTCGAACCGTCGGTACTCCCCCGCCCTGCCGGCCACCAGCGGCTCCAGGACCCACGAACGCAGCCGCGCCGCCCCACCGCCGGGCCCCGCCTCCCAACCCTCGTAGAGGTCGTCCATGTGCACCACCTGGCACGCCAGCTCGACGGCGAGCTGCGTGGCGAGCGTCGTCTTGCCCGACCCGGCCGGGCCGTCGACGCAGACCAGCCGGGTGCGTCGCCAGGGAGCCGGCGCACCCGGTCCCGGCAGGCGCGGCGCGCCGTCGTGCACCCGCTGCACGACGGCGGCCAGCACCTCCGCGCCGACGCTCACTCAGCCCTCGGCCCAGAACCTGAACTCGGTGGCGCGCTCCTTGGCCGCCTCCAGCTGTTCCGCCACGCGCCGCGGCGACGTCCCGCCCACGCCGTCCCGGGAAGCGACGGAGCCCTCGACGGTCAGGACCTCGCGCACCGCCGGCGTGAGGTGCGCCGAGATGGCCGCGAGGTCCTCGTCCGAGAGGTCCCACAGCTCGATGTCGCGCTCCTCGCACACCCGGACGCAGGCGCCGGCGACCTCGTGCGCCACCCGGAACGGCACCCCGGAGCGCACCAGCCACTCCGCCACGTCGGTGGCCAAGGAGAACCCCTGCGGCGCGAGCTCCGCCATCCGGTCCGTGTCGAACGTCAGCGTGCGCACCATGCCGGCGAAGGCCGGCAGCAGCACGGTCAGCGTGTCGACCTGGTCGAAGACCGGCTCCTTGTCCTCCTGCAGGTCCCGGTTGTACGCGAGCGGGAGTCCCTTCAGTGTCGCCAGGAGGCCCGTGAGGTCACCGATCAGGCGCCCGGACTTGCCGCGTGCCAGCTCGGCGATGTCCGGGTTCTTCTTCTGCGGCATGATGCTCGACCCGGTCGACCAGGCGTCGTCGAGGCGGACGAACCCGAACTCCTTGGTGTTCCACGTGATGACCTCCTCGGAGAACCTGGAGAGGTCCACGCCGATCATCGCGGCGACGAACGCGAACTCCGCGACCACGTCCCGTGCGGCGGTGCCGTCGATGGAGTTCTCGACCGGGCCGTCGAAACCCAGCTCGGCGGCCACCGCGGCCGGGTCCAACCCCAACGACGAACCGGCGAGGGCCCCGGACCCGTACGGCGACCGGGCGGCCCGCACGTCCCAGTCGATGAGCCGGTCCACGTCGCGCAGCAGCGGCCACGCGTGGGCCAGCAGGTGGTGGGCCAGCAGCACCGGCTGGGCGTGCTGCAGGTGCGTGCGGCCCGGCATGACGGCGTCGCCGGCGGCCTCCGCCTGGGAGATGAGCTCGTCGACCACCGTGACGACCTGCTGGGCGATCAGGCGGGCGTTCTGGCGCAGGTACATCCGCACCTGCGTGGCGATCTGGTCGTTGCGCGACCGCCCGGCGCGGAGCTTGCCGCCCAGCTCGTCCCCTGCCCGCTCCAGGAGCCCTCGCTCGAGGGCCGTGTGCACGTCCTCGTCCCCGAGCCGGGGCAGGAAGGTGCCGTCCTCGACGTCGGCCCGCAGCCGGTCGAGCGCCTCGAGCATGGCCGTCAGCTCGTCGTCGGTGAGCAGGCCTGCCCGGTGCAGCACCCTGGCGTGGGCCCGCGACCCGGCGACGTCGTACGCGGCGAGCCGCCAGTCGAAGTGGGTCGACTGCGACAGCGCCTGGAGCTCCGGCGACGGGCCGCCGGCGAACCGGCCGCCCCAGAGGCTCACCGACGCGGGGCTGTCGAGGGTGCCGTACGTCGCGTGCGCGCCGTCGTCCGACCGCTTGTCGATCTCGCCCATGATCAGAGGTCCCCGGTGCCGAAGTCGACGCCGTTGCCGAAGCGCTCGTCGCGGGCGGCGGCCTGCTTGGCGGCGAGACCGTAGATCTCGATGAAGCCCTTGGCGTGCGACTGGTCGAACGAGTCACCCTCGTCGTAGGTCGCGAGGTTGAAGTCGTACAGCGCGGCGTCGGACCGCCGCCCGGTCACGGTGGCGCGGCCGCCGTGGAGCACCATGCGGATGTCGCCGGAGACGTACTTCTGGGTCTCGTCGACGAACACGTCGAGGTTCTTCTTCAGGGGGCTGAACCACATGCCGTCGTAGACCAGCTCCGACCAGCGCTGCTCGACGCCCTTCTTGAAGCGTGCCTGCTCGCGCTCCAGGGTCACGTTCTCGAGCTCCTGGTGCGCCGCGATGAGCGCCATGGCACCCGGCGCCTCGTACACCTCGCGGGACTTGATGCCCACGAGGCGGTCCTCGACGATGTCGATCCGGCCCACGCCCTGGGCGCCGGCCCGGCGGTTCATCTCCATGATCGCCTGGAGCGGCGAGACCGCGACGCCGTCGAGCGCGACGGGCACACCCCCGTCGAACGTGACGACGACCTCGTCGGCGACCGGCGGGAACGTCGGGTCGTCGGTGTAGGAGTAGACGTCCTTGGTGGGCTCGTTCCAGATGTCCTCGAGGAAGCCCGTCTCGACGGCGCGGCCCCACACGTTCTGGTCGATCGAGAACGGGTTCTTCTTCGTCGTCGCGATCGGCAGGTCGTGCTTCTCCGCGTAGTCGATCGCCTTCTCCCGCGTCAGGGCGAGGTCGCGCACCGGGGCGATGGTCTTGAGGTCCGGCGCCAGCGAGGTGGTGGCCACCTCGAACCGGACCTGGTCGTTGCCCTTGCCGGTGCAGCCGTGCGCCACGGTCTGCGCGCCGAACTGCCGGGCGGCGCGCACCATGTGCTTGACGATGACCGGCCGCGAGATCGCCGAGACGAGGGGGTAGCGGTCGAGGTAGAGACCGTTGGCCTTGAGCGCCGGCATGCAGTACTCGTCGGCGAACTCGTCGCGCGCGTCGGCCACGTAGGCCTCCACGGCGCCGCAGTCGAGGGCGCGCTGGCGGATCATCTCCATGTCCTCGCCGCCCTGGCCGACGTCGACGGCGACGGCGACGACCTCAGCACCGGTGGCCTCGGCGATCCAGCCGATCGCCACCGAGGTGTCCAGGCCGCCGGAGTAGGCGAGCACCACGCGTTCAGTCATGAAAGGTCATCCTTGCTGTGCGGTTGAGGGTCGAGTCTGACAGGCTCACGCGTCCGGTGACGCCGTGAGCTCGAGGAACCGGGCGGCGAGCTCGTCGCCGCCGGCCGGGTCCCGGGCGATCACGAGGATCGTGTCGTCCCCGGCGATGCAGCCGAGGACCCCGGGGAAGACGGAGTGGTCGATGGCGGAGGCCAGGTAGTTGGCCGCCCCCGGTGGTGTGCGCAGGACGACCTGGTTGCCGGACGCCTCGGCCGAGACCAGGAGGTCGGCGCAGAGCCGGGCCAGACGGGCCGCCAGGTAGCCGGTGTCGTGGCCGCCGACCCCGGCCGCCTGCACGCTGCGGTCGCCGCCCTCGCCGGGCACGGCGTAGACGAGCGAACCGCCGGCGCTGCGGACCTTCTCGGCCCGCAGCTCGATGAGGTCGCGGGAGAGCGTGCCCTGGGTGACGGACAGGCCTTCGTCGGCGAGCTCGCGGGCGAGCTCGGCCTGCGAGTGGATCGCGGTGCGGCGCACGATCTCCACGATGCGGGCGTGCCGTGCCGCCTTCGTGGTGAGCGGGCCGTGGGCAGGTGCGGTGCTCATCGCTGCTCCAGCAGGAACGTCAGGACGGCCTTCTGGGCGTGCAGGCGGTTCTCCGCCTCGTCCCAGACGACGGACCGGGGACCGTCGATCACCTCGGCGGCGACCTCCTTGCCGCGGTAGGCGGGCAGGCAGTGCAGGAAGATCGCGTCCTGCTTGGCCCGTGCCAGGAGGTCGGGCGTGACCTGGTACGGCAGCAGGTCGGCGACGCGCTCGGCGGCCTCGTCCTCGTCGCCCATCGACACCCAGGTGTCGGTCACCACGACGTCGGCGCCGACGACGGCGGCCTCGGCGTCCGTGGTGACCTCGACGGAGCCGCCGGTCGTCCCGGCGATCCCGGCCGCTCGGGCCACGACGTCGTCGTCCGGGAGGTACCCCGCGGGACCGCAGACGACGACGTGCAGGCCGGCGGTCGCCCCGGCGAGCAGGTACGACACCGCCATGTTGTTCGCCGCGTCCCCGACGTAGACGAGCCGCTGGCCCGGCAGGGCGGCGAGGCCACCGCGGTGCTGCGCGACGGTGAGCAGGTCGGCCAGGAGCTGGCACGGGTGGAAGTCGTCCGTGAGGGCGTTCACCACGGGTACCCGCGAGACGGCGGCCATCTCCTCGATCCGGTCCTGGCCGAACGTCCGCCAGACGATCGCGGACACCTGCCGGTCCAGCACCCGGGTGACGTCGGCCACGGACTCGCGCACCCCGACCTGGGCGAGCCGCCCGTCCACCATGACCGGGAAGCCGCCCATCTCGGCGATCCCCGTCGAGAAGGAGACCTGCGTGCGCAGGGTCGGCTTGTCGAACAGGAGGGCCACGCCCTGGGGCCCGGCCAGCGGCGTCCGGACGGTGCGGTCCTCGCGGAACGCCATGGCGAGCTCGAGCACCTCGCGCTGCTCGGCCGGCGTGAGGTCGTCGTCACGCAGGAAGTGGCGGGGCATCATGCCTCCTCCGGGTTCTCGGGGACGGTGACGCCGGCGAAGAAGCGCGCGGCGTCCAGGGCCTGGTCGGCGGTCAGGACGAGGGGCGGCGCCAGCCGGACGGCGTCCGGCGCGACGGCGTTGACGATGATCCCGGCGTCGAGGGCGGCGGCGGCGACCTGCGGTGCCACGGGACGCGAGAGCTCGACGGCGAGCAGCAGGCCGTGCCCGCGGACGCCCCGGACCAGCGGGTTGCCGCCGGCCATGATCGCCTGGCGCAGGACCTTGCCGACCTCCGGGGCGCGGGCCAGCAGGCGGTCGCGCTCGATCACGCCGATCGTGGCCAGGCCGGCCGCCGCGGCGACGGGGTTCCCACCGAACGTCGTGCCGTGCTGCCCGCGGCCCAGCAGCGTCGCCGCCCGCTCCCCCAGCGCCACGACCGCCCCCACGGGGAAGCCGCCCCCGAGCCCCTTGGCCAGCGTCACGACGTCGGGCACGACGCCCCCGCCGATCTCCGGCTGCTGGAAGGCGAACCAGGCGCCCGTGCGCCCCATGCCCGTCTGGACCTCGTCGAGCACGAGGAGCGCGCCGGCGGCGCTCGTGAGGCGCCGGCCCAGCGCCAGGTATCCCGCCGGCAGCGCCCGGACACCGGCCTCGCCCTGCACGGGCTCGACGACGAGTGCCGCGACCTCGCCCCGCTCGGCGACGGCGTCCGGGGAGAACGCGGCCTCCAGCGCGTCGGTGTCACCGAAGGGCAGGTGCTCGACGCCGCCGGGCAGCGGTTCGAAGGGTTCGCGGTAGGCCGGCTTGTGCGTGAGGGCCAGCGCACCCATCGTCCGCCCGTGGAACCCGCCCTCGAGAGCCAGCACCCGGGTCCGGCCCGTGCGTCGGGTCATCTTGAAGGCCGCCTCGTTGGCCTCCGTGCCGGAGTTCGTGAAGAAGACCTTCGAGCCCTCCGGGGCCCCGGCGAGTTGCAGCAGCCGCTCGGCCAGCGTGATCTGCGTGGGCGTGCCGAAGAAGTTCGACACGTGGCCGAGCGTGCCGAGCTGCGCGCTCACGGCGGCGGTGAGCGTGGGGTGGGCGTGGCCGAGGACGTTGACCGCGATGCCGGCGAGCAGGTCCAGGTACCGCTTGCCCTCCGCGTCCCACACGTACGCACCCTCGCCGCGCACCAGGATCCGCTGGGGCGGGCCGAAGGTGTCCATCACCGAGCGGGTGTACGCCTCGGTCCACCCGGCGGCGCTCAGGTCCCGGGCGGTGCTGATGAGCTCGCTCATGCGTCCACGCTCGCAGTCTCGGGGTCGGGGTCGGGGACGACCATCGTGCCGTTGCCGCGGGAGGTGAAGACCTCCAACAGCACGGAGTGGGGCTGGCGGCCGTCGATCACGGAGGCCCGCGGCACGCCGCCCTGGACGGCTCGCAGGCACGCCTCCATCTTCGGGACCATGCCGGAGGTCAGGCTGGGCAGCAGCGTCGCCAGCTCGCCGGCCGTGATCTGCTCCACCAAGGAGGTCGGGTCGGGCCAGCTCGTGTACAGGCCCTCGACGTCGGTGAGCACGATGAGCTTCTTCGCGCCGAGCGCCACCGCGAGCGCCGCCGCGGCGGTGTCCGCGTTGACGTTCAGCACCTGGGTGGGATCGTCGACGTCAGGGGCGACCGTGGAGACCACCGGGATGCGGCCCGCCTCGAGCAGGTCCTCCACCGCGGAGGGGTTCACCTGGACCACGTCGCCCACCAGACCGACGTCCACGGGCTCGCCGTCGACCGTGGCGTGGCGGCGCACCGCACCGAACAGTCCGCCGTCCTCCCCCGACAGCCCGACGGCGCGGGGCGCGTGGGCGTTGACCAGGCCGACGAGCTCCCGCGAGACCTGGCCGGTGAGGACCATCCGCACGACCTCCATCGCCTCCGGGGTGGTGACCCGCAGGCCACCTCGGAACTCGGAGGCGATGCCGACCCGGTCCAGCATCTTCGAGATCTGCGGACCGCCGCCGTGCACGACCACGGGGCGCAGGCCGACCTGGCGCAGGAAGACCATGTCCTGGGCGAACGCGGCCTTGAGGTCGTCGTCGATCATGGCGTTGCCGCCGTACTTGACCACGACGAGCGCTCCGGCGAACTCCTGCAGCCACGGCAGGGCCTCGATGAGGACCTCCGCCTTCTGGTCAGGACGCAGGCCCGTCCGGGTGTCGAACCCCGGCCCGGCGGCAGCACCGATCGTCTCGTGGTCGCTCATGAGGAGTACGCGCTGTTCTCGTGGACGTAGTCGTGCGTGAGGTCGTTGGTCCAGACGGTGACCTCGGCGTCGCCGGCGTGCAGGTCGACCTCCACGTGGACCTCGCGGTCGGCGGCCAGGTCGACGAGCTCCCGCGGCTCGCCGACACCTCCTGCCCGGCAGACCTGCACGCCGTTGACGGAGACGTCGAGCGTCAGCGGGTCGAAGGGCGCGACCTCGGGCGGCACCGTGCCGACGGCGGCGAGCACGCGGCCCCAGTTCGGGTCGTTGCCGAACACGGCGGCCTTGAAGAGGTTGGACCGGGTCACGGCGCGGGCGCACGCGAGCGCGGCGTCCTCGGTGGTCGCGTTCCGCACGGTGACCGCGATGTCGTGGCTCGCGCCCTCCGCGTCCGCGACGAGCTGGCGCGCCAGCGACGCGGTGACCTCGGTGATCGCTGCCGTCAGTTCCTCGAGACCGGTCTCGACGCCCGACGCCCCGCTCGCGAGCAGGATCACGGTGTCGTTGGTGGACATGCAGCCGTCGGAGTCGACGCGGTCGAACGTCGTGCGGGTGGCGGCGCGGAGCGCGGCGTCGGCGACGGCGGGGTCCACCACGGCGTCGGTGGTGATCACGGAGAGCATCGTGGCGAGCCCGGGCGCGAGCATGCCTGCGCCCTTCGCCATGCCGCCGACGGTCCAGCCGTCACGTTCGGCGACCGCGGTCTTGGCGACCGTGTCGGTGGTCATGATCGCGTGCGCGGCGTCCGTGCCGCCGTCGGCAGCCAAGGAACCCGCTGCGGCGTCCACGCCACCGAGCAGGGCTTCCAGGTCGAGACGGATGCCGATGAGGCCCGTGCTGCACACGAGGACGTCGCCCGCACCGACCTCGTCGTCGGGAGTCGAGGCGCCGGCCGACAGGACGGCCGCGACGTGCTCGGCCGTGCGGTGCGTGTCCGCGAACCCCTCGGGGCCGGTGCAGGCGTTGGCACCGCCGGAGTTGAGCACGACGGCGCGCGCGGCGCCGTCCGAGACCGCCTGCCGCGTCCAGACCACCGGCGCGGCCTGCACGCGGTTGGTCGTGAGCACCGCGGCGGCCGTGCGCCGGGGCCCGTCGTTGACGACGAGCGCGACGTCACGCCCGCCCGAGGCCTTGAGGCCGGCGGCGACGCCGGCGGCCCGGAAACCTGCCGGTGCGGTGATGCTCACGGTGCGACTCCTTCGGTGCCGAGGCCGGCCGTCTCCGGCAGGCCGAGGGCGAGGTTCATGGCCTGGACCGCCTGGCCGGCGGTGCCCTTGACCAGGTTGTCGAGGGCGGTCACCGTCACGACGCGGCCGGCGGCCTCGTCGAGAGCGACCTGGACGAGCGCCGTGTTGGCCCCGAGGGTCGCTGCCGTCGACGGCCACTGACCTTCGGGGAGCAGCTCGACGAACGGCTCGTCCGCGTAGGCGCCCGCCCAGGCCTCGCGCACCTGCGCGGACGTCGCGTCCTCGTGCCCCGGCGCCAGACGCGCCGTGACGGTGGCGAGGATCCCGCGCGACATCGGCACGAGCGTCGGGGTGAAGCTGATCGTCACCTCGGCCGCACCCGCGGTCCGCAGGTTCTGGGTGATCTCCGGGATGTGCCGGTGCGTGCCGCCGACGGCATAGGGTGCGGCAGCGCCGAGCCCCTCGGCGGCGAGCAGGTGCGGCTTGAGCGCCTTGCCCGCGCCGGAGTAGCCGTTGGCGAGCACCGCGACGAGGTCGGTCGGGTCGAGCAGTCCGGCGGCGATGCCCGGCTGCAGGCCGAGCGTCACGGCGGTCACGTTGCACCCGGGTACCGCGATCCGTCGGGCACCGGCCAGGTGGTCGCGCTGGCGGGTGCCGTCGGCGTGGGCCAGCTCGGGCAGCCCGTAGGGCCAGGTGCCGGCGTGGGACGAGCCGTAGAAGGCCTCCCAGTCCGCCGCCGACGCCAGCCGGTGGTCGGCGCCGAGATCGAGCACGAGGACGTCGTCGGGCAGCTGCGCCGCGATCTCTCCCGACGCGCCGTGCGGCAGCCCGAGCACGACGACGTCGTGCCCCGCGAGCACCTCGGCCGTGGTCGGCTCGAGCACCCGGTCGGCCAGCGAGCGCAGGTGCGGCTGCAGCTCACCCAGACGGCTGCCCGCGGTGGAGTGCGCGGTGAGGGCACCGATCTCCAGGTGCGGGTGCGCCACGGCGAGGCGCAGGAACTCTCCGCCGGCGTATCCCGACGCACCGGCGACGGCGACGCGCAGCGGGGTGGGGGTGTCCGGTGTGCTGACCATGCATCGCACTATACATACATATGCGCCACTCAGTGAAGATATTCCACGACGTGGTCAGAGCGAGGCGGTCATACCAGGCTGCGGTACATCACGTGCAGCCCGACCTCGCCGTGCGCGGGGCTGCGGAACGCCCCGGGCACCGTGCCGACGATCTCGAAGCCCAAAGACCGCCACAGCCGCACCGCGGCCGTGTTGGACTCGACCACCGCGTTGAACTGGATGCCGCGGTACCCCTCCGCGCGGAGCCGGTCGACGACGTGCACGGCCAGCGCCCGGCCGACGCCACGGCCGCGCGCGGCCTCGGCGACCATGAACGACGCCGTGCCGACGTGGTCGCCGTGGCCCAGGCGGTTGGGCCCCATCTTCGCAGTGCCGAGCACGACCCCGGCCTCCACGGCGACGACGGTGCGGCCGGGTGGCCGCTCCATCCAGAGCTCGCACGCCTGCCCGGACGTCAGGTCGAGAGGATAGGCGTAGGTCTCGCCGGCACGGACGACCGCCTCGACGACGGGCCACAGGAGCGGCCAGTCGGCGTCGGTCGCGGTGCGGATCTCCAGGCTCACGGCCACAGGCTACGGCGGGTCGTAGGCTCGGACCATGCGTGCAGTCGTGGCCCGTGCGGCGGGCGGTCCCGAGGTCCTGGAGCACATCGAGCGTCCCGACCCGGAGCCCGGGCCGGGCGAGCTGCTCGTGCGCGTGGCTGCGGCGGGGGTGAACTTCATCGACACCTACCGGCGCGCGGGCGTCTACCCGATGGACTACCCGCACGTGGTCGGCGTCGAGGGCTCCGGCACGGTCGAGGCGTGCGGTCCGCAGGTCCACGGGTTCGCCGTCGGCGACCGCGTCGCCTGGCACCAGGCACCCGGGTCGTACGCCGAGCTCGCCGTGGTCGGCGCCGACGTCGCGGTGCACGTGCCCGCCGGCCTCGACCTGAGAACGGCGGCGGCCCTCCCCCTGCAGGGCATGACGGCGCACTACCTGGTCGCCTCGACGTTCGAGGTCGGTCTGGGTCACGACGTCCTGCTCACCGCCGGCGCCGGCGGCGTCGGCCTCCTCGCGACACAGCTCGCCGCGGCGCGGGGCGGACGGGTGCTGACCACCGTCTCGACGCCGGAGAAGGCGGCACTGTCGTCCGCGGCGGGAGCGGCCCACACCATCGACTACGCGGCGATGGACGACCTCACGGCCGAGCTGCCCGCCGTCGTGCACGAGCTGACCGACGGAGCCGGCGTCCACGTGGTGTACGACGGCGTCGGCGCGGCGACCTTCGACGCCTCGCTGGCGTCGTTGCGTCCGCGAGGGACCCTGGTGCTGTTCGGCGGGGCGTCGGGACAGGTGCCACCGTTCGACCTGCAGCGGCTCAACGCGGGTGGATCGCTCTACGTCACCCGCCCCACGCTCGCGCACTACACCGCGACCCGCGCGGAGCTGGAGTGGCGGGCCGGCGAGGTGCTCGGCGCCGCGGCCGACGGCGACCTCGAGGTGCGCGTCGGGGCGACCTACCCGTTGGCGGAGGCCGCCGCAGCGCACACGGCCCTCGAGGGCCGGGCGACGACCGGCAAGGTGCTCCTGCTCCCCTAGCATTGTATCTTGACATCAAGATACTTGATGTCAAAGGAGCCTGCCGTGCCCGACTGGTCCCCCACCGCCTACCTGCGATACACCGACGAACGGTCGCGGCCGTTCGCGGAGCTCCTAGCGCGCGTTCCCGGCCGACCCGCCACCGTGGTCGACCTCGGCTGCGGGCCGGGCCACCTCACCAGGCGGCTGCGCGCCCGGTGGCCCGACGCCGACGTCCTGGGCATCGACGCCTCCCCCGCCATGATCGAGCGGGCGGCCGGGGACAACGCCGACCCCCACGTGCGGTACGAGGTCGCCGACCTGCGCGACCTCACCCGCGGCCGTGCGTCGGTGGCAGGCGCCGACCTCGTCCTCAGCAACGCTGCGCTGCAGTGGGTGCCCGACCACCGCCGGTACCTGGCACCGTTGGCCGCGACGGCCGCCCAGACCTTCGCCTTCCAGGTGCCCGGCAACCACGACGCCCCCAGCCACACCCTGCTCCGCGAGGTCGCGGCCCGCGCACCGTACGCCGACGTCGTCGGGGCGGTGCCCCGCCGCGCGACCGCCGACCCGGCCGAGTACCTCGACCTGCTCGCCGCGCCCGGCTGGGCCGTCGACGCGTGGGAGACCACCTATACCCATGTGCTGGACGGCCCGGACCCGGTGCTGCGGTGGATCGCCGCGACGGGGGCGCAGCCCACGCTCCAGGCCCTGGCGGCGCACGACGCCGCCCACGGCACCGCGCTGCACGCGGCCTTCGAGGCGGAGTACGGCGCGGCGCTCCGTGACGCCTACCCCGAGCGGTCCTGCGGGACACCGCTGGCGTTCCGGCGCGTCTTCGTCGTCGCGACGCGCGTCGGCTGACCGGCTCGTCCCCGCCGACCTGCTCGAAGACCGGGACGCGCAACCGTGTCGAGGTCGCCCGCTGGGCCATTGAGTCGGGTCTCGACGGGCGTTAGCGTGCCCGCATGACCTCACGCCCGCTCCGCATCGCCGTCCAGCTCCAGCCGCAGCACGCCGAGTACGCCGACCTGCGCGACGCCGTCCTGCGTGCCGAGGACGCCGGCGTCGACGTCGTGTTCAACTGGGACCACTTCTACCCGCTGACCGGCGACCTCGACGGCAAGCACTTCGAGTGCTGGACCATGCTCGGAGCCTGGGCGGAGCAGACCGAACGGGTCGAGATCGGCGCCCTCGTGACCGGCAACGGGTACCGCAACCCCGACCTGCTGGCCGACATGGCCCGCACGGTGGACCACATCAGCGGCGGGCGGCTCGTCCTCGGGATCGGTGCCGGCTGGAACCAGAAGGACTACGAGCAGTTCGGCTACGAGTTCGGCACGGCCGGCTCCCGCATCGCGCAGCTCAGCGCAGCGCTCCCCCGCATCCGCACACGGCTCGCCGCCGGGAACCCCGCACCGACGCGTGACGTCCCGCTGCTCATCGGCGGCGGGGGCGAGAAGAAGATGCTGCGGCTGGTCGCCGAGCACGCCGACATCTGGCACTCGTTCGGCGACGCCGAGGTCCTGCGCCGCAAGTCGGCGATCCTCGACGCCCACGGCGCCGACGTCGGACGGGACACGGCGCGGCTCGTCGAGCGGTCCGTCGGCGTCTCGCGGCCGCCGGCCGAGGTCGGTGACGCCGTCACCGCCGCCGGTGCGACGCTCCTGACCATCGGCGTCGACGGACCGGACTACGACCTGTCGCTCGTGGAGCAGTGGGTCGCCTGGCGCGACGAGCGCCGGCAGGACTGACGCTCAGGCGGCACCGGGCCGGCGCGCGCACGGTGGGCTCACGGTGAGCTCACGGTGGGCTCAGCGCCCCGTGAGGTCCGCACCCAACGGGTCCGCGCCGTTCGCCGGCAGCACGCGCAGGTGACGTGCCGTGGGCCCGGAGCCGCTCGCCACCATCTCCTGCAGCGAGGAGGGCGTGTCGTGGGTGACCCGGATGTACCAGCCCGCGCAGGCGTCCAGGGCACCGGTCGCGATCGCCGCGATCATCTCGACGGTCCGTTCCACCGGGGTCCACTCGGTCCGCTCGGCGTGCATCGGCATCGATCCCGTCATGTCGGTGGCCACCGTGCCCGGTGCCACCTCGAAGACCCGCAGGCCGCGCTCGGCACCGGCGGCGTCGAGGTGGTGGCCGAGACGCAGCAGCGCCGTCTTGCTGACGTTGTAGGCGCTCGCCGCCGTCATGTCGTGCGTGCCGGCCCCGCTGTTGAGGTCGACGACCCGCCCGCCGCCGCGGGACAGCATCCCGGGGACGAGGTGCCGGGCGAGGAGGAACGGTCCGCGGACGTTCGTCTCCACCACCGACCACCACTCGTCGGCGTCCGCCTCCCACAGCGGGACCTCCGTGTCGATGCGCCCGGCGTTGTTGACGAGCAGGTCGACACCGCCCAGGCCGCCCTCGGCGACCGGTGCGTCAGCACGCCCCACGGCCTCGGCGACCCCGTCCGGGTCGGTGACGTCGACCTCCAGCGCCAGCGCCGTCCGGCCGCGCTCGCGCACGAGGTCCGCGACCTCGGCGAGCAGCACGGCATCCCGGGCGAGGAGTGCTACGTCGAGTCCGGCGTCGGCCAGGCCGAGGGCGACCGCCCGGCCGATGCCCCGCGTGGCCCCGGTGACGAGCGCCGTCCGGGCGGCCGGGACGCTGTGCTCAGCCACGCAGGACCGCCCCCACCCGCTCGGCGGCGGCCACCACCACGCCGTCGCGCACGCTGCGCACGTCGTCGGCGCTCAGGGTGCGGTCGGCGGCGCGCAGGCGCAGCGAGTACGCGAGCGACTTCTTGCCCGCGCCGACCTGCTCGCCGGTGAAGACGTCGAAGAGGTTCACGTCCTCGAGGAGCTCCCCGGCCCCCGCCACGATCGCCGCACGGACGTCCTGCGCGGGGACTGCCGCGTCCACGACGAACGCGAAGTCCTCCTTGGCGGCGGGGAACGCCGAGACCGGGAAGGCCGCGACGGGCTCCCCGCTCGACGCCTCGACCAGCACCGACAGGTCGAGCTCGAAGGCCGACGTCCGGGCCGGCAGGCCGAGCCGCTCGACGACCTTGGGGTGCAGCTCGCCGGCGTGGCCGACGAGCGTCCCGTCCGGCAGCGAGAGGCGCGCGCACCGTCCGGGGTGCCACGGCTGGTGGTCCGGGTCGGCGGTCACGACCACGTCGACACCGACGACGTCGGCGACGAGGCGGGCCGCCTCGAGGGCGTCGGCCCAGTCCACCGACCGGCCCTCGCCCCACCATCCGGTGGGCACCGCGTGGCCCGCGAGCACACCGGCCACGCGACGCGGCTGCGGCGGGGTGGCGGCGGCGAGGGCCTCGAGCTGCTCCTCGCTCGGGCGGACGCCGACCGGGAGCTGTGGCGCGGCCGGGGCACCCGGCGTCGGGCGGGAGACCAGGCCGACCTCGAAGACGGCGACGTCGTCGAGACCCCGCGAGACGTTGCGGCGTGCGGCGTCCAGGAGCGTCACCAGGAGGTGCGTGCGCAGCAGCGGCTTGTCGTCCGCCAGCGGGTTCACGAGCCGCAGCGCCGCTCGGCGCGGGTCGTCGGCCGGCAGACCGAGGGCGTCCAGGTCGGCCTCGCCGACGAATGGGTAGGTAAGCACCTCCACGAGCCCGGCGTCCGCGAGCGCCCTGGCGACCGACCGGCGGGTGCGCTGCTCGGCGGTCAGACCGCGGCCGCCGCGCGCGGCCGGGAGGACCGACGGGATCTGGTCGTAGCCGGCGATCCGCACGACCTCCTCCACCAGCGTCGCCGGCTCGGTGAGGTCCGGTCGCCACGTGGGGGGCGTGACCTCCACCAGGTCGCCGGAGGCGTCGGCCACGGCGCAGCCGATCTGCGCGAGGATCCCGACGACCTGGCTACGGGTGTACGTGACGCCCGCCGTCCGCGAGGGCAGGGCCACGTCGAGGAGGATCGGCCGTGGCGGTGTCGTCGTGTCGAGGTCGCTCACGGCGGGGTCGGCCGTGCCGCCGGCCAGCTCGACCAGCAGGTCCACCACGCGCTGCGCCGCCACGGCGGGCAGGTGCGGGTCGACCCCGCGCTCGAACCGCTTGGCCGCCTCGGAGGGCAGCTTGTGCCGCCGGGCGGTCCGGGCGACGGAGACCTGGTCGAAGTGGGCGGCCTCGATCAGCACGTCGGTCGTGCTCCCCGTCACCTCCGAGGAGGCGCCTCCCATGACGCCGGCCAGACCGAGGATCCGCGAGCCGCGAGCGCCGTCCGGCGAGTCGGTGATCAGGAGGTCCTCGGTATCGAGGGCGCGGTCGACGTCGTCGAGCGTGGTCAGCCGCTCCGACGGTGCGGCCCGGCGCACCACGATCGGCTCGGCCACCTCGGTCAGGTCGTAGGCGTGCAGCGGCTGGCCCAGGTCGAGCATGACGTAGTTGGTCACGTCCACCGTCAGCGAGACGGACCGCATGCCCGAGCCCTCGAGCCGGCGCTTCATCCACGCCGGGGTCGGGGTCGACGGGTCGATGCCGCGCACGACGCGCGTCACGAACCGGTCGCAACCGACCCGGCCGTCGATCGGCGCGCCGTCCTCGACCGTGACGGCAAACCCGTCCGCGGTCGCGGCCGGCGGCGCCGTCGGCAAGGCGTCGGGCAGGCCGCGGTCCGTGAAGGCGGCCCCGGTGGAGTGCGCGTACTCCCGCGCCACACCGCGATAGCTGAAGGCGTACCCGCGGTCCGGCGTGACGTTGATCTCGAGGACCTCGTCACCCAGCCCGAGCAGTGCGATCGCGTCCTGGCCCGGGGCCAGGTCGGCGGCGTCGAAGCCGGCCTGCGTGAGCACGAGGATGCCGTCGTGGTCGTCGCCCAGCCCCAGCTCCTTCGTGGAGCAGATCATCCCGTCCGAGACGTGGCCGTAGGTCTTGCGCGCCGCGATCTCGAACCCGCCCGGCAGCACCGTGCCGGGCAACGAGACGACGACGAGGTCACCGACGCCGAAGTTGTGGGCACCGCAGACGATGCCGCGAGCGCCGTCGTCGTCGTTGTGCTCCGGGCCGACGTCGACGCGGCACCAGTTGATGGTCTTGCCGTTCTTCTGCGGCTCGCCCGTCAGCTCGAGGACACGTCCCACGACGAGGGGACCCGACACGGCGGCCGGGTGGATCTCCTCCTCCTCGAGACCGACCCGCACCAGGTCGGCGGCGAGCTGTTCCGTCGTCAGGTCCGACGGCAGCTCGACGTGGTCGGCGAGCCAGTCAGCAACGATGCGGGGCATCAGATCTCCGTCCCGAACTGGGTGGAGAAGCGCACGTCGCCCTCCACCATGTCGTGCATGTCAGCGATGGAGTGCCGCAGCATGAGGGTGCGCTCGATCCCCATGCCGAAGGCGAAGCCCGAGTACTCCTCGGGGTCCACGCCGGTGGCGCGCAGCACGTTGGGGTGCACCATGCCGCAGCCGCCCCACTCGATCCAGCCCGGGCCGCCCTTCTTCTGGGGGAACCACAGGTCCATCTCGGCACTGGGCTCGGTGAAGGGGAAGAAGCTCGGGCGCAGGCGCGTGCGGGCCTCGGGCCCGAACATCGCCCGGGCGAACGCGTCCAGCGTGCCGACCAGGTTGGCCATCGTCAGGCCCTTGTCGACGGCGAGGCCCTCGACCTGGTGGAAGACGGGCGTGTGCGTCGCGTCCAGGGCGTCGGTACGGAACGTCTTGCCGGGGCAGGCGATGTACAACGGCACACCACGCTCCAGCAGGGACCGGGCCTGCACCGGGGAGGTGTGCGTGCGCAGCACGAGGTTCGGGGCCGCGGCGTCCTGCGCTCCGTCGGTGCCCGCCACGTAGAACGTGTCCTGCATCTGACGGGCGGGATGGTCGGGCCCGAAGTTGAGGGCGTCGAAGTTGAACCACTCGGTCTCGACCTCGGGCCCGTCGGCGATCTCCCAGCCCAGGCCCACGAAGAAGTCGGCGATGCGCTCCTGGATCGACTCGATGGGGTGCCGGGCCCCTCGCGGCGCACGGCCCGTCGGCAGCGTGACGTCGACGGCCTCGTCGGCGAGGACCCGGGCGTCCCGCTCGGTCTCCAGCTCGCCCTGGCGGGCGGCCAGCGCCTGGTTGATGCGCCCGCGGCGAGGCCCGACGTTCTTCCCGGCGGCGGACTTGTCCGGCCCGGGCAGTCCCCCGATGGCGCGGTTGGCCAACGCCAGCGCGCTCCGGTCGCCGGTGTGACGCGTCCGGACGGCCTTCAGCGCGTCGAGGTCGGGAGCCGCGGCGATGTCGGCCAGCGCGGCCTCGACGGCCGTGTCGAGGGCGGCGACGTCCAGCGGATCGGGCAGCGGTTCGGGCGCAGACATGCGGGCCTTCCTGGAGATGAGCGTGGCGGCAGGGGTCAGTCTATGGGTCCGCCGAGCGGCACCACCGCGACCTCGCTGTGGGCCGGGCCGCCGGACCGACCGGCCCCGAGGACGGACTGCACGACGCGCACCTCGCGGACGGGCCAGGCGGGACCCCGGTAGACGGCCAGCGCACGCGCCCAGTGCGCGAACGGGGCGTCCTGGGGCGCCGCTCCCGCACCGCGGGATGGTGCGCCACCCCGGCGCCGGCTGCGCGCCGCTCCGACGCGGGCGGCCGACGCACGTGCGACCGTCAGGTGCGGACGGCCACCTGCCCGGTCCTGCCCACCCACGCCGGACACGTCTGCGGTCTCCGCCGCACCAGCGGCGAGCGCACGGAGGCCGTCGACGTCGCCGCCCACGCCGAGCCACAGGGTCCGGCCCCCGAACGTCCCGCTGCCGGCCAGGAACACGTCGAACGGGTCGACCTGACCCAGCGCCGCGGTGAGCGCCTCGACGTATCCGGGCACCGCGCCGTCGGGCACCTCGCCGTGGAACGCGAGCGTGACGTGCCGGTGCTCGCGAGGCACCCAGCGCAGCCCGCTGCCCGGCTGTGCCACGGCCGGACCGCCGACACCACCCAGGGCGAGGTCGAGGTGTGCCGCGGCCTGCGCGGACGGGTAGACCGCCGTGAAGAGTCGCACGCGTCGATGCTAGGCCCCTCGTGCGGCCGGACGACATCTCGCCCGGGTGCATCCGCACAGCACCTCGGGGCCGAAGGTTCCCTTGTACAGCCCCCGAAGGAGAGGACAGTCCCATGCACCGCACGATCATCACCGCAGCCTCGGCCGCCCTGGCGGCGCTCACCACCGTCGGTCTCGCCGCCGGCGCCGCCGCCGCGCCGCCCGAGGGCGCCGGGCAGGGCGGCAAGCCCGCGGGCGTCACCTGTCAGCAGTTCGGCCTCGGCGTGCTGCGCGACACCGGTGTGCTGACCGCGGTCGCGAAGGACGGCCTGGAGTACCCGATCGGCAGCGGGGAGACGATCCCGTTCAGCACCGTGCTGGCGATCCACCGCACGGACCCGGCCACCGCCAACGTCGTCCTCAAGGACTACGCCGCGGTGCTGCTCCCGGGTGTCGAGGTCGGGGCCGCGATCGACGCCGCCTGCCCGGCCTGAGTCCTGTCCGTCCCGGCGGGGACGTCGCGGTGCCGCGACCTTCCCGCCGGGACGGTGCTCAGCGCTGCGCGCGGCTCGAGGCGTACAGGCAGACGGTGGCGGCCGTCGCGAGGTTGAGGGACTCGGCCGCCCCGCGGATCGGCACGCGGACGACGGCGTCGGCGAGCTCGCGGTCGGCCTCGTCCAGTCCCCGGGCCTCGTTGCCGAAGACCCAGGCGGTCGACGCCGCCAGGTCGGGCACCGCTGCCGGACGGCCGGCCGCGCCCGCCACGTCCAGGAGCTCGTCCAGGTCGTGGTCGCCGGCGCCGTCGGCGGCGAGCACCGAGCACCCGCTCGAACGGACGGCTCGCACGACCTCGGCGAGCGGCACGCCCGAGACCACCGGCAGGTGGAAGAGCGAACCAGCCGTGGAGCGCACGACCTTCGGGTTGTGCACGTCGACGCTCTCGCCGGCGAGGACGACGAGGTCGGCACCGGCGGCATCGGCGGCCCGGACCACCGTGCCGGCGTTGCCGGGGTCGCGCACGGTCGCCAGCACGGCGACGAGCAGCGGCCGACGACGGCCCTCGGCGAGCGACCCGAGCGCTTCCGCCAGCGTCGGCCGCACCGCCCGCACGACCGCGAGGACGCCCTGCGCGTCCGGGCTCATGGCCGCCAGCACCTCGGGCGTGCCGACGTGGACGAACAGGCCCGCCTCCAGGGCGGCCTCGTAGATCTCTCGATAGCGCTGTGCCGCGGCCTCGGTGAGGTAGAGGTCGCGCACGGCGGACGGCGCGCACCGGACCGCCTCACGCACCCCCTGCGGTCCTTCGACGAGGAACTGGCCGTGCTGGGAACGCGCAGGACGCCCGGACAGCGCCCTGACCTGCTTGACGCGCGCCGCTCGCGGGTTGGCGAGGGTCACGTCGGGGATGCGGGGCATCGGCAGGTGGGCGGGTCCGGGCGTCCGGGTGGTGCGACGCAGGCTCAGGCGGCCTTGGGCGCGTTGACGTCCGTGGGGAGGGCGTCCTTGGCGACCTGGACCAGCGCGTTGAACGCTGCGATGTCGTTGACCGCGAGCTCGGCGAGCATGCGACGGTCGACCTCGACGCCCGCGGCCTTGAGGCCCTGGACGAAGCGGTTGTAGGTCATCCCCTGCGCGCGGGACGCAGCGTTGATGCGCTGGATCCACAGCTTGCGGAAGTCACCCTTCTTGGCCTTCCGGTCGCGGTACGAGTAGACGAAGGAGTGGGTGACCTGCTCCTTGGCCTTCCGGTACAGGCGCGAGCGCTGGCCGCGGTAGCCGCTGGCGCGCTCGAGGGTCGTACGGCGCTTCTTGTGGGCGTTGACCGCCCGCTTCACGCGTGCCACGTGATGCTCCTTGCAGTTCGGGTCGGAAGATGGCTACCGGCGGGATCGCCGCCGGCGAGGCTCACTTGCCGAGCAGCTTCTTGATTCGCTTGACGTCGGCGGGTGCGACGTCCTGGTCCACGGCGAGCCGACGCGTACGGCGGCTCGACTTGTGCTCGAGGTAGTGGCGAGCGTTGGTCTGCTCGCGCATGAGCTTGCCCTTGCCGGTCACCCGGAAGCGCTTCTTGGAGCCGGAGTGCGTCTTGTTCTTCGGCATGACTGCCGTCTCTCCTCGTGTCGGTCAACCGCCCGAGGGCGGATGACGTGATGCTGACCGCGGCCGGTGCGCCGGCCCGGTGTCAGGTGGTCTGTCGAGCCGTCAGCTGGGCCGCTGGCTCGGCTTGGGTGCGGGCCGCGGCGCCGACGTCGACTCGTCCTGCTCCGGAGCCGGGGCCTCGGCGGGCTGCTCGGCCGGTGCGGCCGCCTTCTCCTCCGAAGCGGCCTTGGCGCGAGCCTCGGCCTTGACCTCCGACTTGGTCTTGCGCTGGGCGTCCACCGCGGCGGAGCGCTTGCGCTGCTCGCTCTTGGCGTCGGCCTTCTTCTTGACCGGTCCGAGGACCATGGTCATGTTGCGCCCGTCCTGCTTCGGCATGGACTCGACGAAGCCGAGCTCGGCCACGTCGTCCGCGAGCCGCTGCAGCAGCCGCACGCCCATCTCGGGGCGGGACTGCTCACGACCACGGAACATGATCATGACCTTGACCTTGTCGCCGGCCGACAGGAAGCGCTCGACGTGGCCCTTCTTGGTGGCGTAGTCGTGCGGGTCGATCTTGAGGCGGAACCGGATCTCCTTGAGGAGAGTGTTCGCCTGCTTGCGGCGCGCCTCGCGCGCCTTCATGTCCGACTCGTACTTGAACTTGCCGAAGTCCATGAGCTTGGCCACGGGCGGCCGGGCTTCCGGCGCCACCTCGACGAGGTCGAGGTCGGCGTCCTGCGCCAGCTTGAGGGCGACCCCTGTGGCGACCACGCCGACCTGTTCCCCGCCCGGGCCGATGAGCCGGACCTCGGGGACGCGGATCCGGTCGTTGATGCGAGGCTCGCTGATGGTGATGCTCCTAGAAGTCGTCGTGAGACCGCCAGGAACGAGGGAAGGCCCCCGACCTGAGCGAGCAGGTGGAGGCCATCGGTCCGGTGACGTCGAGCGCGAACGCCGACGACCGGGGCAGGACGACCTGAGTCGCCCGACCGGACCCGGCCCCTGTCGGCGCTGCCTCGCGGCGGGCGCTCGTCGGTGCTCGGGTGGGATGTTCTCCACTTGCTGCACCCGGCCGTCTAGCGGTCGGGTCGGTCAGCACATGAGACTAGCACGGGACACCGCCGCCCGGGCCAGCCCGGCGACACCCGCCGTGTCACGTTCGTCACCCGACTATGTTGGAATCGTTCCAGAGAACGTCGTAGGCTGCGGACATGGCCCACACCACCCCCGCCGTCACGGCGACCGCGGAGCACGAGCTCCTGCGTGGCGCCGGCCTGCGGGTGACCGGTGTCCGGCTCGCCGTCCTGCGTGCGCTGGACGGGCACGAGCACTCGACGGCCGACGACGTCGTGCGTGCCGTGCGCGCGGACCTCGGCACCGCGTCGGTGCAGGCGGTCTACGACTCCCTCAACGCCCTCTCCACGGCCGGGCTCCTGCGCCGGATGGAACCGGCGGGCCACCCCGCCCGGTACGAGCGCCGCGTCGGGGACAACCACCACCACATCGTGTGCCGCGGCTGCGGCCTCGTCGCCGACGTCGACTGCACCGTCGGTCACTCCCCCTGCCTGGCACCGAGCGACACCCACGGGTTCCGCGTCGACCTCGCCGAGGTGACCTTCTGGGGCACGTGCCCCCGGTGTGCCGAGCACCGTTGACCGACCGCTGCCCCGGCCTCTCCCGACCGTCATCCCGAGTTCCCCCGAGTTCCCCTGAAAGCCCTGAGAAAGGACGTCATATGACGACCCCGTACACGACGACGCAGACCGGCACGCCGGTCGCCAGCGACCAGTACTCGCTGACCGTCGGGTCCGACGGCCCCACCGTGCTGCACGACCGCTACCTGGTCGAGAAGCTCGCGTCGTTCAACCGCGAGCGCGTCCCGGAGCGCAACCCGCACGCCAAGGGTGGCGGCGCCTTCGGCGAGTTCGAGGTCACGGAGGACGTATCGCGGTACACCAGCGCCGCCGTGTTCCAGCCGGGCGCCAAGGCCGAGACCCTCCTGCGGTTCTCGTCCGTCGCCGGTGAGCAGGGCTCGCCCGACACCTGGCGCGACGTGCGGGGCTTCGCCCTGCGCTTCTACACCACCGAGGGAAACCTCGACGTCGTGGGCAACAACACCCCGGTGTTCTTCCTGCGCGACGCGATGAAGTTCCCGGACTTCATCCACTCGCAGAAGCGGCTCGGCGCCTCCGGCCTGCGCAACGCCGACATGCAGTGGGACTTCTGGACCCGGTCGCCGGAGTCGGCGCACCAGGTCACCTATCTCATGGGCGACCGCGGCCTGTCGACGTCGTGGCGCCACCTCAACGGCTACGGCTCGCACACGTACCTGTGGGTCAACGCCGCAGGCGAGCGGTTCTGGGTCCAGTACCACTTCATCTCCCACCAGGGCGTGGAGAACATGTCCCCGGAGGACGCCGAGCGCATCGCCGGTGAGGACGCGGACTACTACCGCCGCGACCTGTACGAGGCGATCGAGCGCGGCGAGCACCCCTCGTGGGACGTCAAGGTCCAGGTCATGCCGTACGAGGACGCGAAGACCTACCGGTTCAACCCGTTCGACATGACGAAGGTCTGGCCGCACGCGGACTACCCGCTGATCAAGGTCGGCACGTTCACGCTGAACCGCAACCCGCGCAACTTCTTCGCGGAGATCGAGCAGGCCGCGTTCTCGCCGGGCAACCAGGTGCCGGGCACCGGCATCTCGCCCGACAAGATGCTCATGGCCCGCGTGTTCGCGTACAACGACGCGCACCGCCACCGCATCGGCGCGAACTTCAACCAGCTGCCGGTGAACCAGCCGCACGCGGCCTCGGTGAGCACCTACATGCACGAAGGCCCGATGCAGTACCACTTCAACGGCCCCGAGCACCCCGTCTACACGCCGAACTCGTTCGGTGGCCCCGCGGCCGACCCGGCGCGGGGCACCGAGGCGACGTGGGAGTCGGACGGCGAGCTCATGCGTTCTGCGTACTCCCTGCACGCCGAGGACGACGACTTCGGCCAGGCCGGCACCCTGTACCGCGAGGTCTTCGACGACGCCGCCCGCGCGCGGTTCCTGGAGAACCTCACCGGTCAGGGGAAGTCGATCACCGTCGACGAGATCCGTGAGCGGTTCTTCCAGTACTGGACGAGCGTCGACGCGGAGCTGGGCGCCAAGCTCCGCACCGAGGTCGCCGCCGGCTGAGCCGGAGCGCGCAGAGGGTGGGGGCCGAGGGACGAGGCACCCGCCCGCCGCGCAGCGCAGGCTCGGCCGGCATCGACACCGCCGGCTGAGCCGGAGCGCAGCACCCGAGGCCGGGTCCGCCACGTGCGGGCCCGGCCTCGGGCCTCTCTCCGCCTTCCGAAGGTGCCAAGATGGACCCCATGAGCCACACCCCCGAAACCGGTGCCACCCCGGACGCCGGCACGGCGACGCGCGACATCGCCGACGTCGCCGCCGTCGAGGTCATCACCACCGCCGCCGTCCATCTCATGAGTGCCGCCGCCGTCAAGTGCGGTCTCGCCGAGGAGGACCCGGCCGAGCACCTCGACCTCGACGAGGCGCGCAAGCTCATCACGGCGCTGGCCGCACTGGTGACGGCGTCGGCACCGGACATCGGCAACCAGCACGCCCGGTCCCTGCGCGACGGCCTGCGGTCCCTCCAGCTCGCCTTCCGCGAGGCCTCCGTCGTCCCGGACGAGCCGGGCGAGGGCCCGGGCGAGAAGTTCACGGGCTCCGTCGTCTGACATGTCGCAGCCCTCGGGTCCGTGGGAGCCGACGACGGCGCCGGCCGCCGCGGGCGTCCCCGCACCGGACGAGCCTGCGCCGGCGGATCCACCGCGCCGGCGAGGGCGGGCTGCCCGGGTCGCCGCCGTGGTCCTCGCGGTGCTACTCGTCGGTGCGCTCGTCGCGGCCGGCTACCTGTGGCGGACGACCGCGGCCTGGGAGGACCACGCCGCGCAGTGGGAGTCCGAGGCTCGCGGATACGCCGAGGAGGTGGCTGCGCTGCAGGCGGAGCTGGACGGCGTCACCGCCGAGCTGGTGGCGGCGCGTGAACAGCTCGACACGGCGACGGCCCGGATCACCGACCTGGCGGACGAGAAGGCGCAGCTCGGCGACGAGAACGTCGCGAGCCAGCAGTACCTCGACTACCAGCGGCGCGTGAGCGAGGCGGCCGGTGTGGTCGCCACGGCGCTGGGGCAGTGCACCGCTGCGCAGTCCCAGCTCATCGGCTACCTGGAGGACCGCGACGCCTACGACCCGGCCGACCTGGACCGGTTCGCCGCGGACGTCGAGGCCCTGTGCGACGAGGCCAACGACGCCAACGCCCAGCTGCAGCAGGAGCTCGCGCGGTGAGGGCCCCTACGCGCGACCCCCGGCGACCGAGCGGCCTCCTCGCCGTCCTGGTGACGACGCTCGTGGCCACGTCCTGCGCGGCGGTGCCCGAGCTGCCGCCGCCGGTGCCCCAGGACGTCGTCCCCTCGGTGGCCCCGCCGACGCTGTCGGCCGCAGGGTCCGACCAGCTCTCCCCCGACGGGTTCGACGCCGTCCAGCGCATGGCCGTGCGGATCCGGAACGTCGGCTGCGCCAGCCTGTCGACCGGGTCGGGGTTCGCCGTCGACGAGCACACGCTCATCACCAACCGCCACGTCGTCGCGGACTCCGAGTCCTTGCAGGTGAGCACCTACGACGGCCGCGACCTGGACGTGTCGGCGGCGAGCACGGCCGCGCTGGCCGACCTCGCCGTCGTGCGGACCGAGGACCCGCTGCCGTCCTTCCCGCAGATCGCCGACGACGACCCCGAGGAGGGCGACGACGTGACGGTCGTGGGCTACCCGGCGGGCGGGCGCCTGACCGTGACGGCCGGCCGGGTGATCGGCACGACGCGCGACCCCCTGCACGAGAACCTCGGCGAGGTGCTGGTCACCGACGCGCCGGTCGAGCCCGGGTCGTCCGGCTCGGCGGCGCTGGACGACGACGGCGACGTCATCGGCGTCGTCTACGCCAAGACCACGGACGGCCGGTCGCTGCTGGTCCCGCAGTCGACCTTGCGCGAGATGCTCGACGACACCTCGGCCTTCACCGAGCTCACGCCCTGCTGAGGACCGGCGTCAGCGCGCCGCGGCGATGCGCAGCTCGAGGGAGTCCACCCGGTCCGCCACCACCTTCGCTGCGGCCAACCGGGCGTTCACCTGGCCGAGCACCGTGTCGAGGCCGGCACGGTCCAGGCCCGGATCGAGCGCCAGGACGACGGCGACCTCGGCCGTGCGGCCCGGCTCGGCGGACGCGCGCACGACGTGCTGGACGGGCGCGGCCGCGTCGCCGACGGCGCGAGCCACCTCGGCGTCGACCACCATGCCGTCGGCCGTCGGCACGAGGGCGGGCCGCCACTCGACGCCCTGGGCAAGCGCCCAGACAGCGGGCCGGGGCACGAGCGCGGTCACGGGGCCCGCCGGGTCGACGACCAGCAGGGACCACTTCTCGTTGACGGCGGACAGCGCCGCGCGTGCTGCCTCGACCGGGACGGGGCGCGCGTCGGGACGCCAGGCCTGCATCGACGCCACGGAGGTGAAGACGGGCAGCGCCCGGCGTCCGTCGGGCGACTCGAGCGCCACGACGCCCGAGGAGGCCTCCTTGTCCACCGTGTGCTCGATGCCGTCGTGCTCGACCGTCCCGGTCGCCTCCAGCTCGGCGAGCACCGGCACGAGGACCCGGGTCTCCGCGAGCCGGGCGACGACGTCGCGCAACGGGGTGGTGCCGGCGCGCAGGCCCTCGAGCCGGCGCACGAGCTCGGCGTCGGCCGAGCCGTCGTCACCGGCGAACTGGCTGGTCGGCTGGATGGACCTCATGGGCGCCCCGCGACGTCGAGCGCCTCGGGGAGCGTGAACGCGCCCGCGTAGAGCGCCTTGCCCACGACGGCACCCTCGACGCCGTCACCGGTCAGGGCACGCAGCGCCGCCAGGTCGTCCAACGAGGAGATGCCACCGGAGGCCACGACCTTGGCCGGCGTCCTGGCGGCGACGTCGCGCAGCAGCTGGACGTTCGGGCCGCGGAGCGTGCCGTCCTTGGTGACGTCGGTGACCACGTACCTGGCGCAGCCGGCGTCGTCGAGACGTGCCAGGACCTCCCAGAGGTCCCCGCCGTCCTGCGTCCACCCGCGGGCGGCGAGCGTGGTGCCGCGCACGTCCAGGCCGACGGCGACCTTGTCCCCGTGCTCGGCGATCACCCGCGCGGTCCACTCGGGGTCCTCGAGGGCGGCGGTACCGATGTTGACACGGCGGGCGCCGGTGGAGAGGGCGCGCTCCAGCGACGCGTCGTCCCGGATGCCGCCGGAGAGCTCGACCTGCACGTCGACCTCCGCCACGACGCTCGCCAGCAGCTCCGCGTTGGAGCCGCGGCCGAAGGCGGCGTCGAGGTCCACCAGATGGATCCACTCCGCGCCGCCCGTCTGCCAGTCAAGCGCAGCGGCGCGGGGGTCGCCGTAGGAGGTCTCCGAGCCGGCCTCCCCCTGGACGAGGCGGACGGCCTGGCCGTCGGCGACGTCGACGGCGGGCAGCAGCACGAGGCGTTCGGTCATGCGTGAGTACTCCAGTCGTGGGGGATGGCGGGGCGACGGCGGCTCAGAGCGACCGCACCCAGTTCTCGAGCAGGGTGGCACCGGCGTCGCCGGACTTCTCGGGGTGGAACTGCGTCGCGGACAGCGGGCCGTCCTCGACCGCGGCGACGAACCGCGCGGCCGCTCCGGCGGGGCCGTGGGACGACCAGGTGACACGCGGCGGCGTGTACCGCGGGTCGGCGGAGTCGTCGTGCCCCTGCGTGAACTCCTGGGCCGCGTACGAGTGCACGAAGTAGAAGCGCTCCTGCTCCACCCCGGCGAACAGCGTCGACCCGGTCGCCGCCTCGACGCCGGACCAGCCCATGTGCGGCACGACGGGCGCCTCGAGCCGGTCGACGACGCCGCGCCACTCCCCCAGGCCGTCCGCCCGGACGCCGTGCTCGACGCCGGCGTCGAACATCACCTGCATGCCGACGCAGACGCCCAGCACGGGCCGACCTCCGGCGAGCCGGCGGTCGACGACCTGGTCGCCGCGGACCGCCCGGAGGCCCTCCATGCAGGCGGCGAACGCGCCGACACCCGGTACCACGAGACCGTCCGCCTCGGTCGCGGCGTGCCGGTCGGCCGTGAGCTCGACGTCGGCCCCGACGCGCTCGAGCGCTCGCACGGCTGACCGGACGTTGCCGAAGCCGTAGTCGAGGACCACCACGCGGGGCCGGGCCGCGGGGCCGCCGGGAGCCACGGGCCGGGCGTTGAGCTCCGCGGCGGCGCCGTCGTCGGGCAGCAGGCCGGGTGCGGGGGTCATCGCTTCTTCTTCCGTCCCTTGCGTGCCACCTGCGACAGCATCCGCACGGCCTTGAGCCGGCTGATGCCCGACGACGACACGACACCGGGCAGGTCGGCGAGCGTGAGGTGCCCGGTCAGGAGGTCCTCGAGGGCGTCGGGGGCACCGCCGAGCACGAGACCGGGCGGCAGCTCGCCGTCGTCCGCCCCGTCGGTGTAGCGCACGCAGGTGAGCTGCTCGCCGTGGCGGGTGACGAGGACGAGCGGGACGCCCGCCACGAGCTGGGAGACGGCGGCGGCAGCGCGGTTCGGCAGGTCGCCCGAGGTGTCGCGCAGCACGCCGAGCGCACCGACGGGCGTCGGGACGACGTCGACGTCGAGGCCGGCCAGCACGCACGCGGCCGCGAGCGGCTCGGCCTCGGCGACCTGGGTGATCAGCACGGCGAGCTCGGGGTCCTGCCGTGCGTCCGTGAGGCTCGACAGGTCGTCGGGGATCTCGATGTCACCGAGGACGTCGGACAGGTCCTCGTGCCCGGGCTGGTCAGGGGTCGAGGGACTGGGCACCCTACAGCGCTCCCTTGGTCGACGGGATGCCCTCGACGCGCGCGTCGCGGGCAACGGCGGCCCGCAGCGCGCGGGCGAGGGCCTTGAACTGGGCCTCCACGATGTGGTGCGGGTCCCGGCCGGCCAGGACCCGCACGTGGAGGCAGATGTCGGCGTGGTGGGCGATCGACTCCAGGACGTGCCGGGTCAGCGACCCGGTGAAGTGGCCGCCGATGAGGTGGTACTCCTGCCCGGCCGGCTCGCCGGAGTGCACGAGGTACGGCCGTCCCGACACGTCGACGACCGCCTGGGCGAGCGCCTCGTCGAGCGGGACGAGCGCGTCGCCGAACCGCGCGATGCCCGACTTGTCGCCGAGCGCCGCCTTGAGCGCCTCGCCGAGCACGATCGCGGTGTCCTCGACCGTGTGGTGGGCGTCGATGTGCGTGTCACCGGTCGCCCGGACGGTCAGGTCGACGAGGGAGTGCTTGCCCAGGGCGGTGAGCATGTGGTCGTAGAACGGCACGGTCGTGGAGATGTCGGTGCGCCCGGTGCCGTCGAGGTTCAGCTCGACGACGACGCTCGACTCGCTCGTGGTGCGCTCCACGCGCGCGGTGCGGTCTGCCATCACTGCTCCTTCTCGCCGATCACGGCGGTCAACGCGTCCTTGAACGCCTGGGTCTCGCCGGGCGTTCCCACCGACACCCGCAGCCATCCGTCGGGCCCCGTCTCACGGATGAGCACGCCGCGGTCGAGCAGTCCCTGCCACACGGCATGCCGGTCGTCGAGCACGCCGAACAGGACGAAGTTCGCGTCGCTCTCGGCCACCTGCAGGGGCCGGCCGCCGACGTGCTGCTGGCGCAACCATGCCACGAGCTCGTCGCGTCCCGCACGCAGGTCCGCCACCTGGGCGAGCAGCGACTCGCGGTGCTCGAGGGCCGCCCGGGCCGCGGCCTGCGTGACGGCGGACAGGTGGTACGGCAGCCGGACGACCCGGAGCGCGTCCACGAGCGCCGACGACGCCGCCAGGTAGCCGAGCCGCAGCCCCGCGGCCGCGAAGGCCTTGGACATGGTGCGCGTCACGGCCAGGTGCGGGTACCGGTCGAGGAGCGCGAGCGCCGAGGGCGTGCCTTCACGCCGGAACTCGGCGTAGGCCTCGTCGACCACGACGACGGCGGGCACCCGCGCCGCGGCGTCGAGCACCGCCTCGATCGTCCCGGGGTCCAGCGCGGTGCCGGTCGGGTTGTTGGGGCTGGCGAGCAGCACGACCGACGGCTGCTCGGCCTCGATGAGCGCGACCGCCGCGTCGGGGTCGATGGTGAAGTCCTCGGCCCGGCGACCGGTCACCCACCGGGTGTGCGTGTCCCGCGCGTACTCGGGGTACATCGAGTACGTCGGGGCGAACGACACCGCGGTCCGGCCCGGGCCGCCGAAGGCCTGCAGGAGGTGCAGCATGATCTCGTTCGACCCGTTGGCGGCCCACACCTGCGTGGGGTCGAGCCGGACGCCCGACTCCACGGCCAGGTAGTCCGCGAGGTCGGCCCGCAGGTCCGCGAAGTCACGGTCCGGGTAGCGGTTCAGGGTGTGCGCCGCCTGCGCGACCCGCTCGGCGACGGTCGCCACGACCTCGTCGGAGGGCGGGTAGGGGTTCTCGTTGACGTTGAGCCGCACGGGCACGTCGAGCTGCGGTGCGCCGTAGGGCACCTCGTCGGCGAGCTCGGGGCGCAGCGGCAGTGCCGGAGCGTCGGGGGTGGTCACCGCCCCAGTCTACGAGCGGGCGGAAGGTGCCCGGGCTGGCGTCAGGAGACGACGACGTCGGCCCCGGAGATCTCGACGGCGATCTCGCCGAGGGGCTCGGGCGCGGGACCGGACTGCACGGAGGCGTCCGTGAGGGAGAACACCGACCGGTGGCACGGGCACTCGAGCACACCGTCGCCGGGGGTGACGGTGCAGCCCTGATGGGTGCAGACCGCGCTGAAGGCGTGCACCTCGTCCTCGGCCGGCCTCGTGACCAGCACCGGGACGCCGGCGACCTCGGCGCTCACCGCACCCCCGACCGGTACGTCCTCGAGCGCCACCACGGCCTGGCCCGCCGCGGACGTGCTGACGTCGTCGGCCGACCGGTCCGGGTCCGTCCCCTCGGCGCACGCCGCGAGGACGCCGCCACCGACCACCACGCCCGCCAGGGCGCCCGCACCGTGCAGCACCTGACGGCGGGACCGGCACGCGGTGTCGGCGGGTCGTGGGACGGCGGTGGGCTCGCTCATGGGAGGGCTCCTCGGAGGGTCTCGTGGTGACGTCGGTCATACCGGGTGGCAGCATGTCCATCATGGACGCCCCCACCGGCAAGGTGCCAGCGCCGCGCGGCCGAGGCGACGTCGGCCCCTCGTGGCTGTGGCGCTCGCTCGCGGCGCTGGGCGTGCTCGTGTCGGCGGTGGTGCACCTGGTCCTCTGGACGCGCGGCTACGACGACATCGACCTCGTGGGGCCGCTGTTCCTGGTCAACGCCGCCGGCGGCGTCGTCCTGGCGACGCTGATGCTCACCTGGCGGCACTGGCTGCCGCTCGTGGGCGGCATCCTCTTCGGCGCCGTGACGCTGCTCGCGTTCATCACGTCCGCCACCTCGGACCTGCTCGGCATCTCGCCGGAGGTCATCGGGGTGAACGAGCTCGTCGCGGCGGCCGCAGAGCTGGTCGCCGTGGTGGCCTCCACCGTGGCCCTGGTCCGCGAGCAGGCGCGCTGACCCTGTGGACGGCGGCAGCGGTCTGTCGCCCGCTCCGCCTACGATCGCAGGGTGACCTCCTCGGACGACCCGTACGCCGACCTCGTGCCCTCCTGGACCGACGACGACGTCCCACCGGACGACGACGTCCCACCCCCGGACGACGAGCCCGCCCCGCCGGCGGACGCCGCGGCGGCGCGCCCGGTCACCGACCGCTCCGAGGCGGCCAAGCGGGCCAAGCTGGCCATGCTGCGAGGCCTGATGGACACCGCGGGCGGCGAGGGCGGGACCTTGCGCGAGCAGGCGACCGACGCCCTGCGCGCGCTCGTCGGGCGCGACGACGCCGAGCTCCGTGACGACCAGTGGAGCGCGATCGAGGCGCTCGTCGCGTTCCACCGGCGTGCGCTGGTCGTGCAGCGCACCGGGTGGGGCAAGTCGGCGGTGTACTTCGTGGCGACCAGCCTGCTGCGCGCCCGCGGCGCGGGGCCGACGGTGATCGTCTCCCCGCTGCTCGCCCTCATGCGCGACCAGATCTCGGCCGCGGCCCGCGCCGGGATCCACGCGGTGACGATCAACTCCTCCAACGTCACCGAGTGGGACCAGGTGCACGCCCAGATCGCCGCCGGTGAGGTCGACGTCCTGCTGTGCTCCCCGGAGCGGCTCAACAACCCGGCGTTCCGCGACGAGGTGCTGCCCCGGCTGGCGGCGGACGCCGGCCTGGTCGTCGTCGACGAGGCCCACTGCATCTCGGACTGGGGGCACGACTTCCGGCCGGACTACCGCCGGATCCGCACCCTGCTGACGGACCTTCCGCCCGGCATCCCCGTGCTCGCCACGACGGCCACGGCGAACGAGCGGGTGACCCGCGACGTCGCCGAGCAGATGGCGGTGCAGGCCGACGGGCGTACCGCGGGCGTGGCCGACGGCGACGGCCCGCTGGCGGCCACCGACGACGTGCTGGTGCTGCGCGGAGCCCTCGATCGCGAGTCCCTGCACCTGGCGGTGCTCGAGCTGGGCGACCAGCCGACGCGGGTCGCCTGGCTGGTGGAGGCCCTGCAGGAGATCGACGGCTCCGGCATCGTCTACTGCCTCACCGTCTCCGCCGCCGAGGAGGTGGCGACCCAGCTCCGTAGCGCCGGTCTCGCGGTGGCCGCCTACACCGGGCGGACCGATCCGACGCAGCGTGCGCAGCTCGAGGAGGACCTCAAGGACAACCGGGTCAAGGCCCTGGTCGCGACGTCCGCGCTGGGCATGGGGTTCGACAAGCCGGACCTCGCGTTCGTCGTGCACCTGGGCGCGCCCTCGTCGCCGATCGCCTACTACCAGCAGGTGGGCCGCGCCGGACGTGGCGTGGACGACGCGGTCGTCGTGCTCCTGCCCGGCCACGAGGACAAGGCCATCTGGGACTGGTTCGGTTCCCAGGCCTTTCCCGCCGAGCAGCAGGTCCGGGCCACCCTCGCGGCGCTCGCGCAGACAGGCGAGACGATGTCGACCGCGGCTCTCGAGACGCACGTCGACCTCAAGCGCTCGCGCCTCGAGTCGATGCTCAAGGTCCTGGACGTCGACGGAGCGGTCCGGCGGGTGAAGGGCGGCTGGGTCGCCACCGGGGCCGAGTGGGTCTACGACGCCGCCCGGTACGCACGGGTCGCCGAGACCCGCAGCACGGAGGCCCGGGCGATGCTCGACTACGTCGCCACGACCGGCTGCCGGATGCGATTCCTCCGCGCGCAGCTGGACGACCCGGCGCTGCCGGACGGCTGGACGTGCGGACGGTGCGACCGGTGCGGCGGTGTCGCCCTCCCGCCGCCGCCCTCCACCGAGTCGGTCGCCGAGGCCCGTGCCGAGATGGACCGTCCGGGCGTCGAGGTCGAGCCTCGCAAGATGTGGCCCTCCGGACTCGACACGCTCGGGCTCGACGTCAAGGGGAAGATCCCGGACACCGAGCGCGCCGAGCCGGGGCGCGCCGTGGCGCGGTTCGACGGGCTGGGCTGGGCCGGCCCCGTGCGTGAGCTGTTCGCACCGACGACGCCGGACGGCGAGACACCGACGGCGCTGCGCACGGCGGCGGCACGGGTGCTCGACGACTGGGACGCGATCCGGGCGGGCACGGGATCCGACGACGGGTCGTCGGACGCCACCGGCGCAGGACGCGACAGGACGCTGGTCGTCGAGGGCGTGGTCGCCGTACGCTCCGTGACGCGCCCGCAGCTCACGTACCACCTGGCCAACGGCCTGGCGTCCTACCTCGGCGTGCCGCTCATCGGCGCCGTGGGACCCGCCTCCGGCGCGGAGGAGCCGGGCCGCCACGACGTGAACTCCGCCATGCGCCTCGCCGGCGTCGCCCGGCGGCTCCGCCTCGAGCTCGGCGACGCGGCCCTGTCGGGACTCCCGGGTCGCACCGTCCTGCTGGTGGACGACTGGACCGAGTCGGGGTGGACGCTGACCGTCGCGGCGAGGCTCCTGCGCCAGGCCGGAGCAGCGGCGGTCCACCCCTTCGTGCTGGGCGTGCGCTAAGGATCCAGCAGGCCGCGGACGTCGTCGGCGGCGAGCGCCCCGGCGAAGGCTCCGGCGTCGTCGTCGAGCACCGCGTCGAACAGTGCCGCCTTGCGCTGCGCGAGCGCCATCACCTTCTCCTCGATGGTGTCGGCGGCGACCATCCGGGTGACGACGACGTGACGCGTCTGGCCGATGCGATGGGTGCGGTCGATCGCCTGCGCCTCGGCCGCCGGGTTCCACCAGGGGTCCAGCAGGTAGACGTAGTCCGCCTCGGTGAGGTTGAGGCCGACGCCGCCCGCCTTGAGGCTGATGAGGAACACCGGGGCGGTGCCCTGCTTGAAGCCGCGGATGACGCCCGCCCGGTCACGGGTGCTCCCGTCGAGGTAGGCGACGGGCAGGCCCGCCTCGGCGCACCGCTGCTCGACCCGTCGCAGGAACGAGGTGAACTGCGAGAACACGAGGGCACGGTGCCCCTCGGCGGCGACCTCGACGAGCTGGTCGACGACGGTGTCCAACTTGGTCGACGTGACCCCGGCGTAGGCGTCGTCGACCAGGGCGGCGTCCAGGGCGAGGCGACGCAGCGTCGTCAGGGAACGGAAGATGGCGGCCTTGTTGGCCTCGAAGTCGGTGAGCAGGCCCAGGAGGCGCTGTCGCTCGCGCTGCAGGTGGGTGTCGTAGACCTTGCGGTGGTCCGGCGCGAGCGGGACCCTCAGCACCTGCTCCTGCCGGGCAGGCAGCTCGGGAGCGACCTGCGCCTTGGTCCGCCGCAGCATCAGCACGCGGATACGTCGCTTGAGCCGTGCCAGCGCACGGTTGCCCGCCGCGACGACCGCGGCGTCGTCGTCCTGCGCGGCAGCGTCGACGGGCCGGATCGTCTCGGCCCGGAACCGGTGCAACGACGGGTACAGCCCCGGGGCCACGATGGCGAGCATCGCCCAGAGCTCGGTGAGGTTGTTCTCCAGCGGCGTGCCCGTGATCGCGAGCTTGAACGGGGTGTCGAGCCGGCGGGCGGTCTGGTTCGCCCGGGTGCGCGGGTTCTTCGCGAACTGTGCCTCGTCGAGGATGAGGCCGGACCACTCGAGCGCGGCGAACGCCTCGAACTCCAGCCGGTACACGGCGTACGACGTGACGACGACGTCGACATCCTTGACGAGCTCCGCCAGGCTGCGACCGAGCTTCTTGGTGGTGGCCGGCAGGGCCACCACGTCGAGGCCTGGGGTGAACCGGGTGGACTCGTCGACCCAGTTGCCGACGACGGACGCGGGGGCGACGACGACGAACGGCGGCGCGGCGCGCCCGTCGGCCGCTGCTTCCGCGCGGGCACGGGCGAGGAAGGCGAGCGTCTCGACGGTCTTCCCGAGCCCCATGTCGTCCGCGAGGATGCCGCCGAGCCCGTGCCGCCACAGGTAGGTGAGCCACTCGTACGCCTGGTGCTGGTACGGACGCAGGTCGGCCCGCAGCCCGTCGGGCACGTCGACGGGCACCGGCGTGCCCCCTCCGTCGGCGATCCGGCGCAGGTCCGCCACCGAGCGCCGCCACCGGTCGGAGACGCGCACCTCGTCCGCGGCGTCCTCCAGCTCGCCCCACAGCTGGGTGTCGTAGCGGCTCAGGCTGAGCCGTCCCGGCCGGTCGCTGAGCGCGGTGGCCTCCTCGATCAGCGAGCGCAGGCGTCCCAGCGAGGGCTGGTTCAGCCGCAGCCACGAGCCGTCGACGAGGAGCAGGCGCTTGCGCCCCTGGGCGAGCGCCGTGAAGAGCCGGGTGAACGGGACTTCCTTGCCCGCGACCGTCACCGAGATCCCGAGGTCGAGCCAGTCGGAACGGCCCGAGGGTGCGCCCTCCACGACCACCCGCGCGGGGCCGTCGAGGTGGTGGTAGTCGGGTGCCGGGTCACCCTCGATGCGCACCTCGGTCGCCGCGAGCGCCGGGAGGACGTCCTGCGCCAGGTCGAGGGCGTCGAGCCCGGTGAACCGCTGGTGGTCGGCGAGCTCGAACCGCTCGAACCCGACGATCCCGCGCACCACGGAGGTGGCCTTCTCCCGGATCTCCGCCTCGGCCTGCGGGTCGCGGGCCGGGTCCACCGCCCCACCCGCCAGCGGGACGGTGCGCGGGTCGCCGTCGCCCCGCGGGTAGTGCCACGACCAGGTCAGCTCGGCCTGCTCGGGAGAGCCGAACCGGGCGGCGGCCACGAGCACCGGCCGAGGGTTCTCGGGCAGGTCGACGCTGCCGTCCGAGACGACCTGGGCGGTGCGCCGCAGGGCGGGCAGGTGCTCGGTGAAGAACTCGTCCACGTCCGACGCCGGGACGTCCGTCGGGCCGAGCCCCACGAGCTCGCGGGCCCCCTCCCCCAGCCGCCGGGGGGTCGGGCCGATCCGGAGCACGGTCCGGCCGTCCTCGGCCTCGACGGCGTACAGGCCGGTGTCTCCGACAGCGCCGAGCTGCGCCCCACCGACGGCGTCGACCCCGTCGTGCGCGACCACCGGGGACAGGCGGACGCCGTCGACCGAGGCCGCCACCTCCAGCCGAAGCGTCGCGGTCCTCGCCAGGTGGACCTCGTCACGGGCACCGTGGCCGACGAACGGGATGTCGAGATCGGTCGCCTCGGCCAGGAGCGCCCACAGGCCGCGCCCGCCGGCGCCCAGCGGGCGCCACGCGTCGCGGGCGCGCACGGAGCCGTCGCCCAGGGTGGCGCCGAGGTCGGCGTACCAGCGCCGCACCTCGGGCGCCGGCGTGGCTCGGACGCCGGCGAACGCGTAGAGCCCGCGGGTCAGGGCGTCCCAGCTCGCCTCGGGGGCGGTCTTCCAACCCCCGTTCCGCGACGGGACGACCGGCCGGACGGACAGCCCCGGCGCGGCCTCACCCAGGGCGCCGTCGAGGCGGAAGCGCAGCGCCACGGGCAGCACACCGCCCGCCGATGCTGACGCCGTCGGGCCCTCGACGCCCGTGACGGCGGCCAGGCGGCCACGCCAGTCGCCGCCGTCGGTACCGCTGGTGCCCTCCTCGCCGTGCGGGCGGACGTGGAGCAGCGTGGCCGCGACGTGCTTGCAGTCGACGGCCACGGGGCAGGAGCAGGACGAGTCGTGGAACGCGTAGCGGCCCGCGTCGTCGACCACGAACCAGATGCGGCAGTCGTAGGGCTGCGGCCCGCTGCCCGCGACCCGCGCGCTGAGGACCAGGTCGTGACCGTCCCACCGCCACGAGGCGACCATGCCGGCGCGCTGGTACCCCTGGGCACGGCGGAACGTCGTCGTGCCCACGATCCCGCCGACGACGAGCGGGTCGAGCCGGGGCGGCCTGGAGGAGGGGGCGGGCATGGCCCCATGGTCCCACCCCACGCCGACACGACCGGCTCAGAAGCGGCCGCGCACCGCCTCGCCGTGCGCGGGAAGGTCCTCGTCGTTCGCGACGGCCACGATGCGGTCGGCCACCTTCGCCAGCGCCTCGCGGGAGTAGTCGACCACCTGCACCGACCGCAGGAAGGCGTGCACGCCCAGCCCACTCGCGAAGTGCGCCGTGCCCCCGGTGGGCAGCACGTGGTTGGAGCCCGCCATGTAGTCACCGAGGGAGACCGGCGAGTACGGACCGACGAAGATCGCTCCGGCCGACCGGACGCGCTGAGCGACCGCCGCGGCGTCCTCGGTCTGGATCTCCAGGTGCTCGGCGCCGTAGGCGTCGACCACGGCCAGCCCCTGCTCGACGTCGTCCACCAGGACCACCGCCGACTGCGGACCTGCGAGCGCCGTCGTGACCCGGGCGGTGTGCTTCGTGGCCTCCGCGAGGTCGACCAGCTTGGCCTCCACCGCACCGGCGAGCTCCACCGACGGCGTGACCAGCACCGACGCCGCCATCAGGTCGTGCTCCGCCTGGCTGACCAGGTCGAGAGCCACGTGCCCCGCGTCGGCCGTGTGGTCGGCGAGGACCGCGATCTCCGTGGGACCGGCCTCGGCGTCGATGCCGACGACGCCGCGTACGAGCCGCTTGGCGGCTGCGACGTAGACGTTGCCGGGCCCCGTGACGACGTCCACCGGCTCGCAGAGGACCTCGCCGTCGACGGGCTCGCTCCCGGCCGCACCGTAGGCGAACATCGCGACCGCCTGGGCGCCGCCGACCGCGTAGACCTCGTCGACGCCGAGCAGCGCGCACGCGGCCAGGATGGTCGGGTGCGGGAGCCCGCCGGAGGCCTTCTGCGGCGGCGAGGCGACGGCCAGGGCGGGCACGCCCGCCTCCTGGGCGGCGACCACGTTCATGATCACGGACGACGGGTAGACCGCCAGGCCTCCCGGCGCGTAAAGGCCCACGCGCTGGACTGGGATCCATCGCTGCCGCACCTCCGCGCCGTCCGCCAGGACGGTGGTGTGCTCGGTGGGCACCTGGTCGGCGTGCACGGCGCGCACCCGGGCGATCGCCTCCTCGAGCCCGTCGCGGACGACGGGGTCGAGGCCGGCCAGCGCCTCGTCGAGCGCGTGCCGGGGTACCCGCAGATGGCCCGGACGCACCCCGTCGAAACGCTCGCCCAGGTCGCGCAGCGCGGCGGCGCCACGGGCCCGGACGTCGGTCAGGATCGGGGCGACGGCGTCGACGGCCTGCTCCACGCCGATCTCGGGGCGCGGCAGCACCCGGAGCAGCTCGGTGCGGGACAGGACCTGTCCACGGAGGTCGATGCGTTGGATCACGCGCACCAGTCTAGGTCGTGCCGGAGCAGGCCGGCCGGTCGTCCCGGACGGTGGGCGCTGGGACAATACGGAGCATGGACACCCCCCTCGAGGTCCCCATCCGCGACGACGTCATCCGGCTCGGCCAGTTCCTCAAGCTGGCCGGGCTTGCCGAGTCGGGCAACCATGCCCGCGACCTCGTGGCCGACGGCGACGTGCGCGTCGACGGCGAGACGGAGACCCGGCGCGGCCGCCAGCTGCGCCCCGGAGCACGCGTGACCGTCGTCGGTCCCGAGGGCGAGGAGACCGCCGTCGTCGTTCAGGACGACATGTAGGCGGACGCCATCACCCGGTCGGCCGCGAGCTGCAGCACGATCCGGTCCGGGTCGTGCTGCAGCTGCCGGAACCGCTTCGCGTAGCGCCGCACGGCCTCGGCCACCTCGTCGGCGTCCTCGACGACGGTGATGGTGCCCTCGAGCGTCATCCACCGGCCACCGTCGACCTGGCAGACCGCTGCCCGTGGCGGCTCGCCGTCGGGCCCCCGACGGCGGGCGTTGCGTGCCTTCACCGACGTGCGCCGCGCGGTGATGCGCACGATGCCCTGGTCGGCGTCCCAGGTGAAGGCGACCGGGACCACGTGGGGCGTGCCGTCGGCGCGCAGGGTGGTCAGCGTCGCGAGGTGTCGTTCCGTGACGAAGACGAGCTGCTCGGGGTTGAGTCGGATCACGGACGCGAGCCTACGCTCAGGCGTCGGCGTCCGAGCCACCGAAGCCGCGGACCGTGATGCGCGGCACCGCGCCGTCGTGCAGGGCACGCAGCACCGCCAGCTCGTGGGGCACGACCGGCTCGGGCAGGTGCACGAACGGGAACCAGCGCAGGTCCGCCGCCTTGTCCGGCTCCTGCAGCACCGGGTCGCCCTGCCAGCGGCTCACCGCGAAGAAGAAGTCCACCCGCTGCTCCAGGGCCGGGCCGCCGGGCAGCCCGCGGTGCGAGACCGTCAGCGCCTCGAGGTCCGACGGCGCGACGGTCACCCCCAGCTCCTCGCGCGCCTCCCGCACGACGGCCTCGAGCACCGACTCGTCCGGCTCCACGTGGCCGGCCGCGCCGGCCGCCCAGTACCCGTCCATGAATCCCGTGCCGGCGCGCAGCTGCAGCAGCACCTGCCCCTCACGGCGCAGCAGCAGGTAGACGGCCGGCACCACGCGGAACCGGTGGTCCGCGCTGCCGTCGTCCCAGCCGGCGCTCACGAGAGGCAGCTCGGGCCGAGCAGGGCCTTGAGGTCGCCGAAGAGCGCCGGCGACTTCTCCACCCGGAGCCGGTCGGCCGCCCGGACCACGGTCTTCTTGCCGGGCTCGGCCACGTGCACGTGGACCTCGGCCGGCCCCGGGTGCGAGACCAGCACCTCGCGCAGCCGGACCATCACGGGCTCGACGCACCGGGTGTGCGGCACGGTCACCTGCACCGGCGAGTCCGCCACGGCCGAGGTGTCCGGGAGGGTGACCTCCTGCGCCTGCAGCTGCATCTGCTCGTCGCGCCGGCGGACCCGACCCTTGAGCGTGACCACCTGGTCCTCGGCGAGCACCGTCGAGTAGGCCAGGTAGGTCTCGCCGAAGAACATGACCTCGACGGAGCCCTCCAGGTCCTCGATGGTCACCGCCGCCCACGGGTTGCCGTTCTTGCTCATCTTGCGCTGCACGGAGGTCAGCAGCCCGGCGACGGTGACGGAGGAACCGTCCGGACGGCCCTCGTCGGCCATGAGCGACGCGATCGACGTGTCGGCCGCACGGGCCAGCACGTGCTCCATGCCGGACAAGGGGTGGTCCGAGACGTACAGCCCCAGCATCTCCCGCTCGAACGCGAGCAGCTGCTTCTTGTCCCAGTCGGGCAGGTCCGGCACGTCGACGCTGAAGCTCATCTTCTCGTCGGTCGCGGCCAGGTCGGCGAAGAGGTCGAACTGTCCCTTGGCCTCCTCCCGCTTGACCGAGATCACCGAGTCCACGGCCTGCTCGTGGACCACCAGCAGGGCGCGACGCGGGTGCCCGAGGGAGTCGAAGGCCCCGGCCTTGATCAGCGACTCGATGGTGCGCTTGTTGCAGACCACCGCCGGCACCTTGTCCAGGAAGTCGGTGAACGACGTGAAGTCGCCGTGCTCCTCGCGGGCCGCGATGATCGCCGAGACCACGTTCGCGCCGACGTTGCGGACGGCCGTCAGCCCGAAGCGGATGTCGTCGCCCACGGCCGTGAACTTCGCCGCCGACTCGTTGACGTCGGGCGGCAGGACGGTGATGCGCATCCGACGGCACTCGCCGAGGTACAGCGCCATCTTGTCCTTGTCGTCCCGCACGGACTGCAGGAGCCCCGCCATGTACTCGGTGGGGTACTTCGCCTTGAGGTAGGCCGTCCAGTAGGCGACCAGCCCGTACCCGGCCGAGTGGGCCTTGTTGAACGCGTAGCCGGCGAACGGCACGAGCACGTCCCAGACCGCCTTGATCGCGGCGTCCGAGTAGCCGCGCTCCTTGCAGCCGGCCTCGAAGTTGACGAACTCCTTGGCCAGCACCTCGGGCTTCTTCTTGCCCATGGCACGCCGCAGCAGGTCCGCCTGCCCGAGCGAGTAGCCCGCGAGGATCTGCGCGGCGCGCTGCACCTGCTCCTGGTAGACGATGAGACCGTAGGTCTCGTCCAGGACCTCGGACAGCGGCTCGGCCGTCTCGGGGTGGATCGGCTCGATCTTCTGCAGGCCGTTCTTGCGCAGCGCGTAGTTCACGTGCGAGTTCATGCCCATCGGGCCCGGGCGGTACAGCGCGATGACGGCGGAGAGGTCGTCGAACTTGTCCGGGCGCATCTGCCGCAGGAGCGAGCGCATCGGCCCGCCGTCGAGCTGGAAGACGCCCAGGGTCTCGCCGCGGGCCAGCAGCTCGTAGGTGGCGACGTCGTCGAGCGGGACGTGCTCGATCTCGACCGCGTCCTTGCCGTTCATGATGATGTTCTCGAGCGCGTCGTCGAGGATCGTCAGGTTCCGCAGCCCGAGGAAGTCCATCTTGATCAGGCCGAGGCCCTCGGACGTCGGGTAGTCGAACTGCGTGATGACCGCGCCGTCCTGCGGGCGCCGCATGATCGGGATGACGTCGATGAGCGGCTCGCTGGACATGATCACGCCCGCCGCGTGCACGCCCCACTGCCGCTTGAGCCCCTCGATCCCCCGCGCGGTCTCCACGACGCGCTGCGCCTCGGGGTCGGTGTCGTGGACCTGCCGGAACTCGGCGGCCTCGGAGTAGCGCTCGTGCGAGGGGTCGAAGATCCCGGACAGCGGGATGTCCTTGCCCATGACGGGCGGCGGCATCGCCTTGGTGAGCTTCTCCCCCATGGCGAACGGGAAGCCGAGGACCCGCGACGCGTCCTTGAGCGCCTGCTTGGCCTTGATCGAGCCGTAGGTGACGATCATCGCCACCCGGTCGTCGCCGTACTTGTCGCTCACGTAGCGGATGACCTCGGAGCGCCGGCGCTCGTCGAAGTCGACGTCGACGTCGGGCATGGAGACGCGCTCCGGGTTGAGGAACCGCTCGAAGATCAGACCGTGCTCGAGCGGGTCGAGCTCGGTGATGCCCATGACGTAGGAGACCATCGAGCCGGCCGCCGAGCCACGGCCCGGGCCGACGCGGATCCCCTGCTCCTTGGCCCAGTTGATGAAGTCGGCGACCACGAGGAAGTACCCGGGGAAGCCCATCTGGATGATGACCTCGGTCTCGTACTTCGCCTGCGCGCGGACCTCGTCCGGGACTCCCGCCGGGTAGCGGCGGTGCAGGCCGTGCTCGACCTCCTTGACGAACCAGGAGATCTCGTCCTCGCCCTCGGGCACCGGGAAGTTCGGCATGTAGTTCGCGCCGGTGTCGAACGAGACCTCGCACCGCTCGGCGATGAGCAGCGTGTTGTCGACCGCCTCCGGCATCTCCGCGAAGAGCCGCCGCATCTCCGCACCGGACTTGACGTAGAAGTTGTCGCCGCTGAACGCGAACCGGCTGCCACCCTGGTCGTAGGTCGGCTCGTCGAGGGTCGAGCCAGAGTTGACCGCGAGCAGCACCTCGTGCGCGTGGGAGTCCTCCTGCTTGGTGTAGTGCAGGTCGTTCGTCGCCACGAGCGGGGCCCCGATGTGCTCGGCCAGCCGCAGCAGGTCCTTGGACGTGCGGGACTCGATCTCGATCCCGTGGTCCATCAGCTCGACGAAGTAGTTCTCCTTGCCGAAGATGTCCTGGTACTCCCCGGCGGCCCGGACGGCCTCGTCCCACTGGCCGAGGCGCAGGCGCGTCTGGATCTCTCCCGACGGGCAGCCCGAGGTGGCCATCAGCCCTTCGGAATAGGTCTCCAGCAGCTCGCGGTCCATGCGCGGCCACTTGCCCATCTGGCCGTCCAGGGACGCCAGCGACGACGCCCGGAACAGGTTGTGCATGCCCGTGTTGTCCCGGGACCACAGGGTCATGTGGGTGTACGCGCCGCCCGCGGAGACGTCGTCGCGCCGTTGGCCCTGCTCCCCCCACAGGACCTTCGTGCGGTCGTGCCGGCTCGTGCCCGGCGTGACGTACGCCTCGACCCCGATGATCGGCTTGACCCCGAACTTCTGCGCCGTGCTCCAGAAGTCGAACGCCCCGAAGAGGTACCCGTGGTCGGTGATCGCGATGGCCTTCTGGCCCAGCCGAGCCACCTCGGTGAACAGGTCGTTCATCCGCGCCGCGCCGTCCAGCATCGAGTACTCGGTGTGGACGTGGAGGTGGACGAAGTCGTCGTTCTTCTCAGGTGCGTCCGGCATGGGGTCGAGTCTAGGAGGCACCACCGACCTTCGACGACGCCCCTCGCCGGATCGCCGTCACGGCCGGCCGTGCCCAGTACAGTGCTCCCAACGTCCGGCCGGAGAAGGAGGAGCGGTGGCCTCAGTGACGAGCGCCGACGTCGCCCGCGCCGCGGGGGTCTCCCGCACGACCGTCAGCTACGTGCTCAACGACACGCCCGGGGCGTCGGTCTCCGAGGCGACCCGCGAGCACGTCCGCAGCACGGCCGCGCGGCTCGGCTACGCGCCGTCGGCGGCCGCACGGACGCTGCGGCGCGGCCGCAGCGACCTGGTCGTCTGCGTGCTGCCCGACTGGCCGACCGGGCCCGTCGTGGACTCCCTCCTGGACCACCTCACCGACGTGCTCGCCGAGCGCGGGCTGTTCGTGCTCGTCCACCACCACCGCGACTCCCGCGCGCTGGCGGAGCTGTGGCGGGCCGTGACGCCGCGTGCCGTCGTCGGGCTGGCGCCGTTCGCCGCCGAGGACGTCCGGGCGATGGAGCAGGCCGGGATCGCCGTCGTGGGATCGGTGGAACCGGCCGACGGCGGCGCGTTCGACCGCTCGCAGCACGACCTGGCCGTGCTCCAGGTCGACCACCTGGCGTCCCGCGGGCACCGGTCCGTCGCGTTCGCCACGACGACCGACGACCGGCTGCGCCGGTTCGGGGACGCCCGGTTCGCGGGGGTCCGTGACGCCTGCGCGGCTCGTCGGCTCCCCGCACCGCGCCAGGCCGCCGTACCGGCCGACGAGCCGGCCACCGGCACGGTCCGCGCCTGGCACGCCGAAGGGGTCACCGCCGTCGCCGCGTACAACGACGAGGTCGCGCAGGCGGTGCTCGCCGGGGCACGGGACGCCGGTCTGACGGTCCCCGACGACCTCGCGGTGATCGGCGTCGACGACGCTCCCGCCGCCCGGGTGACGACGCCCCCGCTGACCACGGTGGCACAGCCCGTGACCCCGCAGTCGGAGCACCTGGCGGCCAGCGTGCTGGCGGTGCTGGACGGACAGGGACCGCCACCGTGGCCGGACGACCCGGCGCGCGTCGTCGTCCGCTCCTCGACGTGAGCCGGCCCCGCCCCACGGCCGTGGGGCGGGGCCGGGGCGAGGTCAGGGCGCCGGGTAGTCCACCACGTACTCCGGGGACCCCGAGGTCGACGGCGGGACCGCGTCACCCACGCCGTTGACGACGTGCTGGATGGTGCCGGCGCTGAGGTTGACCGTCATGACGTGGTGCAGCTGGACGCCCGGTACCTGCGGCACAGAGAACCCGTTCTCGGTGACGATCTCCGGGTTGTTCTGGTTGAACACGTACACGCCCGCACCGAAGAGCCGGTGCCGCTCGACGTCGTCGGCGACCTTGTAGCCCTCCCAGCCGAGGGTGCCGTCGGGCTGGGTCCAGTCCGCCTGGGTGGGCGGGTCGTAGGGCAGCTCGTTCTGGTAGAGCACCACGGTGCCGTCCTCGCCGTTCCAGATCGTGTTGTGCTCCTGGAAGTGCTCGACGAACAGCCCCGTCGCGGTGACCCGGTCGCCGTTCACCACGACGCCGTTGCGTCCGACGTTGGTGGCCCAGCGCTCCGTGTCGCCGTTGACGCCCGCCGACCCGTCCGTCGGGAAGCCCTCCACGCCGTGGTCGCCGCGCCACACCCAGGTGTGGTCGATGAGCACGTCGTGCGCGTTGACCTCCAGCGCGACGTCCGCCTTGCCGACGTGCGGCCCGCCGACGCGGAAGTACACGTCGGACAGCGTGATCGGGTCGACCGGGTCGGACCGGTGGTTCTTGCCGTGCTCCTTGCCCACCCGGAGCAGCGCCGGGGACTCCACGGTGCCGGCGTCGATGGAGACGCCCGCCACGACGACGCCGGAGGTGTCGGCGACCGTCAGCGGCACGGCGCCGTCGACGGCGGTGAGCGTGGCGTGGCCCATGCCGAGCACCACGGTGCCGGGGCGCTTGACGGCGATGCTCCGGTCGACGTCGTAGACCCCGGGCGTGAGCAGCAGGTGCTTGCCGCGTGCGAGATGGCTGTTGATGGTCGCCACCGAGTCGCCGGGCTTCGCGACGTAGAAGTCCGTGATCGGCACGGTGCGCCCCGGCGTGGCGCCGTCGGCCCACGAGACCCCGCGGGTCTCGGTCTGCGCGGCGGGGACGCGCACCTGGTAGCGGCCGGCGTCGTCGACGAACAGGTACGGCTTCTCGCGGCTCACCGGTGTGGTGTCGAGCGTCGTGTACGGCTCCGTCGGGAAGTTGTCCTCGCTCGGTGCGCCCTCGACCCCGGCGAAGACCTGGTTCCACACCGCGTTGGACCAGCCGCCGCCGAGCTCGCTGTTGCGGGTCAGCCACTGCTGCTGCGAGCCGTTGGTCACCTGGGTGTCGAAGCGGGAGTCGGCGATGAAGCCGCCGCTGGCGTACTGCGGTCCGGCCGTGCAGTAATCCATGAGCGACAGCGGACCGCGCACGTCGAGGCGTCGCATCGAGACGGCCTGGGAGACGGCCCAGAAGTTGGTCGTGGCCTCGCACCCGCCCTGGCCGGCGGTGTTCACGTCGAGAGCCAGGTTGGAGATCGTCCGCCAGAAGTTGACCAGCGCGATGCAGTTGGGGTTCTCGGGGTCGTCCGACAGGCAGCGGTTACGTACCTCGATGGCGCCCTCGACGGCCACGTCCTGCGGGGACTCGCCGAGACCGGCCACCTCGGTGTAGTACCCGACGCCGAACTGCAGCGGGTCCTCTGCCGAGCCGTAGGTGCCGGGCAGGAAGTAGACGGCGTGCCGGTCCGTGCCCATCTCGGCGTCGACCTGCTGGGCGTGCAGGGCGTCCATGGTCGCCTGGATCTCGTCCTGGGGCGTGTCCGGGCCGAACACGGTCACGTTCGGGCCGAAGTCCGGGGCGGTGGGGGCGGCCGCGTCGGGCGGGGCGGCCTGCGCGCCGGGGACGGTGGCGATGGCGGTCACGAGGGCTGCTCCTGCGGCGACGGTGGGTACGAGCCGGTGGTGCCGTCGTCGTGCGGTCGCCCGGGCCGGTGCGTGAGGTGATGACATGCGTCCTCCTCGTCGAGGTCGCGGGTGACTCGTGTCACCCGTCGTCGCGACTCTAACGGGCGAAAGGTCCCGCGGACAAGTACCCGTCAGGCGTAGGCGCCGCGGACGACCTCGAGCGCCGTCTCCAGGTCGTCGGGGTACTCGCTGGTGACCTCGACGCGACCACCGGTCAGCGGGTGCTCGAACCCGAGGCGCATCGCGTGCAGCCACTGCCGCGTGAGCCCGACCTTCGACGCCAGCACCGGGTCCGCGCCGTACGTGAGGTCGCCCACGAGCGGGTGCCGCAGCGCCGAGAAGTGCACGCGGATCTGGTGCGTGCGCCCCGTCTCCAGGTGCACCTCGGCCAACGAGGCCGCGGGCAGCATCTCCAGCACCTCGTAGTGCGTCACGGACGGCTTGCCCTCCGCCACCACCGCGAACCGGTAGTCGTGGTGCGGGTGCCGACCGAGCGGTGCGTCGATCGTCCCGGTGGTCGGTTCGGGGTGGCCCTGGACGAGCGCGTGGTAGACCTTGTCCACGGTGCGCTCCTTGAACGCACGCTTCAGCCCGGTGTACGCCGCCTCGCTCTTGGCCACCGCCATCAGCCCGGAGGTCCCGACGTCGAGCCGGTGCACGATGCCCTGCCGCTCGGCCGCCCCGGACGTGGAGATGCGGTAGCCCGCCGCCGCCAGCGCGCCGACCACCGTCGGCCCCGTCCACCCCGGCGACGGGTGCGCCGCCACGCCGACCGGCTTGTCGACCACCACGACGTCGTCGTCCTCGTAGGCGATCCGCATCCCCTCGACGGGCTCCGCGACGACCGCCGGTGCCGAGGTGGGTTCCGGCACGTCGACCTCCAGCCAGCCACCCGGGGTGAGACGGTCCGACTTGCCGACCTCGCGGCCGTCGAGCCGGACGGCACCCCCGGCGGCGAGCTCCGCCGCCTGGGTGCGCGAGAAACCCAGCATGCGCCCGAGGGCGACGTCCACCCGTTCGCCCACCAGGCCGTCCGGCACCGGCAGCGTCCGCGCCACCATCAGGCGGCGTCCCGGGCCTCGCGGCTGCCGTCGATGCCCACACCGCGGAAGGAGAGCACCACGATGAGGCCGGCCGCGACGACGATCGCGATGTCGGCGACGTTGCCGACGAAGAAGTCGGCGTAGGCGATCATGTCGACGACCTCGCCCCGGGCGAATCCTGGTTCGCGCAGCAGCCGGTCGACGAGGTTGCCCAGGGCGCCGCCGAGCAGCAGCCCGAGGGCGACGGTCCAGCCCACGGAGCCGAGCCGCCGCATCGCACGGAAGATCACCACGACGACCGCCACGACCACGATCGTCAGGACCCACGTGTAGCCGTTGGCCATGATGGACAGCGCGGCCCCGGGGTTGAAGACGAGGGTGAGCCCGAGCAGGTCGCCCAGCAGCGGGACCCGCACGCCCTCGGTGAGGGCTGTCAGCGCCCACCACTTCGTGAGCTGGTCGACCACGAGGACGGCGCCCGCCAGCAGGAGTGCCCACCGGCCCAGCCGCCCCCGGTGTGCGGACGGCTCGGAGGGAGGCGTCGAGGAGGCGGCCTCGGGCTCGTCGGGGATCTCAGGAACCGGCTGGGCACCGGTGGGCGTGGAGGACATCGCGCCCGATTCTACGGTCAGCGACGCTCCTCGCGCGCCTTCGCCTCGACCGACAGGGTCGCCCGGGGGAAGGCCTGCAGCCGCGCCTTGCCGATCGGGTGGTTCGTGATCTCGCACGTGGCGTAGGTGCCGCTGCGGATCCGGTCGAGCGCGTGCGTCGTCTGCGCCAGCAGGTCGCGCAGGTTGTTGACCAGCGTCAGCTCCTGCTCGCGCTCGAGTGCGCTCGAGCCGTAGTCGGCCTGGTCGTCGCCGGCGCCGTCGCCGGAGTTGCGCAGCAGGTCGCTCAGCTCGGCGTCGGCCGCGGCCAGCTCGCGGGTGAAGCGCTCGCGGTCCTCCAGCAGGAGCAGCGCGAGCTCGGACACCTCCTGGAGGGTCCAGGGGTCCTCCCCGTCACGGACGGGGAAGTTCTTGACGTCCCGCGCGAGGTTCGGGAACTCTTCCCGGACCGTGTCCCGCTGGGAGGTGGAGAGCTTGGCCATTCGCTGCCCTTCCGTTCGTGAGGTCACCGCAGCGTAAGTGCGCGGACCGGCCCGCACAACAGCACGCGCCGACGTGGCGTGTCCTGCGGTGGGGCCGGTCCGCGCAGGGACCGCTCCGGAGGTCCGCTCAGAGTTCCTGGGGACGTCCCGCGTTGGCGTTCTGCCGCTGGGGCGGGAGCGCCGAACCGCGCGCGTCCAGGTCGCCGAGCAGGTTCTGCAGGAAGCTCTTGAGCCGCGTGCGGTAGTCCCGCTCGAACAGCCGGAGCTCGTCGATCTTGCGCTCGAGGAGCGAGCGCTCCTGCTCGAGCTGCGAGAGCGTGCGGTGGCTCGTCTCCTCCGCCTCCCGCACGATGCGGCTGCCCTCGGACTTCGCCTCGGAGATCAGGCGGTCGCCCTCCTCCTGGCCCGAGCGCACGTAGTCGTCGTGCAGCTTCTGCGCCAGCTGGAGCATGCCGGTGGCCGACTCGGGCTCCGCGTGCGGCTTGTCGCCCGCCGGCGGTGCTGCCGCGGCGGCCGCGGCCGCCGCCTGGACCTGCGCCGCGACGTCAGGCTGCTCGGCGGACTGCTGCGCGGCATCGCTGCGGCTCAGCTCACCGACGCGGCGCTCGGCCGCGGCCAGCTTGGAGCGCAGGTCGTCGTTCTCCTCCTGCACGGACGTGAGCGTGCGGACGACCTCGTCGAGGAAGTCGTCGACTTCTTCGACGTCGTATCCCTCGCGGAACTTGGTCGCCGAGAACTTCTTGTTGAGGATGTCCTCTGCCGTCAGCAGTGCCATCGTGTCACCTCGTTGCCGTAGCGCGGTCCAGTGCACGGACCCGGAGCGTCCGTGGATGCCCACGGTAGCCGACGCCCGCGGCGACGGCCCCCCGGGCGGGTCGCGCTCACGGTGTCTTCACAGGTCCGACGGCAGTTGGTCCCGCGTGTCGCGGGACGCACGCCGGGTCGGCGCGCGTCGGCGCGCGCCGCCGCCGCCGCACGGGGATGCTCAGAAGCTCGCCGCGAGCGCGCCGGCGACGCGCAGCAGGATCGACGTGGCCAGGAACAGCACGAGGAACGCCAGGTCGAGGCGGATGCTGCCCAGGCTCAACGGCGGGATGACGCGGCGCAGCGCACGCAGCGGCGGGTCCGTGACCGTGTACACGGCCTCGGCGATCACCAGCACGATGCCGCGCGGACGCCACTCCCTGGCGAAGACCTGCACCCAGTCGAAGACGAGGCGGACGATCAGGCAGACGAGGAACAGGAACAGGGCGAAGTAGACGACGCCGAAGATCACACTCACGAGGGCAACCTACCGGACGCACGACGCGCGGCCCGGGGGGCGCTCCCGGGCCGCGCGTCGTGGTTGGTCTCAGCTCTGGTTGTAGAACGCGCCGGCACGGGGGTCGGGTCGCTCGGCGACCTGCTCCTCGCCCGTGATCTCGACGTGCTCGGGCGAGAGCAGGAAGACCTTGTTCGTCACCCGCTCGATCGACCCGTGCAGGCCGAAGATGAGCCCGGCCGAGAAGTCGACGAGACGCTTGGCGTCGGCGTCGTCCATGTCGGACAGGTTCATGATGACCGGGGTGCCACCGCGGAAGGCCTCCCCGATGAGCCGGGCGTCGTTGTACGACCGGGGGTGGATCGTCGTGATCCGCCGCAGGTCTCCCCCGGCGAACGCGTCCATCGGTGCTCCGTCCCGGTGCAGAGGCGTGACCTCGGCCTGGTAGTCGTCGTCACGCACCGGCTCCAGCTCCTCGTCGAACTCGTCGAGGTACTCCCCGTCAGGGCGCTGGTCGTCGGCCAGCCCCAGGTACAGCATGGTCTTGCGAAGCGCTCCGCCCATCGCCCTGCTCCGTTTCGTCGGTAGGTCTGTGACTTGACGGTAACCAGCACCGCGCGGTAAGCGGCGCACGACACGCCGGGTGCCGCACGGACTCAGGCGAGGACGATCACTCCCGCCTGGCGCCCGGTGACCTCGCCCGCGGCCGTGGCCTGACGGTGCGAGAAGAGATCCGGGTCGGTGCGCGTGCACCGTTCCACCCGGTCGGCCGGAACGCCCATCGCCGACAGGCGGGCCAGCACGCCGGCCGGCAGGTCGAGCGCGGGGGTGCCCGAGGCGGTCGTGGCCCACGCCTCCGGCACGACGGCGGTCACCTCGTCGCGCAGGGCCTCCGGCACCTCGTAGCACGCACCGCAGACGGCCGGGCCGACGGCGGCGCGCAGCCCGTCCCTGCTGGCTCCGCGCGCGACCATCGCGTCGACCGCACGGTCCACGACGCCGGCCACGAGCCCTCGCCGCCCGGCGTGGGCGACACCGGCGACGCGTGCGACGGGATCGACGAGGAGGACCGGGACGCAGTCGGCCACCAGGACCCCGAGCCCCAGCCCGGCCTCGGCCGTCACGAGGGCGTCGGCCTCGCCGGCGCTCAGCGGCGGCGTCACCGACTCCCACTCGGTGCGCTCCGCACCGCCGAGCGCCAGCACCGTGGCACCGTGCACCTGGGTGGCGAAGGCGACGGGCGCCCCGATCCATCCGGCCAGCTGCTCACGGTTGCGACGCACCCGGGCCTCCTCGTCGCCCGTCGACGTGGCGAGGTCGAGCGAGGACCAGGGCGCGGGAGACACGCCGCCGTGCCGCGTGGTGAAACCGGCCACGACGCCCGGACCGAGGTCCACACGCAGCAGTCCTGCTCCGAGGTCCGCGGGCAAGAGCGCCTCCTGGGCCCAGGTGGCCGACGACGTCACTTCAGGAAGTCGGGCACGTCGAGCTCGGGCTCCGGCCGGGACCTCTCGGCCACCCGCGGCACCTCGACCGGCCGCTCCACGGTCACGCCCTCGCCGTCCTCGACCACGGTGAAGGCGGGCCGCGCCTGACCGGAGCCCACCGGCTGCAGGCTCGCGGGGACGTCGTCGGGGTCAGCAGGGATGGGCCTCGGCCTGGCGTGCGCCGGCTCGGCGGCGGGCACCGGGGCGGTCGCCGGCGAGCCCCCCTGCGGCGAGGAGGCCGCGGGGGCCGTCCGGGCGCTGTCGGCGACGGCCGGCGAAGCGGCCCCGGCCACCTGACCCAGGGCGCGGGAGTCCTCCCGGGTCTTCGGCAGACCGCCGTCGAACCCCGCCGCGATGACCGTGACGCGCACCTCGTCACCGAGGGCGTCGTCGATGACCGTGCCGAAGATGATGTTCGCCTCCGGGTGGGCCGCCTCCTGCACCAGGCGCGCCGCCTCGTGCACCTCGAACAGCCCGAGGTCGCTGCCGCCCTGGATGGACAGCAGCACGCCGTGGGCGCCGTCGATCGAGGCCTCGAGCAGCGGCGAGGAGATCGCCAGCTCGGCGGCCTGCACCGCCCGATCCTCCCCGCGGGCAGAGCCGATGCCCATCAGGGCCGATCCCGCACCCTGCATCACCGACTTGACGTCGGCGAAGTCGAGGTTGATCAGTCCGGGGGTGGTGATGAGGTCCGTGATGCCCTGGACACCGGAGTGCAGGACCTGGTCCGCCGAGTGGAACGCGGCGATCGCCGAGACGCTCTTGTCGGACATGGACAGCAGGCGGTCGTTCGGGATCACGATGAGGGTGTCGACCTCCTCGCGGAGCGCCTCGATGCCCTGCTCTGCCTGGACCGAGCGGCGCCGACCCTCGAAGGTGAACGGCCGCGTCACGACGCCGACGGTCAGCGCCCCCAACGAGCGGGCGATGCGGGCCACGACGGGCGCGCCGCCGGTGCCCGTGCCGCCGCCCTCGCCGGCGGTGACGAAGACCATGTCCGCCCCGCGCAGGACGTCCTCGATCTCCTCCTCGTGGTCCTCGGCGGCCTTGCGCCCGACCTCGGGGTCGGCGCCGGCCCCCAGGCCGCGGGTGAGCTCGCGCCCGACGTCGAGCTTGACGTCGGCGTCCGACATCAGCAGCGCCTGGGCGTCGGTGTTGATGGCGATGAACTCGACGCCCTTGAGGCCGACCTCGATCATGCGGTTCACGGCGTTCACGCCGCCACCGCCGATGCCGACCACCTTGATCACTGCCAGGTAGTTCTGCGGAGTTGCCACGTCGTTGCCTCTCGGGTCGTTCCGGGTCCTGACCCCACCGCCGTCGTTCAACCTTCAGGTTGTAGTTGAAGGTGAGAGTTATGTCAGGTTGCTGCTGTGACGACGGTAGGTCGCCCGGAGCGGCGCCCGCCGGACGTGGCCCGGCGTGTCGCGACCGCTCGGGCTCACCGGGTGACCGGGAGCTCGGGCGACGACACGTCGATCACGCCCGCGTCCGCCGCCACCTCCCGCAAGGTCTGGACGACCTCCACCTTGAGGGGCAGGCTCGTCTCCCCGCCCCAGCGCACGCTCACGCCGTCGCGCAGGACGGTCTCGACGTCGTCCTGGGTCTGCGCGCTGACCTGCTCGACCTCGAGGGCCAGCTCCACCGGCAGGGCGGCGACCACGGCCAGCGCGGCCCGCAGGCTGTCCGCCGACTCCTCGTCCAGCGGCACCGAAACGACGGGGAGCTTCCGCGGCGCCTTCTGGCGCGATCCCACCCGCACGCCCTCCGCGTCGAGCAGGACGTACCGGTCCCCGTCGGGCACCGCCGCGACCGGCTCCCGGGCGGTCAGCAGCACCTGGATCCCCTGGGGCCACGACCGCTGGACGCTCACGTCCTTGACACCGCGGAGCCCGAGGATCTCGCGGCGCATCCCCCCGGTGTCGATCCGCAGCAAGGGCGTCCCGGCCGCGGCCTCGACCACCTCGCGGACCCTGTCCGCGTCGACCGTGGTGCCCGCGCCCGACACGCTCACCTCGCTGCGCTCGAGCGCGAGCAGCTCCGACCAGCCGGCGACCCACCCCGCCCCGCCCAGCAGGGCGAGCACGAGCACGACGGCGACCACGAGGCGCCACGAACGGTGGCGCCGCATGGCCGAGCGCTCCGCCAGCCGGTCGGCCATCGCCGAGGACACGCGCCCGGGCGAGCCGGTGCCGGCGGCGCCCGCGGCACTGCTCGTGGTTGCGGCGCTGCTCGGGCTCGCGGCGCTCGCCGCGCTGCTCGCCGAGCGCTCGACCGCCCGGCCGGCCGGCCTCGCCGGACGCTCCGCCGGCCGCGCCGGGCTCGCCGCGCTGCGCGCCGAGCCGGCACCCGACGCGGACGACGGGCGCTGGGGCGTGCGAGGACGAGGTGGCGGGCGCATCACCCCATGGTCGCGCCGTCGGCCCCGTCGCCGGGACCCGCCACGCCGTGCCCGGTGCGGAGCCGGGCCAGGATCACCCCGGCGAGCTCGGTCACGTCGCCCGCTCCGACCGTGATCACCAGGTCACCCGGGCGCGCGAGGTCGGCGACGGCGTCCGCGGCCTCGAGCCGGTCCTCGACCGCGCGGAGCCGCCCGCCCGACCGGGTGCCACGGGAGAGGTCCGCGATCGTGCGTGCGGTGACCGTCGGGTCGACGTCCTCCCGCGCACGGTAGACGCCGGTCACGACGACCTCGTCCGCCAGCTCCAGCGCTCGCGCGAAACGGTCCGCGAAGGCACGGGTCCGCGAGTACAGGTGGGGCTGGAAGAGCACCAGGACCCGCCCCTCCCCGGCCGCCGGGCGTGCGGCCGTCAACAGGGCCTCCACCTCTGTGGGGTGGTGGTCGTAGCTGTCGAAGACCCGGACGCCGGCCGCCTCCCCCTTGGGCTCGAACCGGCGCCCGGTGCCGACGAAACCCGCCGCGCCGCGCACGGCGTCGGCCGGGTCCACGCCGAGGAGCACGGCCGTCACGACGGCCGCGGTCGCGTTGAGGACGTTGTGCGCCCCCGGCACGGCGAGGTCCAGCACGTGGCCTCCCGGACCGAGCGGCCCGCCTCCCACCGTGGCTCGCGCCGTCCCCGCCCCGACCACGACGTCGCGCACGACGACGTCGGCCCCGGCCGAGGTGCCGTACGTCACCGCGCGCCCCCCGGCCTGCCGGTGCGCGGCCGCGAGCCGGGCCGAGCCCGCGTCGTCGGCGCAGGCGACCAGCCAGCCGTCCGGGGTGATGCGGGCGGCGAAGTCGACGAACGCCTGCTCGAACGCCTCCTGCGAGCCGTAGTGGTCGAGGTGGTCGGCCTCGACGTTCGTGACGACCGCCACGGCCGGCGCGTAGTTGAGGAACGAGCCGTCCGACTCGTCGGCCTCCGCGACGACCAGGTCCGAGGTCCCGGCGTGCCCCCCGGGCACGGCGTGATCCCCGGTGACGTCGCGGACCCGCACCGTCCCGCCGATCGCGAACGACGGGTCCAGACCACCGGCGCGCAGCACGGTGGCCACCATCGCGGAGGTCGTCGTCTTGCCGTGCGCCCCGGCCACGGCCACCCCGCGCCGCCCGGCCATGAGGGCGGCGAGCGCCTCCGAGCGGTGCAGCACCCGGACACCGGCCGCCCGTGCGGCAGCCAGCTCCGGGTTGTCCGGTCGCACCGCGGAGGACACCACGACGGTGTCGACCCGCGGAGCCCCCGTCGCGTCCACCACGTGGTCCGCGTCGTGCCCCACCCAGACCCGCACGCCGTCAGACTGCAGGGCGTCGAGCGCCGCGGACCGCACCGCGTCGGAGCCCTGCACCTCCAGGCCCCGGGCGGCGAGCAGCCGGGCGACCACGGAGACCCCGGCACCGCCCACGCCGATCAGGTGGACGGTACCCAGCCCCGCCACGGGCACCGGCGCGCTCGCCGCCGCCGGCGTGCCGCTCATCGCGCGCCCCCGGCGGCGTCAGCCACCAGGTCGGCCATCCGGGCGGCGGCGTCCCGCACGCCGACGGAGCGGGCGGCCGCCGACATCGCCGCGAGCCGCTCCCCGTCACCGGCGAGCGCCGGGACGTGGGTGGCGACCCAGGCGGCGTCGAGGTCCGCGTCGTCGACCAGCAGCCCTCCCCCGGCACCGACGACCCCGGAGGCGTTGAGCCGCTGCTCGCCGTTGCCGATCGGCAGCGGGACGTAGACGGCCGGCAGGCCCAGGGCCGCCAGCTCGCAGACGGTGCCGGCGCCGGACCGTGCCACGACCAGGTCGCAGGCCGCGAGCGCCTGGTGCATCTCGGACAGGTACTCGCGCACCTGGTAGCGAGCAGGGTCGTGCCCGCCGGCGGTGACCGCCTCGCCCACCGTGTCCCGCACGGGTCCGGACTTGTCGCGACCGGTGAGGTGCAGGACCTGCAGGCCGGCGCCGAGCAGGGCGTCGGCCGCCCCCGCGACGGCCTCGTTGACGCGCAGCGCCCCGGACGAGCCGCCCGTGACCAGGAGCGTGGGCAGCGTCGGGTCGAGGCCGAGCGCCTCGGCCGCCCGTCGTCGCGCGGCGACGGCGTCGCGCTCGCGCTCGTCGACGAGCCCGGCGATCTCGGTCCGCAGCGGCAGACCGACGCAGGTGGCACCCGGCAGGTCGGTCTCGGCGAAGGTCGTCCCCACGGCAGCGGCCCAGCGGGCACCGAGCCGGTTCGCCAGGCCGGGGCGCGCGTTCTGCTCGTGGATGACCACGGGGACGCCCCGGCGGCGGGCCGCGAGGTACGCGGGTGTCGAGACGTACCCGCCGAAGCCGACGACGGCGCGGGCACCGATCTCGTCGATCGCCGCCTCGGCGGCCTTCACCGCGGACCCGAGCCGGCCGGGCAGCCGCAGCAGGTCGACGCTGGGACGACGCGGCAGCGGTACCCGCGGGATCTCGCGCAGCTCGTAGCCGCGCGCCGGGACCAGGTCGGCCTCGAGCCCCGTCGCGGTGCCCAGCACGAGGAACGACGCCTCGGGCTCGCGCGCGCGCAGCTCGTCCGCGACGGCCAGGAGGGGGTTGACGTGGCCGGCGGTCCCGCCGCCGGCCAGCACGACGGATCGTACGGAGGAGGAGTTCACACGCCGGACCCTACCGGCCCGCGCGACGTCCACGGCCGAGCACGGTGAGCGATCGCCGCACGGCCCCGCCCCGCGCGGCGAACGCCTCGGGCGCCCCGGGTTCGGACCGCGCGAAGCTGATCACCATGCCGAGCGCGACCACCGTCGCCACCAGCGCCGACCCGCCCGCCGAGACGAGAGGCAACGGGACACCGATGACGGGGAAGACGCCCACGACGACCCCGATGTTCAGGAACGCCTGGCCCACGACCCAGCACGCGACCGCCGCGGTGGTGATCTTCACGAACGGGTCGGGGTGCCGGCGGACCACCCGGGCCATCGCCACGCCGAGCACGGCGAACAGCGCGAGCACCAGCAGGGTGCCGAGCAGCCCGAGCTCCTCGCCGATGACGGCGTAGATGAAGTCGTTGTGCGCCTCCGGCAGGTATCGCCACTTCTCCCGGCTGGCCCCCAGGCCCACGCCGAAGAGCCCACCGGTGCCCAGGCCCCACAGGCCGTGCAGCGACTGGTAGCACTCGTCCTGGGTGTCCGTGCAGCCGCTGTACACGGTGAGGATGCGCCCCATGCGGTTGGAGTTGCCGTACACGAAGAAGAACCCGACGACGAAGGTCGCCGCCAACGCACCGAGGCCGAGCAGGCGGGTGGGCGCACCCGCGACCCAGAGGGCACCGGCGACGAGCCCCGCCATGACCAGCACGGTGCCGAGGTCGTTGCCCGCCATCACCAGGCCGAGCACGACCAGGGCGCCCGGCACGGCCGGGACGAGGGCGTGGCCCCACGACCCCAGGAGGTGCTGCTTGCGCCCGAGCACGAAACCCAGCCACAGCGCCAGGGCCAGCTTGCTGACCTCGGCGGGCTGCAGCGACAGGCCGCCACCGAGGTAGATCCAGCCGACGTTCCCGCCCGCGCCACGGGCCAGCGCCGGCACCAGGGTCAAGGACTGCAGCGCCACGGCCGTGATGAGCGCCGGCCAGGCCATCCGCCGGTACCAGCGCACCGGGATGCGGGTCGCCACGACGGCCAGCGGCACCCCGATGAGCGCGAACCGCGCCTGCTCCAGGCCCTCCGCCCACGGTGGGTCGCCCGCGGCGATCGAGGTCACGGTCGAGCTCGAGAACACCATGACCAGGCCGATGACGAGCAGCAGCCCTGTCGCGCCCACGAGGAGGTAGTAGCTCGTGGCGGCCGAGTTCCACTGCCCCAGCCACGGCCGGTCCGTGCTGCGTCGCACCCCCTGGGTGACCGCCATCGTGCTCCCTACGCCAGGTCCTGCACCGCGGTGGTGAAGGCGTCACCCCGCTCGGCGTAGGACGAGAACTGGTCCATGGACGCTCCCGCCGGTGCGAGCAGCACGGTGTCGCCGGGGCCGGCGAGCTCCCGCGCGGCTCCCACCGCTCGGCGCATCACCGTGCCAGTGTCCCCGGGATCGACGACGACGACGGGGATCTCGGGTGCGTGTCGGGCGAGCGCGTCCGTCCACGGCGTCGGGTCGGTCCCGACGACCACGGCCGCCCGCAGCCGGTCCGCCCGGCTCGCGACCAGGTCGTCGAAGGACGCGCCCTTGGCGAGCCCGCCGGCGACCCACACGGCGGTGCCCGGCGCGCAGGCGGCCAGCGCGGCCGCGGCCGCGTGCGCGTTCGTGGCCTTCGAGTCGTCCACGTAGGCCACGCCGTCGACGTGCCGCACGACGGCGGCCCGGTGGGCGTCCGGCCGGAAGGCGCGCAGACCGTCGCGCACGGCGTGGGCCGCGACGCCGTGCGCCCGGGCGAGCGCCGCCGCGGCGAGGGCGTCGGCGACGACGTGCGGTGGCGCCCCGGCGGGGCCCAGGTGCGCCAGGTCGTCGAGGGTGCCGAGCTCGGCGGCGGTGCGCAGCCGGTCCCGGGCGTCGGCCGGCGCGTGGAACGCCCGGTCCACGAGGACGCCCTCGACGACGCCGAGCTGGCCCGGGCCGGGCGCCCCGAGGGTGAACCCCACCGCGAGGGCGCCCTCCGCGACGTCGGCGTCCCGCACGAGCTGCTCGGTCCGCGGGTCCGCCACGTTGTAGACGCACGCGACCTGCGCCCCGCGGTAGATGCGACCCTTGGCGGCGGCGTACGCGTCCAGCGAACCGTGCCAGTCGAGGTGGTCGGTCGCCACGTTGAGCACGGCGCCCGCCTGCACCGCCATCGAGACCGTGTGGTGCAGCTGGAAGCTGGAGAGCTCGACGGCCAGCACGTCCAGGGACGGGTCCTGGGCCGCGGCCAGGACGGGTGTGCCCACGTTGCCCACCGCGGCGGTCCGCAGCCCGGCGGCGGTGAGGATGGAGGCCAGCATCCGTACCGTGGTGGTCTTGCCGTTGGTGCCCGTCACCGCGAGCCACGGCGCACCGGCCCGCAGCCGCCAGGCGAGCTCGACCTCGCTCCACACCGGGACGTCGGCCGCGCGGGCCGCCGCGAGCAGCGCCGCCGACGGCGGCCAGCCGGGCGAGACCACCACGACGTCGGCGTCCGCGACCAGCCGTGCGGCGACCACGGGGTCCGCCGCGTCCGTCCCGGAGACGTCGGCGTCCTCCGCCCGGGCGTCCACCGTCACCACCGACGCCGCACGTCCCGCCAGGGCGTCGACGACGGCACGACCGGTCACCCCGAGGCCCGCCACCACCGCACGGGCGCCGTCCACCGTCAACTGACGACCCACTCGGCGTAGAAGACGCCCATCCCCAGCGCCGCGAAGAAGCCGGCGATGAGCCAGAAGCGGATGACGATCGTCACCTCTCCCCACCCGGACAGCTCGAAGTGGTGGTGCAGCGGCGCCATCTTGAAGACCCGCTTGCCGGTGAGCTTGAACGACCCGATCTGGATGATGTCGCTCATCACGATGATGACGAACAGTCCACCGATGATCGCCGCGAGGATCTCCGTGCGGCTGAGGATCGACAGCCCGGCGAGGGCGCCACCCAGCGCCAGCGAGCCCGTGTCGCCCATGAAGATCTTCGCCGGGCTCGCGTTCCACCACAGGAAGCCGACGCAGGCGCCCATGATCGCCGCCGCGACGATCGCCAGGTCCTGCGGGTCGCGCACCTCGTAGCAGCCCGGCCCGGCGGCGGCGGCCCGCTGGCAGGACTGGTTGAGCTGCCAGATGCCGACCAGCACGTACGCACCGAACACGATGAGGGAGGACCCGGTGGCCAGCCCGTCGAGACCGTCGGTGAGGTTGACCGCGTTCGACCAGGCCGTGATGAGGAAGTTCGCCCAGATGACGAACAGGAGCAGGCCCACGGTGGCACCGGCGAACGCGAGGTCGAGGTTGGTGTCGCGCAGGAACGAGATCCGCGTGGAGGCCGGCGTGCGGGAGTTCGCGTTGGGGAACTGCAGGGCCAGCACCGCGAACGAGATGCCGACGAACCCCTGGCCGACGATCTTGGCCCGCGCCGTCAGCCCGAGGGACCGCTGGTTGCGGATCTTGGTGAAGTCGTCGAGGAACCCCACCAGCCCCAGCCCGGTCATGAGGTACAGCGCCAGGAGCGCGGACGCGCTCGGCGGCCGACCGGCGAAGATCATGGACGCCGCCACGCCCAGGAGCGTGGCACCGATGATGACCACCCCACCCATGGTGGGCGTGCCACGCTTCGTGAAGTGCGCCGTCGGGCCGTCCTGGCGGACGAACTGGCCGTAGTTGCGACGCACCAGGAACTTGATGAACAGGGGCGTGCCGAGCAGCGCGACGAGGAGCGAGACGCCCGCGGCCGCGAGGACCGCGATCACGCGTCGGCCTCCACGAGCTGGTCGGCGAGACGCCACAGGCCGGAGCCCTGCGACGCCTTGACGAGGACGACGTCACCCGCGGTCAGCTCGGCGGCGAGCACTTCCCGCGCGGCCTCCAGATCGGGCACGAACACCGACTCCTCTCCCCAGGAGCCCTCCTGCTGGGCCCCCTCGTGGACGTGGTACGCCCCTTCGCCGACCACGACGAGACGCTTGACGTTGAGCCGGACCGCGAGCCGACCGATCGCGTCGTGCTCGACGCGCGCGGCGTCGCCGAGCTCGCGCATCTCCCCCACGACGGCGACCGACCGGCGGGTGCGTCCCGCCATGACCGCCAGCGTACGCAACGCCGCGCGCATCGAGTCGGGGTTCGCGTTGTAGGAGTCGTCGACGATCGTCACCCCGTCGGACCGCTCGGTCACGGCCATGCGGTGCGGGCTCAACGGCGTGGCCGACGAGAGCCGCTCCGCGACGACGTCCAGCGGCACGCCGAGCTGCAGGGCCGTCGCGGCGGCGGCCAGCGCGTTGGTCACGTGGTGGGCTCCGACCAGCCGCAGCTCGACCGGGGCGGTGCCGTCGGCGGTGGTGAGGGCGAACCGGGCCCGGCCGCCGTCGACGACCACCTCGCGGGCGCGGACGTCTGCCGCCGGGATGGTGCCGAACGTGACGACGTCGGTGCCGGGCGCGGCCCGGTTCGACATCGCGGCGACCCGCGAGTCGTCGACGTTGAGCACCACCGTCCCGCCGTGGCGCACACCCTCGACCATCTCCCCCTTGGTGCGGGCGATCGTCTCGACGTCACCGAACCGGCCGAGGTGCGCGGTGCCCACCGCGAGGACGATGCCGACGTCCGGCGGGGCCACCCGCGTCAGGTCGGCGATGTTGCCCGGGGCGTCGGCGCCCATCTCCAGGACGAGCACCCGCGTGGCCGTCGTGGCCCGCAGCACGGTGAGGGGAAGGCCGATCTCGTTGTTGAAGGACCCGGCCGGCACCACGATCGCCTCCGGCCCGACGTCCGGCCCGAGGAGCTGGCCGAGCAGGTCCTTGGTGGTGGTCTTGCCGACCGAGCCGGTCACGGCCACCACCCGGACCTCGCCGGCCGCCCGGAGCCGCTCCAGGACCACGCGGGCGAGCGCGCCGAGCGCGACCTGGACGTCCGCCACGACGACGCACGGGACGCCGTCGACCGGGCGGGTGGCCAGGACCAGCGCGGCGCCTGCAGCGACGGCAGCGGCGGCGAAGTCGTGCCCGTCGACGTGCTCCCCCGGGACCGCCACGAAGAGCGCCCCCGCCTCGACCAGACGCGAGTCGACGACCACGGGGCCGGTCACGGCCGCGCCGGCCTCGGCCCGCAGCGTGCCGGACGTCGCCTCGGCCACCTCGGCGGCAGTGAGCTCGATCATGCGGAAGGGGTCCTCTCTGCACGGGCACGCAGGGCGCTGCGGGCCTCGACACGGTCGTCCAGGGCGACGTCGACGCCCCGGACCTCCTGGATGGTCTCGTGGCCGCGTCCGGCGACCAGCACGGTGTCGGTCGGGCCGGCCTCGAGCACGGCACGCCGGACGGCCTCGGCCCGGTCCCCGACCTCCTGCACGACGACGTCACGCCCGGCCGCGCGAGCGCTCGCGCGGGCGGCCTCGGCCCCGGCGAGCACCTCGGCGCGGATCTTCGCGGCGTCCTCGTCGTGCGGGTCGTCGTCCGTCAGCACGACGACGTCGGCGCCCGCCACGGCCGCGGCACCCATCGCGGGCCGCTTGCCCGGGTCACGGTCCCCCGTGGCCCCGAAGACCACGACGAGGCGACCCGCCGTCGTCGGCCGCAGCGCCGCCAGGGCGAGCTCGAGCGCATCGGTGTTGTGCGCGAAGTCGACGACCACCCGCGGGTGCCCGTCACCGCCGGCGCCGACCACCTCCATGCGGCCGGGCACGCGGGCGGACAGCCCGTCCGCCGCGTCCAGGGCGGCGCTGACGTGCTCCGGAGCAGCCCCGGACGCCAGGACCATGACGACGGCGAGCGCCGCGTTCGCCACGTTGAACCCGCCCGGCAGCGCGGTGGAGGTCCGCAGCTCGCGGCCGTCGGTGTGCCGCAGCGTGAACGCCGACCCCGTCCCGTGCGGGGCGACGTCGGAGACGGTCCAGTCCGCCGTCAGGGCGTCGTGCGGCGCCGGAAGGGTGCGGACCGTCTCCACGGGGACACCCGCCGAGGCCGCCATCCGCTCGCCCCAGGCGTCGTCCACCACGACGACACCCCGCCGCGACCGCGCCGGGGTGAACAGCTCCGCCTTGGCCGCGAAGTAGGTGGGCAGGTCGCCGTGGAAGTCCAGGTGGTCCTGGCTGAGGTTGGTGAAGCCGGCCACGTCGAAGACGATGCCGTCGACCCGGCGCATCGTCACGGCGTGCGACGAGACCTCCATCGTCAGGGCGTCGACGCCGATCTCCCGCATCCGGGCCAGGAGCGCCTGCAGGTCCGCGGCCTCCGGGGTCGTGAGCCGGCTCGGCAGGACCTGGTCACCGGCGCGGGTCTCCACGGTGCCGACGAGCCCGCCACGGTGTCCCAGGGCGCGCAGCAGGTGGTCCACCTGGTACGTCGTGGTGGTCTTGCCGTTGGTCCCCGTCACGCCGAACGTCGTCAGGTGCTGGGCCGGCTCGCCGTGCACCCAGGCCGCGACGGGCCCCAGCACGCCGCGCACGTCGTCCGCGACCAGCACGGGGACGCCGAGGCCGGCCAGCATGCGGGCCCCGGCGGTGTCGGTGAGCACCGCGGGGGCGCCCCGTCGCACGGCGTCCGCCGCGTACGTCGCGCCGTGGCTGCGAGCGCCCGGCAGGGCGACGAACAGGTCCCCGGGGACCACCGCCCGGTTGTCGCTGGCGACGGCCGAGACGAGGGCCTCGGACGACGGCCCGCCGGACGCGACGGTCAGGCCGAAGGCCGTGGCGACGTCGGCCAGCCGACGCGGGACGGGATCCGCGGGACGGATGCGATCGGTCGGGGATGTCACGGGGTAGAACCTACCTGCTGTGCGCAGGTCACCAGGTCAGCGGGAACTGGTCGACGGGCTCGTCCGAGGGCGGGACACCCTCCTTGCGCAGCGTGTAGCCCATGAGGTCGGAGAAGACCGGCGCGGCGACCACACCGCCGAAGATCGACGACCGCGGGCTCTTGAGGAAGACCGACACCGTGTAGCGCGGGTCATCCGCGGGCGCGACGCCGATGTACGACGCCACGTAGGTGGTGCCGCCACCCTCGAACATCTGGGCGGTGCCCGTCTTGCCGGCCACCCGGTACCCGGGCACCTGGGCGGCGGATCCCGTCCCGTCCTCGCTCGTGGCGGCCTCCATCATCGTCAGCACGTCGTCCGCCGTCTCCTCGGAGACCACCTGCTCACCCTCGCCGGGTTCCGCGTCGGTCCGCACGCCGTCGGTCGTCTGCGTACCGGCCAGGAGCCTGGCCGGCAGATGGACCCCGCCGTTGGCGATGGTCGAGAAGACCTGGGTGGCCTGCATCGCGCTGACCGCCACGCCCTGGCCGAAGAGGACGGTGTACGGGGTCCGGTTCTCGATCTCGTCGATGTTCTCGTCCGGCAGCAGCCCGGCGCTCTCTCCGGGTAGACCGAGCGCGGTGCGCTCACCCAGGCCGAACTTGCGCAGGTAGTCGTACCGCACGGCCCAGGGGATCTCCTGACCCATCATCACCGTGCCGGTGTTGGAGGACTGCGCCAGGATGCCGGCGAGCGTCCACCGCTCGACCGGGTGCGGGTGGGAGTCACGGAAGGTCTCGCCGTCCACGGTGAACGTGTCCGGCACCTCGAACTGGTCCGTGGGTTTCCAGTAACCGCCCTCGAGCGCGGCGGCCATCGCGATCACCTTGCCGGTCGAACCCGGCTCGAAGACCACGTTCACGGCACGCGACCCGTCCGCGACGGCCGAGGTCGAGCGGTCGTTCGGGTCCACGTCCCCCGAGTCCGCCATGGCGACGACCTCACCCGTGCGCACGTCGTGGACGATGGCCATGGCGTACGACGCACCGGTGTCACGGACGGCGTCGTCGAGCAGCTCCTCCGCCTTCCACTGCACGTCCGCGTCGATCGTCAGGCAGACGTCCTGACCGGGCACCGCCGCCACCGACTCGATCTCCGAGCCGGGGATCGGCACCCCGTCGCGGCCCCGCTCGTACGTGCGCGTGCCGTCCGTGCCCGCGAGCACGTCGTCGTACGCCGCTTCGACACCACCCTGGCCGTCCATCGCGGAGTTCACGTAGCCCAGGATCGGCCCAGCGACGGCTCCCGAGGGGTAGGTCCGCTTGGAGCTCAGCTCGGTGGGGATGTACGCCCGCAGGTCCAGCTCGGTGACGGCACGCTGCACCTCGGGCACCACGCCCTCCTTGAGCTTGACGTACCGGTCCTCGCCGTTGAGCTTGGCCGCGAGCGTCTCCTTCGACTCGCCCAGCACCGGCCCCAGGAGCTGGGCGATGCCCAGGGCGCCGTCCTGGACCGGCTCCCCCTCGGCGTCGTGCCGGGAGTTGCCCCGGAAGTTCTGGATCGCGTCCTGGTCCGCGATGATCGTGTAGCGGTCGACCGACGTGGCCAGGACCGTGCCGTTGCGGTCGAGGATGTCCCCGCGGTGCGCCGGGGTCACCTGGGTGGCGAGCCGGTCCTGCTGGGCGTCCGAGGCCAGCGCGGCACCCTGCACCACCTGGACCTGCACGAGCCGGCCGACGAAGACGGTGAGGACGATCGCCGCCAGGACGATGAGCCACCGCTGCCGACGGGCGGGGTCACCGGCCTCGCGCCGCCGGGTCGGGGTCCGTGTGGTGGGCCGCCCGGTGGAGGCCGGACGCCGGGCGGTCCTGCCCCCACCGGTGGGTCGTCTCGTCACACCTCGATCTTGCGTCCGGACGGGCCCGGAGCCGCGGGACCGCGCCGGGCGTGTCGCGCTCACGGCTCCTCCGCGGACCCCGCGACGATCGTTCCCTCGACCACGGAGAGCATCGTCATGTCCTCCGCCGGGACCATCCCCAGCCGCGTCGCCTGCTGCGGCAACGACGACTCGGCCGCTCGCAGCTCCGCCTGGACCTCCTGGACGTCCTGGGCGACCAGACCGACCTCCCGCTGCAGGCGCGACATCTCGTAGGAGCCCCGAGCCATCGAGGTGTTGAGCAGCAGGGCGGAGAACAGCGCACCGACGAGCACGAGGGCGCACAGCACCATGAACGGCAGGCCCGACGTCGCCTGCAGCGGCGCCCGGACGGCGTCGAGACGGCGACCAGCACCGCCCTCCACGGCGGTGAGCGGCGCGCGCCGGGGCGTCGGCTCGCCGCGACGCTCGGGGAACGTGGCGGGTGCTCGCAGAGCGCTCATCGCGGCTCCTTCCGGGGGGGACTGCTGATCAGGTGGTCAGGCGTGGGGCGCAGCCTGCGCGCGGCCCGCAAGCGGACCGACGCCGACCGCGGGTTGCGCTCGAGCTCGGCCGGGTCAGCTGCCTCGGCGCCTCGCGTGAGGGCCTCGAGGTAGGGCCGGTGCGTCTCGGGCTCCACCGGGAGCCCAGGAGGCGCGCTGGACGTGATGCCGGCGGCGATCGCGCGCTTGACGATCCGGTCCTCGAGCGAGTGGTACGACTCCACGACGATCCGGCCGTCGACGGCCAGCGACTCGATCGCGGCCGGCACCGCCCGCTCGAGCACCTCGAGCTCGCCGTTCACCTCGATGCGCAGCGCCTGGAACGTGCGCTTGGACGGGTTGCCCCCCGTCTTGCGCGCGGCGGCCGGGATGGCGGCACGCACGGTGTCCGCGAGCTCCGCCGTCCGCTCCCACGGATGCTCCTCGCGCCGGCGGACCAGCGCACGGGCGACGCGGGGGGCGAACCGCTCCTCGCCGTACACCCGCAGGATCCGCGCGAGGTCTCGTTCGTCGTAGCTGTTGAGCACGTCCGCCGCCGTCATCCCGCGCGACTGGTCCATCCGCATGTCCAGGGGCGCGTCCTGGGCATAGGCGAAGCCACGGTCCGCCTCGTCGAGCTGGAGCGACGACACCCCGAGATCCATGAGCACGCCCTGCACGAGCCCGTCGGGGGTGCCGGCGTGCTCGGCCGCGACGTCGGCGACCTCGTCGTAGACCGCGTGCACGGGGGTGAACCGGTCGCCGAACCGCGCCAGGCGGGCGGACGCGAGCTCCAGGGCCTGGGGGTCGCGGTCGATGCCCAGCACCCGCACCCCCGGGAGCTGCTCGAGGACGGCCTCGGTGTGCCCGCCCATCCCAAGGGTGCAGTCCACGAGCACGCTGCCCGGCGCGGAGAGCGCCGGCGCGAGCAGGTCCACGCAGCGCTGCAGCAGCACGGGCACGTGGCGGTCCTGCGCGGGCCGCGCGCCGTCGTCGTCGTGCGTGCTCATGCTGCCTCCTCTCCGGGTCCTTGCGTGGTCCTTCGTCCGTCGTGCTGGGTCCGGCCCGCCCGACCAGGTCTCCCTCCGCGTCGTTCTGGCGCCGGGGAAGTGCGCCAGACCCTCGCGGGAGGAGGCCTCGTCGTGCGGGCCGGTCGGTGACTGTGCTGTTGTGCGTGCCGTTCAGAACTGCAGGTCGGGGAAGATCTCCTCGGCCACGTCGGAGTACGAGGACTCCTGTTCCGCCAGGTAGGTCTCCCAGGCCCGGGCGTCCCACACCTCGACGCGGGTGCCGGCGCCGATCACGGCGACGTCCCGGTCGAGACCTGCGTACTCGCGCAGCGCCGCGGGGATCACCACGCGGCCCTGCTTGTCCGGCACCTCGTCGCTCGCCCCCGACAGGAACACGCGCAGGTAGTCGCGTGCCTGCCGGCTGGTGACCGGCGCCTGCCGGACCTGCTCGTACATGCGGGAGAACTCGTCCATCGGCAGCAGGAACAGGCATCGCTCCTGGCCACGCGTCATGACGAGCCCTGCGGCGAGCCGGGCGCGGAACTTCGCGGGGAGGATGAGCCGGCCCTTCTCGTCGAGCCGAGGGGTGTACGTGCCGAGGAGCAGCCCCGTACCCGGGAACTGGTCCCCCAGTGCTGCTGCCACGGTCCGCACCTCCCCTCGGGCTCCCGCTTCCTCCACGCTACTCCACTTTCCTCCACCCGGCGCGGGACGACACGGGTAGAACTCCCCGTGCCGGCCGTTCTGCTGGCATCACCGCAGGTCATGAGCACGGGGTGGCGGTGGAGCGAGGTGGAGGGCCGAGCAGCGTCCTGCGTGATCGACGTCACGTGCAGGTCACGGACGGACTAGGCTGCTCGCAGCACCATGACGGACGACCGGAGGCCACCCTGTGCAGACCGACCGCGCCACCAGCTCCGTCAGCGACGGCCACGTCACGGCGCCGCACACCGATGCCGGCCCCGAGGCGCTGCGCGCGGGGCTCGGGGAGCTGGTCGCCGCCACCGGGCGGGTGCGTGCGGCCGTCGAGTCCGTGGTGCCGAACCGTCCGGACCTCGCCCGGCTGACCGTCGCCGTCCTGCTCGCCGAGGGCCATCTGCTCGTCGAGGACGTCCCCGGGGTCGGCAAGACCACCCTGGCCAAGGCCCTCGCCCGGACCATCGACTGCCGGGTCGGCCGGGTGCAGTTCACCCCCGACCTCCTGCCGAGCGACCTCACCGGCGTCAACATCTACCGGTCGTCCAGCGGCGAGTTCGAGTTCCGCCCCGGCCCGGTGTTCAACAACGTCGTCATCGGCGACGAGATCAACCGCGCCTCGCCCAAGACGCAGTCGGCCCTCCTCGAGTGCATGGAGGAGGGTCAGACCACCGTCGACGGCACCACCTACACCCTGCCGCGGCCGTTCCTCGTCCTGGCCACGCAGAACCCCGTCGAGATGGAGGGCACCTACCCTCTGCCGGAGGCTCAGCGCGACCGGTTCATGGCCCGGCTCGCCATCGGGTACCCCGACAACGACGCCGAGCTGCGGATGCTCGACTCGCAGCAGTCCACCGACCCGTTCGCGCACCTCGAGCCGGTCACGACCGCCGAGGCCATGACCCGCTACGCGGCCTGGGCGCGCGCCGTCCACGCCTCGCCCGCGGTCAAGCAGTACGTCATCGACCTCGCCGTCGGCACCCGCGGCCACGCGGGGCTGCGGCTCGGCGCCTCGCCACGGGCGTCCCTCCAGCTCCTCCGCGTCGCCAAGGCCCACGCGGCGATGGCGGGCCGGCAGCACGTGCTGCCCGACGACGTCCAGTCGCTCGCCGTACCGGTGCTGGCGCACCGGCTCATCCTGTCCACGGAGTCACGGCTGGCCGGAGTCACCGCCGCCGAGATCGTGCGCGACGTGGTCGACCGCACGGTCGTGCCCGCCGGTACCACCTCACCCGCGGCGGCGCAGCGCCGCTCGACGCTCGGCAGGACCACGAACCAGAGCCGCTGACATGACACGACTGCGAGGTGGGTCGGCGCTCCGCCGCCTGGCCCGGGTACGACCGACCGGACGTGGCGGCGCGCTGCTGGTGGCCGGTGCGGCGCTGGTGGCCGGTGGGGTGGTCCTGGACCTGCCCGACGTCGTCGGCCTCGGCGCCGCCGCCGTCCTGGCCGTCTCGGCCGCGTGCCTCGCCCTCGGGTGGCAGCGGCTCGACGCCGGGCGTGGCGCGCTCGACGTCGAGCGCGACATCGAGCCGGACCCCGTGGTCGCGGGCCGTTCGGCGACGACGCGCCTGACGGTCCGCGCCCGCGCCCGGACCGGGGCGGCCTACGAACGGCTCGCTCGCCTGCGGCTGTCCGAGCAGGCCGCCCACGAGCTCGCCGGACCGTCCGGGATCCGGGCGCACGTGCGCGCTCACCCGGACCGTATCGCCGTGCAGTACTCCCTGTCGCCCGTGCGTCGCGGCCGCTGGCCGCTGGGGCCCGTGCTCACCACCCGGACCGACGTCTTCGGGCTCGCACGGACCACGCAGCCGCTCGGCGGGGCGACGCGCGTCTCGGTCTGGCCACGGACGACCCCGCTGCCGGCCCGGGCCGCGGCGCTCGGGGACGTCGACCGCGCGGCCGTCGGCGCCCGGCTCGCCTCCAGCGACGACTCGGTGCTGCGGGAGTACGTCCCGGGCGACGACCCCCGGCGCGTGCACTGGGCGGGGTCGGCCCGCCAGGGCCGGCTGATGGTCCGCGCCGACGAGAGCGCCGGGCTGCGTCCGGTCACGGTGCTGCTCGACCGGGGCCTGCTGGCACCACCGCCCGACGAGCGTCCGGGAGCGCGGCCCCCCGTCCGCGAGGTCGTGGACGACGGCGAGTGGGCGGTCGAGCTCGCGGCCTCCGTCGCGACGTCGTTCCTCGACGCCGGGCACCCGACGCGCCTGGTCGCCACGACGACCACGCCCGCGCGTACCGACCACGCCGCCGGCCGCGGCAGCGGCCGTGCACAGCTGCTCGACGCGACCGTGGACCTCACCGGGCTGCGTGGCAGCGAGGCGGCCGAGGCACTCACGACGACCGCACGATCGCTGCGCGCCGACCGGGCCAGGTCGGAGGTCACCGTCGCCGTGATCGCACCGACCGGCAGCGGACCTCAGCGGCACGCCGTCGCTTCCCTCGGGGCGGACGGCGTGGGGTGGGCCCTGCTCGTCGTCCCCCGCGCGACCGGGATGCGCCACGACGTCGACCCCACGGCCGACGACCTGCGCGCCGCCGGCTGGCACGTGGCGTCGTGCACCCCGGGAACCCCGGTGGCGCGGGCGTGGTCCCTCCTGACGGAGAGTGCCGCATGATCCCCGCGTACGCCGGACCGACGGCTCGGCTCGTCGCCACGACCGCCCTGGTGGCGGTGGCCGTCGCCGCCTCGATGCTGGCGCTCACCGCCCTCGTCCTGCCGGGCGACTGGGTGCGGACGGGCCTCGTCGGCATCGCGCTCGTCGCCGGGACCACCGGGCTCACGCGCGTCCTGCTCGAACGGCGGGCGCGCCGTCGCCGTCGCGACGACACGGCCGGCGGGTCGGTCGTCCCGACGCTCGTCGGTGCCGCCGTCGCCGCGTGGTACGTGCTGTCACGCTACGGGGCACCGACCTCCGAGGCGCAGCTGTTCGTCGGGCCGGACGGCGTGGGCCGGGTCCTGGAGCGGTTGGGGGACGCGGGCGAGATCATCCGCTCCGAGGTGGCCCCCGTGCCGGGGACCCTGCCGATCGCCCTGCTGACCGTGGGCGGCACGCTCGCCGTGCTGCTCCTCGCCGACGCCCTCGCCGGAGGTCTGCGCTGGCCGGCGGCGGTCGGCCTGCCGCTCCTCGCCCTGTGGTCCCCGCCCCTCGTGCTCGTCGGGTCGGTGCCTCCGGCAGTCTTCGTCGTCGTGGTCGCGGCGCTGCTCCTGCTGCTCTCGGTCGGCGCCGGGGAGCGGCGGCGTCCCGGGAACGAGCGCCCCCCGGCGGCCGTGCGTCGCGCCGAGGGCGCACGGAGCGTCGTCACCACCGCGGTCGCTCTCGTGGTCGCGCTCGCCGCCGGGCTGGTGGCCGCGGCGTCGAGCACGCTGCCCGGCTATGCGGGCGCCTGGTACCAGAGCTTCACGACCACGGGCGACACCATCCAGCTCTCCGAGGACCTCGACGTCCTGAGCAGCCTGACCGAACGCTCCGACGAGGTGGTGCTCACCTACACAGGGGTCGAGGACGATGTCGGGCCGCTGCGCACCTACACGGCCACCGCGTTCGACGGTCGGCGATGGCAACGCGGCGAGGAGCGCGACGGCCGACCGCTCGCACCGGACGAGCTGCTCTGGCCCGACGACCTCGGCAGCGTGGCCCTGCAGGACCGCCAGGACCTGTCGATCACCGTGGGCTCGCTGCGCGACGACCAGCTGCCCGTCACCCTCGAGCCCCGACGGGTGGACGCCGGCGGCACCTGGGGCTACGACCCGCTGCGCGACGAGGTGGTCGGTGACCGGACCGACGTGGGCGACGTCTACACGTTGGGCGTCCGTTCCCGCGACCTGGACCCGGACCTCCTGCGCGGTGCTGGCCCGGGCGTCACCGAGGACGCCTATCTCACCGTGCCCGAGAACGAGCACTCCCAGGAGGTCGCGGCGCTCGCGGCGGAGGTCACCGCCGACTCGGACACCGCCTACGACCAGGCCGTGGCCCTGCAGCGGTGGCTCCGTGACCCCGCCACCTTCACCTACTCCACGCAGCTGCCCCGCGGGAGCACCGGCGACCCGGTCTGGGACTTCCTGCAGCACCGCACCGGCTACTGCGTGCAGTTCGCGACGACCATGTCCGTCATGGCTCGCACCCTGGGCATCCCCACCCGTCTGGGCGTCGGTTTCCTGCCGGGCGAGGCCGTCGAGGACGCGGAGGGCGACGTCACCCGCTGGCAGGTCACGGGCCAGGACTCCCACGCCTGGCCGGAGCTCTACTTCGAGGGGGTGGGTTGGGTCCGCTTCGAACCGACGCCGGCGACGCAGACGGGCACCGCACCCGACTACACCGCGGCAGAGGTCGACGCACCCGCCGACGCCGTCGCTCCGCAGGAGGTGCCGCCGCCCGCGGCGGAGCAGCCGGAGCCCCAGGAGCAGACGGCGGCCCCGACGGAGCCTCCCGTGGCCGTCGGGCCGGAACCCGCGGACACCCTGCCCGTCTGGGCCTGGGCCGCGCTGGCCGCGGGCCTGCTGGTCGGCGCCGGCGCGACGGCGTTCCTCCTGCTGCGGCGCCGCCGGGGCACGGACCCGGTCGACGCCGAGCGGGCCTGGCAGCAGGTCGTCGCGGCACTGGCTCGCGAGGGCGTGGCGCTACCTGCGCCCACGACGCCGCGGCAGGCTCCCCGGGCCGTGATGGACGCCGTCACCAGGGCCCGCGGAAAGGCTCCGGCACCCGAGGTGCACGACGACCTCACCATCCTGGCGCAGGCCGTGGAACAGGCGCGCTACGCGAGACCGGAGGAGGCCGACGAGAGCCTCACCGACCAGGAGGAGGGACCCGAGCAGCCCGACCTCGCGGAGGTGGCGGCGAGGGTGAGACAGCGCTTGGCCGACAGGTCGTGAGCTATCGGCCCTGTTCGCGGCGGCGGTCCCACCGCTCCTCGAGGCGGGCCAGGAAGCCCGGACCCTTGCTCGGCGCCGCCGTGCGGCCCCGATGCCCTCCGGAGCCAGCGTGCGCCGCGGACGACGGGCCGACGGTGCCGTCAGCGTTGACGACTCCCTGCGGTCCCTTCTTGCGCGGCGCGGAGAACGCGTAGACGACGCCGGCGAACATCAGGACGAAGCCGGCGACCCCCAGCAGGGTCAGCGACGACGCGACCCCGATCACCAGGAGCACCAGGCCCAGCACGACGCACAGACCTGCCAGCACGTACCGCAGCGGCGATCGATGGCGGGACCGCTGGAGCGTCGTGGCCAGCCGGGGGTCATCGCTCTCGAGCGCGCGCTCCATCTGCTCCAGCACGCGCTGCTCGTACTCGGACAGAGGCATCGGGCCCCCCGATCTCGCTGTAGTTTCGTGGCCTGCCTCTAGGATATGCCCGCCGGGCGCTGGACGGTAGTCGGCGACGCCCCCAGTGCGATCGCCGCGGAGCCGAACCTCTCCCGGACGGCGTCCACCGCCAGCTCCGCGTCCCGCCGCGCACCGACGTGCGCGTCGTCGTCGAACAGCGACGGCTGCGAGGTGAGGTCCGCCCGGGCCCGCAGGTTCTCCGCCCGCACACCGACGAGCCGGACCGGCAGCCCCTCGAGATCGACTCCCGAGAGCAGCTCGCGTGCCACTCCGTAGACGTCCTGCGCCACGTCGGTCGGCACCTCGAGCGTGCGGGACCGTGACATCGTCCGGAAGTCGCTGGTCCGCACCTTCAGCGCGACCGTCCGCGCCACGACCCCCTGGTGACGCATCCGACCGGCCACCCGGTCGCTGAGCTCGCGCAGCCGGCGTGCGACCTCGCCGAGGTCGTGGAGGTCCTGGCCGAACGTGGACTCCGCCCCGATGCTCTGCTCGGCGCGACCCGCCACCACAGGACGGGGGTCACGCCCCCAGGCGAGATCGTGCAGATGCGCTCCGGAGACCCGACCGACCGCCGCCTGCAGCACCGCGACGTCGGTGTCCGCGAGCTGCGCGACCGTCGTGATCCCCCACCTCGCCAGGACCTGCTCCGTCTTCTCGCCGACGCCCCAGAGCGCGCCGACCGGCAGCGCCCGCAGGAACGACTCGGTCGCCGCTGCCGGGACGAGCAGCATGCCGTCGGGCTTGGCGTGCGTCGAGGCCAGCTTCGCGACCAGCTTGTTGCGGCCGATGCCGACCGAGCAGGTGATGCCGTGCGCGGCGCGCACCTGCTCGCGCAGCGCCGCGCCGATCTCCGTCGGCCGGCCGAGACGGCGGCGGGCCCCGGCGACGTCCAGGAAGGCCTCGTCGACCGAGACCTGCTCGACGACCGCCGTGATGTCGCCCAGCATCGACATCACCGATCGCGACACCTCGCGGTAGCGGCGGTGGTCGGGCGCCACCACGACGGCCTGAGGGCACCGGCGCGTCGCGTGGGCCATCGACATCGCGGACCGGACGCCGTAGGCCCGCGCCTCGTAGGTGGCCGCGAGGACCACCCCTCGCTCCCGCCCGCCGACGATGACGGGACGCCCACGGAGCTCTGGCCGTCGCGCGAGCTCGACGGACGCGAAGAACGCGTCCATGTCGACGTGCAGGATCGACGAGCCGTCCTCGTCGTGCCCCCAGTCGCGCCGCACGTCCGAGGACCGCGGGCCGCGGCTCACGACGCCGCCGTCACGGCGCCACGCGCGGACCGCAGGGAGAAGCCGGCGTCCGGGTCCAGCCGGAGCCCGACCTCGTCGCGGAAGTCCTCGGCGCACGCGAGCAGCTCGTCCGCGCGGGCCGGCGTCACGTCCTCGCCGTGCCCGGCGTCGACGGCGGCGCGCAGACGGGCACCGGACGCGAAGTACACGCTCCACGCCGCCAGCTCGGGCTCCACCCTCGTGAGCAGCTCCCAGACGGCCCGGGCCCGCCCGCGGGGCGGGTCCCCGTGGAGCGCCACGACGGCGGCGGCAGAGCGCAGCGCCGCCAGATGGGCGTGGACGAAACGCTCCGAAGGTTCGGTGGCGGCGACCGCGGCTGCCAGCTCCGCATCGGCGCGCACCAGGAGCCTGTCCACGCGGTCGGGCACGGGTGCACCGCCTCGTGCTGTCATCGCACACCTCCTGACCGCCGGGCGGGACGTTCCCACCCTCGCATCTTCGAACGCCTGTTCGATCCTGTCAAGGTCGTGCCGCGCGAGAGACTGTGCCCATGGCCAGACGCTCCCGTACGACCCGTCCGGACCGATCCTCGCGCGAGGTACCGACACTCCCGGCAGGTCCGGTACCGATCGACACCGGCACGGCGCACCTCGAGCAGGACCCCGACCACGCCGCGCGGGTGACCCTGCACGTCAACGGCGTGCCCAGCTCATGCCTCGACCTGGCCGACCCGGGCTTCCTCGCCTTCGAGTACCTCCAGCAGATGGCCGCCGTCGTCGACCTGCTGCCCCCCGGACCGGTCCGTGCCCTCCACCTCGGCGCCGCGGGGTGCGCTCTGCCCCGTCAGATCGAGCACGTCCGGCCCGACTCGCGCCAGCTCGGGGTCGACATCGACGCGCGCCTGCTGACCTTGGTGCGTGAGTGGTTCTCCCTGCCCCGTGCACCCCGCCTCCGACTGCGGGCCGACGACGCCGGCCATGCGTTGGCCTCCCTGCCGGCCGCGTCGTTCGACGTCGTGGTGCGCGACGCGTTCGACGGTGACACGACCCCCGGGCACCTCGTGGGCCGCGCCTTCGCGAGCGCCGCTCTGCGGGTGCTGCGCCCCGGCGGACTCCTGCTCGTCAACTGCGCCGATCGCCCACCCCTGGAACGCACACGGCAGGAGCTGGCCTCGATCGTCCCGTCCCTCGACGAGGACGCCGTCGCGGCCGGACACCTCGCCGTGGTCGCCGAGCCGGCCGTGCTCAAGGGCCGCCGCTACGGCAACGTCGTGATCGCTGCCGTCGCCCCGGGCAGCGCGGACCCGGCGGCCGGGCCGGACCTGGGTGACGCGGGGCTCGCCCGTGCGCTGCGATCCCTGGCCGTTCCCGCGCGGGTCCTCGTCGGCGACGAGCTCGCTCGGCTCGTCGGGTCGGCCGCGCCGCTCCCCTGAGACGCGGCAGGCCGCCCCCGGGAGCCCGGGAGCGGCCTGTCGCGGAGCGCCCCGCCTCAGAGCGGGACGACCTGCTCCGCCTGCGGACCCTTCGGCCCCTGGGTGATCTCGAACTCGACCCGCTGGGCCTCGTCGAGCGTGCGGTAACCCTGCGTCTGGATCGCCGAGTAGTGGACGAAGACGTCGGCGCCGCCGCCGTCCTGGGCGATGAACCCGTAGCCCTTCTCGGAGTTGAACCACTTCACAGAACCCTGCGCCATGCTGATCCTTCGACCTTCCGTCCGGTGCACGGGTGCACCGGACGGGCACCCGCCGTCGCACCGCCCCGGAACCGGTCGGTGCGCCGGTGAGCAGGTGCGACGCCCGACAGTGTGGCACGGACCACAACGGCGTGCACCCGATGGGCACCGCGCGCCGACCCCCGGCGGGACTCCCCGCCGGACGCTCCCCGATCAGTCCTCGTCGCGCTGGGCGAGGAACCTCTCGAACTCCGCGCCGAGCTCGTCGGCCGTGGGCAGCGCGGCTTCCTCGGCCAGCAGGTTCGTCCGGCCGACGGAGCGCGTGAAGGCGTCGTACTGCTCCTCGAGCTGGCGCACCACGGCGGCGACCTCCTCGTTCTCGGCGACGAGCTCGGCCACCTCGACCTGCGTCTCCGCCGCGGCCTCGGCGAGACCGTCCGTGCCGAGCGCCAGCCCGGTCGCCTTCTCCAGGTGCTGCAGGGCGACCACCGCAGCGGGGACGTAACGCGACTGCGCCAGGTAGTGCGGCACGTGGACCGTCACACCGAGCGCGTCGTGCTCGGTCTGCCCCAGCCGCAGCTCCAGGAGCGCGCCGAGCGAGCCGGGCACCCGCACCTGACCGAAGAACGAGGTGTAGTCCTCCACCAGTCCCTCGCGGGTGCCGTGCGCCGTCAGGGTCAGGGGGCGCGTGTGAGGGACGCCCATCGGGATCCCGTGGACCCCGACGGTCAGCGAGACGCCGAGCTCCTCGACGATCTCGCGCACGGCCGCGACCACGCGCTCCCACTGGACGTCCGGCTCGACACCGTGCAGCAGGAGGAAGCCTGCGCCGTCGTCGTCCGTCAGGTGGTCGACCACGAGGGACGGCTCGTCGTAGTCCGCCCACCGGTTGGCGTCGAACGTCATCGCCGGGCGCCTCGAGCGGTAGTCCACCAGGCGGTCGACGTCGAAGGTGATCAGCCGCGTGGCCGTGAACCGTTCGAGCAGGTGCGCGACGGTGATCTCGCCGGCCGACCCGGCGTCGACGAAGCCGCGCAGCGCGTGCACCAGGACCGGCGCGGCGTTCGCCGCGGGCTCGTCGCCCAACGTGCGCTCGACCGCCTCGTCGTCGACCTCATAGATCCCCTGCGGGTCCAGCACTCGTTCCTCCTCGTCTCGACCGCCACCATGCAGCAGCGTCCATCAGGGACAACCAGGCCGACCCCTCGGATCATCCCGGTCTCAGTGGCGCGGGAGCCGCACCACGGAGACGAAGAACTCGTCGATCTGCTGCACGACGTCGATGAACCGCTCGAAGTCGACCGGCTTGGTGACGTAGGCGTTGGCGTGCAGGGCGTACGAGCGCAGGACGTCCTCCTCCGCCTCCGACGTCGTCAGGACCACCACGGGGATGTGCTTGAGCACCGGGTCCTCCTTCACCAGCGCGAGGACCTCCCTGCCGTCCATGCGCGGCAGGTTGAGGTCGAGCAGGACGAGGTCGGGCCGCGGCGCCTCGGCGTACGCGCCCTCTCGGCGGAGGAACTCCATCGCGCTCACGCCGTCGGACACCACCGACAGATGGTTCGCGACCTTGTGCTCGGCGAACGCCTCACGGGTCATGAGGACGTCGCCGGGATCGTCCTCCACCAGGAGGACCTCGATACCGACCTGCTGCTCCGTCATCCCGCCACCCTAAGCGGACGCGGCGAGGGTCCACCGGATGGTCGTGCCCTGCGTGGCGTCCGGGTCGATCCAGACCCGACCGCCGTGGTGCTCGACCACACGCTTGACGAGCGCCAGCCCGATGCCGGTGCCGCTGTACACCTCCTTCGGGTGCAACCGCTGGAAGATCACGAAGACCCGCTCCGCGTACTGCGGGTCGATGCCGATCCCGTTGTCGCTGCAGGCGAGCTCCCAGCTCGCCCCGTCCTCGCCGCGACGTGCCGTGACGTGCACGCGAGGCGGGCGGTCCGGGTGGCGGAACTTCAACGCGTTGCCGACGACGTTGCGCAGGAGCATCGTCAGCAGGCCCTTCTCGCCCCGCACCACCGGCAGCGGGTCGTGGGTGACCTCGGCGCCCTCGTCCTCGATCCGCTGGGAGAGGTCGGCCAGCACCTGCCGCAGGACCGACTCCAGGTCGACGTCCTCGTGGGCCACCCCGCTGCGCCCCACCCGGGAAAAGCTCAGGAGGTCCTGGATGAGGCGCTGCATGCGGTGGGCACCGTCCACGGCGAACGCGATGTACTGGTCGGCCCTGTCGTCCAGCTGGCCGCCGTAGCGCTTCTGCAGCAGCTGGGTGAAGCTGGCCACCTTGCGCAGCGGCTCCTGCAGGTCGTGCGAGGCGACGTAGGCGAACTGCTCGAGATCGCGGTTCGAGCGCTCCAGCTCGCGGGCCTGCTCCTGGAGCCTGTCCTGGGCGTCCTCGGCCTCGGCGTGCGCCTCACGGGCCTCGGCGACCTGCTGGACCAGCTCGCGGCGCATGTTCTCGACGTCCCGGCTGAGAGCTGCTACCTCCCCGGCACCGACCCGGGGGATCTCGTGGTCGTGCTCTCCCGCGCTGGCCTTGCGCACCTCGGCCGCGAGGGTCCCGAGCGGCGCGGTCACGCCGCGCTGCACCGCCTGCCAGACCATCCAGCCGAGCACCACGGCCACGACGCCCAGCACTCCGACGACGACCAGCACGACCTCGTTCCAGCGCCGGGCGAGCTCGATCGCCTCGGCGTCGGCGCCGTCCGCGAGCAGCCGCAGCGACACGAGGACCGCGACGAACGCCACCACCAGCACCAGGAGCAGCACCACGCCGGCCCCGCGCAGCAGCCGGCGCAGGCCCGTCAGGACGGAGGGACGCTCGCTCACCAGCGGGCCCACTCGGCCGAGTCCGCCAGCGTCGACGATCGCTCCCCGACGACCTCGCTCGTACCGGTCCACCCGATCACGAGCATGGCGGCGTCGTCGACGAGCGGACCGCCGTGGACGGCGCGCACGCGGCGCAGGACCCGCTCGACGACCCCGACGAACCCCGACTCGTCGAGCTCCAGCTGCACGAGCCGGTGCAACCCGTCCACACCGATGCGTTCCGGCCCGCGACCGGCGGGCCTCCCCGGACCGCCGGGACCGGCGGGACCGGTGGGACCGCCGACCGGGTCCGCGACGGAGGCCTCGACGAGTCCGTCGGTGTACATGAGCACGGCGAAGGGACCGTCCACCTCCAGGCGCTGCGGGACCCAGCCGCCGTCGATCGGGATGCCGAGCGCGCGGCCGCGGGACGTCGGATCGACCTGGTCGCAGCGGACGGCGCCGACGGGTCCGGTGAGGAGCATCGGCGCGGGGTGCCCCGCGAGGTAGAGGTCGATCGCTCCGCGGTCGGCCGCGACCGCCACCTGGCACAGGGTCACGAACGTCTCCGGCCGGGACCGCTCGGTGACCAGGACGCGCTCCAGGTGGCCGAGCACGTCGACCGGCGGTGTGCCCGTCAGCACGAGGGTGCGCCAGGCCGTGCGGAGCGTCGCGCCGAGCGCGGCCTCGTCCGGCCCGTGCCCGGCCACGTCCCCGACCATCGACAGCACCGTGCCGTCGGCCATCTCGACGGAGTCGAAGAAGTCCCCGCCGAGCAGGCCGTTGCCCCCGGGCAGGTAGCCGACCATCACGGACACGGCGACGTCCTCGACGAGCGGCTTGGGCAGCAGGGCGCGTTCGAGCCGTGCCGTCTCCGCGGCCCGCACCTCGCTGCGGTACAGGGCCCGCTGCTGCGCCGCCGACCGCCGGCGCTGGAGCGCGTAGCGCAGCGAGCGCCCCAGCAGGTCAGGACCCGTCTCGCCCTTGACCAGGTAGTCGTCCGCACCCGCCGCGACGGCGCGCACGCCCTGGTCGATCCCGGCGTGGCCCGTCAGCACGACGAGGGCGGGCGGCACCGGGTGCCGCTCGGTCGAGCGGCGCAGGCGTTCCACCGCTCCGAGACCGACGGCGTCCGGCAGACCCAGGTCCACGATGAGGCAGTCCACCGCCGACTGGGCGAGCTCGTCGGCGGCCTGGGCCACCGACGTCGCCCGGCGCACCTCGATCTCGATCTCGGCGTCGGCGAGCAGCTCGGTCACGAGCAGGGCGTCACCGTCGTCGTCCTCCACGAGCAGCACCACGGTCGGCTCCGCCGACGCGCCGCCCTCGGACCCGGCGCGTCCCCCGTCGCCGCTGATCATGACCGTGATCCTATGCCGTCGCACCGGTCGGCGTCATCGCCCACGACCCGGCGCGTCGCCGGTCCGCCGCCCCGCGCGGCGCACTCGACCCGCCGCGCGTGGAATGATGGTCGGCCGCGGATCGAGGAGCATCGGGAGGACGTGTGGCGGGCAGGCACGAAGAGCTGGCGCGCGAGCAGGCGGTCGTGACCCGGCTGTACGACCGCCTCGACACGCTGCGCGCCGTCGCGCGCGAGCGCCTGGCGGACGTCCGTCGGGTGGGCCCCTCCGGCTCGCCCCAGAACCGGAGCGAGCGCGACGCGTTCGCCACGCTGTACGCGGACCGTGCGGCGCAGCTCGATGCCGTCGAGGACCGGCTCGCCTTCGGCCGCCTGGACCTCGACGACGGCGAGGTGCGGTACGTGGGACGGATCGGCCTCGCCGACGAGGAGCACCGGACCCTGCTCACGGACTGGCGGGCCCCGGCGGCACAGGCGTTCTACCGCGCGACGGCGGTGCACCCTGACGGGATCCGCCGTCGTCGGCACGTGGTCACCGCAGGGCGGACGGTCACCGGCTACGAGGACGAGGTGCTCGACCTCGACGCCGTCTCGGACGGCCTGGACGTGTCCTCGCTGTCCGGGGAGGGCGCGCTGCTCGCGTCGCTCGCCACCCGACGGACGGGCCGGATGGCCGACATCGTCGCGACGATCCAGGGCGAGCAGGACCGCATCGTCCGCGACGACCTCGGCGGCGCCCTCGTCGTCCAGGGCGGCCCGGGGACGGGCAAGACGGCGGTCGCGCTGCACCGTGCCGCCTACCTGCTCTATGCGCACCGACGGGTGCTGGAGCGTTCGGGCGTGCTGCTCGTGGGGCCCAGCCGCGCGTTCCTGCGCTACATCGACCAGGTGCTGCCCTCGCTCGGCGAGACCGGCGTGGTCTCGACGACCGTGTCCGAGCTGCTGCCGGGGCTGCGGGCCGAGGGTGTGGACGAGGGCCCGGTCGCCGAGATCAAGGGGCGGCTCCTGTGGCGGACGGCGATCCGCCGCGCCGTCCGGGCCCGCGAGCGGATCCCCGAGCGCGACGTGCCGGTGCGCGTCGACGGCGTCGACCTCGAGGTCCGACGGCGGGACGTGCGGGACGCGATCGCCCGCGCCCGGCGGACCCACAAGCCGCACAACGAGGCGCGGGCCACGTTCGTGCGCGAGATGCTGGCGCGGCTCATCGACCAGTACCGCGCACGGACCGACTCCGAGCTGTCCGACCACGACGTCGCCGTGCTGAACGAGGACCTGCGGGCCGACCGGGACGTCCGGGTGGCCATCAACCTCGCCTGGTTCCCGCTGACTCCCGAGAAGCTCGTCGCCGACCTGTGGGCCAAGCCGCACCGGCTCGCGGAGGCCGCACCCGAGCTGACCGCGCGGGAGCGGCAGCTGCTGCGCCGCTCGCCCGACGCGCCCTGGACGGAGTCCGACGTCCCGCTCCTCGACGAGGCGGCCGAGCTGCTCGGCGTCGACGACTCCCTGGCCAGGGCCGAGTCGCGCGCCGCGGAGGCGCAGCGCGCCGCCGAGCTGGAGTACGCCCGCTCCGTGCTCGAGTCCACCGGGGCCGGCGGCGGGCTGGTCGACGCCGAGACCCTCGCGGCGCGGTTCGCCGAGTCCGGTCCCGTGCTGACCACGGCCGAGCGCGCCGCAGCCGACCGTTCGTGGACCTACGGCCACGTCGTGGTCGACGAGGCGCAGGAGCTGAGCCCCATGGCGTGGCACGCGATCGTCCGCCGTGTCCCGTCCCGGTCCCTGACGATCGTCGGCGACGTCGCCCAGACCTCGTCCGCAGCGGGTGCGACGTCGTGGCCCGCGGCGCTCGACGCCGTCCTGCGGGACGGCTGGCGGCTGAGCGAGCTCACCGTCAGCTACCGGACGCCGGCCGCCGTCGCCGACTCCGCCCAGCGCGTGGCGACGGCGGCCGGGCTGCCGGTCTCCCCCCTGACCGCCGCCCGCGACCTCCCCGACGCCCTGCACGTCGAGCGGGTCGACGACCCGGTCGTGGCCGCGGCCGCGCGCGCGGCCGACCTCGCGCGCGAGCACGTCTCCCGCGACGGGTCGGGGCGGGTGGCCGTCATCGCCGCGCAGCAGTCGGTCCCGGCGCTGGGCGAGCGGGTGGCCGCTGCGCTCACCGACGCGCTGGGGCCGGCCGAGGCCTCACGGCTCGCCGCCCAGCGCCCCGAGGACGCCCAGGTCGTGGTCACCTCGCCCCGCGAGGCCAAGGGGCTCGAGTACGACGCCGTCGTGCTGGTCGAGCCGGCCGACGTCGCCGCCGGACCGGGGCGATGGGGGGACCTGTACGTGGCCATGACCCGCCCGACCCAGCAGCTCGTCGTGGTGCACGCCCGCCGCCTGCCCGACGGCCTGGTGGACGAAGGATGAGACGGGTTTGTGGGGCGGGGCGCGGTGGCGCACCATAGGTCCGTGCTGCGCGCCCTCCTCCTCGAGAACGTCCATCCTGCTGCCGTCGAGATCCTCCGCGATGCGGGGATCGAGGTCGAGACGCGCTCCGGCGCCCTCGACGAGGCCGAGCTGATCGAGACGCTCGCCGACTTCCAGATCCTCGGGATCCGCTCCAAGACCCAGGTCACCCGTCACGTCCTGGAGTCCGTCCCCGGCCTGCTGGCGGTCGGGACCTTCTCCATCGGGACGAACCAGATCGACCTCGACGCGGCGTCGTCGCACGGCGTCGCCGTGTTCAACGCCCCGTTCTCCAACACCCGCTCCGTCGTGGAGCTGGCGGTCGCGGAGATCATCGCCCTCACCCGTCGCCTCGCGGTGCGGGACAAGGCGCTGCACGACGGCGTCTGGGACAAGACGGCCGAAGGATCCCACGAGGTCCGCGGGCGCACCCTGGGCATCATCGGGTACGGCAACATCGGCTCCCAGCTGTCGGTGCTCGCCGAGAACCTGGGCATGAACGTGGTGTTCTACGACACGGCCGAGAAGCTCGCGCTCGGCAACGCGCGTCGCGTCGAGACGCTGGGCGAGCTGCTCGAGGTCGCCGACGCCGTGACGATCCACGTGGACGGGCGCGCCGGCAACGCCGGGATGTTCACCGGCGACATGTTCGCGCGGATGAAGCCGGGGTCGATCTTCCTCAACCTCTCCCGTGGCTTCGTCGTCGACGTCGAGTCCCTGCGCGAGCACATCCTGTCCGGACACCTCTCCGGCGCGGCCGTCGACGTCTTCCCGACCGAGCCGAAGAAGCGCGGCGACCACTTCGAGTCCCCGTTGCGCGGGCTGGACAACGTCATCCTCACGCCGCACGTCGGCGGATCGACGCTCGAGGCGCAAGAGTCGATCGGCCACTTCGTCGCGAAGAAGCTGCGCGACTACTTCCTGACGGCGTCGACGACCCTCTCGGTCAACCTGCCGAACCTGCAGCTCGAGCACACCGGCGTGGGGCGCATCGCCCTGCTGCACCGCAACGTGCCGGGGGTGCTCGCGGCCGTCAACCAGGTCTTCGCCGACCACGGTGCCAACATCGAGGCCCAGATGCTCGCCACCCGAGGCGACCTCGGGTACGTCGTCACGGACATCTCCGACGTCACCCAGCGCGGCGCCTCGAAGAAGCTCATGGCGATGGACACCACGGTGCGGCTGCGCATCCGCGACGCCTTCGAACGTCCGGAGTTCCCGCCCGGCCCGGCCGCCGGCTGACCGGCCGCCGCACCCGAGCACGACGGAGGGCCTGCACCAGCGCATGGTGCAGGCCCTCCGTCGTGCGGAGCGGCAGCTCAGCCGGACTTGCGCCGGAACATCGGCTGCACGGGACCCGAGGTCTCCGACCCGTGCACGGACCCGGTGTTGCGCTCGGAGTCCGACGTGCGGTGGCGGGCCGCGTTCTTCTTGTCGAGCGCCTCCTTGAACCGGGCCTTGGCCTCGTCACCGGGAGCGGTGGTCCTCTTGTCGTCTGTCATAGGGCTCAGCATGCGCCACCGGGCCTGCGAGCGCGAGGGGATTTCGGATCAGGTGTGCCCTGGGCTCGTCGACTCCGACGATTCACCCGGTGTCGCCCCGGAGCCGGCCTCGCGCTCGGCGCGTTCCGCACGCAGCGAGGTGATCGCGGCGTCGAAGTCGTCCAGCGAGTCGAACGACTGGTAGACCGACGCGAAACGCAGGTAGGCCACCTCGTCGAGCTCCCGCAGCGGCCCGAGGATCGCCAGCCCGATCTCGTAGGCGTCGATCTCCGCGCTGCCCGACCCACGCAACGTCTCCTCCACCCGCTGCGCCAGCAGGGCCAGGTCGTCGGCACTGACCGGCCGGCCCTGGCACGCCTTGCGCACCCCGGAGACGACCTTGTCCCGGCTGAACGGTTCCGTGGCGCCGGAGCGCTTGACGACGGACAGGCTGGCGGTCTCGATCGTGGTGAAGCGCCGCTGGCAGTTCGGGCACTGACGACGACGGCGGATCGACGATCCGTCGTCGGCGGTACGCGAGTCCACCACGCGCGAGTCGGCGTGTCGGCAGAACGGGCAGTGCATCCGGGGTCTCCTGCGGTCGAGGCCGGGCCCGTGCCCGGCTGCCCGACGAAAGTATGCGCCAGCCAGCCCTCGGTGCAACACCGGGTGCGGCTACTCGAGCGGCAGCACCAGCACCTGGCCCGCCCTGAGCTCGGCGCTGCCCAGGCCGTTCAGCTCCCGCAGGGCGGCGACGACGTCGCGCAGGTCCTCCCCCGGCTCCGCCACCGTCCGTGCGTACTGCCACAAGGTCTCCCCCGGAGCCACGGTCTCCAGCCGGACCTCCTGGGCCCGGTCGGGCGGGTTCGCGACGGCGAGGGCACCCCAGGCGACCGCCGGCACCGCCAGGAGCAGGGCCACGAGTCCGACGAGCACGCGGCGACCCCTCGCCGTGAGCCGTAGGCCGCCGAGCCCCAGCACGCCGGCCTCACCACGGCCGAACGGACCGGTGGGACCCGGGTCGGCCTGCGGAACCACTGCGATCGATGCCATTGCGTCGTCCTCTCCCTCGGACCTGTCCCGGACCGGTGTCAGCCGTCTGCGAGACGCTGCGCTCGAACGCCCGTCCGTAGAACGCCTGTTCGTCGAACACCTGTACCCATTGGTACCACGGCACACCGACACGCGTCGAGAGATCTCGAACAAACGTTTGATGTCCGGGGCGATCTGACCTACGCTGACGGGAGCGATGACAGGTTTGTCTGGTTCTTGACGGGAGAGACGCATGACGACGACACGCGAGACCGAAGGCGCCGGGTCCGGTTCGCACGACGGCACGCTCGCGTCCGTCTCCGAGATCTCCGCGGGCCCCGACCGGCTGACGCCGCGCCAGCGTCGGGTCCTGGACACGATCCGCGACTCGGTGGAGAGCCGGGGCTACCCGCCCACGATGCGGGAGATCGGTGAGGCGGTGGGCCTGGCCAGCCCCTCGTCGGTCAAGCACCAGCTCACCACGCTCGAGCGGAAGGGGTACCTGCGCCGCGACCCGAACCGGCCGCGGGCCATGGAGGTCGTCGACCCGGCCGCGGGTGGCGCCGCCGCGACCGTGGCCTCACCCGCCGAGGCGCCGGTCGCGCCGTTGCGTCCGCCGATGCCGGACGGCGCGGAGGACGCGACCCCGACCCCCTCCTACGTCCCGCTGGTCGGCCGCATCGCCGCCGGTGGCCCGATCCTGGCCGAGCAGGTCGTCGAGGACGTCTTCCCGCTCCCCCGCCAGCTGGTGGGCGACGGCGAGCTCTTCCTGCTCAAGGTGGCCGGGGACTCGATGATCGATGCCGCCATCTGTGACGGCGACTGGGTCGTGGTGCGCCGGCAGAACGTCGCGGAGCAGGGCGAGGTCGTCGCCGCGATGCTGGACGGAGAGGCCACGGTCAAGACGTTCAAGCAGTCCGGCGGGCACACCTGGTTGATGCCGCAGAACCCGGCCTACGACCCGATCTCCGGTGACGAGGCACAGGTCCTCGGCCGTGTCGTGGCGGTCCTGCGCAGCCTGTAGTCGGGGCGGCCTCGAGAGGACGCCGGGCTGCTGCGGCCGCGTCGCCGCGGCGGCTACAGGCCGAAGCGCTGCTGCACGGAACGCACGCTCGCCGCCGACGACCGCAGACCGGCCACCTCCTGCTCGGACAGCGGCGTGTCGACGACCGTCGTCGCACCGCGGGAATCCACCAGCGTCGGCAGGGAGAGGCACACGTCGCGGATGCCGTGGAAGTCCTCGATCCGGGTGGAGACGGGCATCACGCGGTGCTCGTCGTTCAGCACCGCCTCCACGATCCTGGTCGCGGCGAGGCCGACGGCGTAGTTCGTGGCACCCTTGCCCGCGATCACGCGATACGCCGACTCGACCACGTCGCGCGCGATCGACCTGCGGGCGTCGTCGTCGAGCGGCGGGCGGCCGGGCAGCGCCTCCCAGTCGAGGAGCGGGACGCCGGCGATGCGCGCCGAGCTCCACAGCGCGATCTCCGAGTCGCCGTGCTCGCCGGCGATGTAGGCGTGCACGTTCGCCGTCGCCACCCCGCAGTGCTGCGCGAGAGCAGCGCGCAGTCGTGACGAGTCGAGCACCGTGCCCGAGCCGAAGACACGCTCGGGCGGCAGGCCGGAGATCTGCTGCGCCGCGTACGTCACCACGTCGACCGGGTTGGTCACCATGAGGAACACGGCGTCCGGCGCGGCCTCGACCAGCCCCGGAAGGATCTCGCGGGTCAGCGAGATGGTGGCCTCGGCAAGGTCCAGGCGCGACTGCCCCGGACGCTGCTTGGCCCCGGCGGTGACCACCACGACGTCCGCGCCGCGGCAGACCTCGACGTCGTCCGAGCCGAGCACCTCGGCCTGGGGGACGAACATCCCACCGTGCTGCAGGTCGAGCACCTCGGCCTCGACCTTGGCCCGGTTGACGTCCAGGAGGGCGACCGTCCGGGCGGAGCCACGGGCGAGCGCGGTGAAGGCGAGGGTGGCACCGACCGCTCCGGCACCGACGACGGCGAGCTTGGTCGTGCTGCGGGGTGCTGTCACCCGGCCAGCGTAGGCGGCACTCCGGCGGTGCGCTATGCGAGCCGCCGGAGCGCCGAACGGACCAGGTCCGCGTCGGTCGTGCGCCAGAAGTCCGGCATCGACCGGGTCAGGAAGGTGCCGTACCGCGCGGTGACGAGACGAGGGTCGAGCACCGCCACGACACCCCTGTCGGAGGTCGACCGGATGAGCCGCCCCGCGCCCTGGGCGAGCAGGAGCGCGGCGTGCGTCGCGGCGACCTGCATGAATCCGTTGCCGCCCGCCTGCTCCACCGCACGGGCGCGAGCAGCCTTCACCGGGTCGTCCGGCCGGGGAAAGGGCACCCGGTCGATGATGACGAGCCGGCAGGCGTCACCCGGGACGTCCACGCCCTGCCACAGCGACAGGGTGCCGAAGAGGCACGTCGCCGGGTCCTGCGCGAACTGCTGCACCAGCGTCGGCAGCTGGTCGTCCCCCTGGCAGAGCACCGGGACGTCCAGCCGCTCACGCATCGCCTCGGCGGCCGCGGTGGCCGCCCGCCGGGACGAGAACAACCCGAGCGTCCGCCCGCCGGCCGCCTCGATCAGCCCCGCGATCTCGTCGAGCTGGGCCTCGGTCGTCGGCTCACGGCCGGGGGCCGGCAGATGCTTGGCGACGTAGCAGATGCCCTGCTTGCGGTAGTCGAACGGGCTGCCCACGTCCAGACCCCGCCACACCGTGTCGTCCTCGCCCGTCGACGCGGCGAGCCCGAGGGACCGGGCCACCGGGTCGAACGTCCCGCCGAGCGCGAGCGTCGCCGAGGTGAGGACGCCGGTCCGGTCGCCGAGGAGCTGGCTGCTGATCAGGCCGGCGACGGCGAGCGGTGCGGCGTGCAACCGGCCCACGCCGTCCCCCCACGGGACGTCGGCCGGCGGTCGCGAGCACCACAGGACGTCGTCGCTCGTGTCCTGCGCCGCCATGCGCTCGGCGACCTCGAAGAGCTGCTGGAGGGCCGACTGCGCCATCTTGAGGCCGGCGTCCGGCTCGGCGCCCTTGTCCGGCTTGAGGTCGCTCAGCAGCGACCGTGCGGCGTCGCGCACCGCCCCGACCGTCGACTGCAGCTCGGCGGGCAGACCCTGCGGATAGCGCTCGGCCGGGACCCGTGCGAGCACCTCCGCCAGCGACCGGGCGGCGGCGTCGAGGTCGTCCGTCAGCGTCCCGCCGTGCTGACGCACGAGGCGGGCGGCGTGCTCCACGGTCCCGCCGGACAGGTCCACCGTCGCGGCCGCCGTGATCCGGTCGACCAGCTCGTGGGCCTCGTCGACCACGAGCACGTCGTGCTCCGGCAGCACGTTGGTGTTGCCCGACGCGGCGATGCCGAGCATCGCGTGGTTGGTCACCACGACGTCGGCCTCGCGGGCGGTGTTGCGCGCCCGCTCGCCGAAGCACTCGTCGATCAGCGGGCACCGCTGCCCCAGGCACTCCAGGGACGTCACCGACACCTGGCGCCATGCCCGGTCGGGCACGCCGGGCACCAGGTCGTCCCGGTCCCCGGTGTCGGTCTCCTGGGCCCACGCGTGCAGACGGCGGACGTGGTCGGCGAGGCGTGCGCCGTCGTCGGAGCGGCCGTGCGACGCCGCGGCGGGGTGCTGCTCGGCGGACGACCCCTCGCCGGGGCCAGGGTCGGCCGGGAGGTCGAACAGCGTCGCACCGTCGACCGGGTACCCGCCGGTGACCTTGTGTCGGCAGAGGTAGTTGTGCCAGCCCTTGAGCAGCGCCACGCGGGGCGGCCGCGGCAGGCGCGGCGCGACGGCATCGGCCACCAGGGGCAGGTCACGCGTGATCACCTGCCGCTGCAGCGCGAGCGTGGCCGTGGACACGACCACCCGCTCGCCGGCCGTGACCGCGTGCCGCACCGCGGGCACCAGGTAGCCGAGGGACTTGCCGGTGCCGGTACCGGCCTGGACGAGGAGGTGCCGACCCGACTCCACGGCACCCGTCACCGCTGCGGCCATCCGGTCCTGACCCTCGCGTCGCGACCCGCCCAGGGCCGCCACGGCGAGGTCGAGCAGCTCGGTGACCTCGGGCGGGTTCTCGGGAGCGTCGGCAGACGCGGCGGACGAGTTCACCGGACGATCCTACGGGCGCACGGCACGCCGCTCCCGCCGGGTCCACAGCCCCGCGGGGCGGGGACGTGGGCCCGGGGCGGTGCGGCGTGGTTCAGAGCGCCACGTCCTCCAGCTCCGCGGCGAGCGCCGCGTCGACGCGGCCCCTCAGTCGCGTGCCGTCCGGGAGGTGTTCCTCACCGACGAGCTCGCCGTTCTCGTGGACCCGGTGGACCAGGTCGCCGCGCGAGTACGGCACGACGATGTCGATCTCGACGGCAGGCCGTGGCAGCGCGTCGGCGATGAGCGCGCGCAGCTCGGCGATGCCCTCGCCCGAGTGCGCCGAGACGACCGCCGTGCGACGTTCCCGGCGCTGCACGCGTCCGACGACCGTGGGATCGGCCACGTCGGCCTTGTTCAGCACCACGACCTCCGGCACGTCGTCCATGCCGGGGATCTCGGCGAGCACCTCGCGGACGGCGTCGATCTGCCCCTCGGGGTCCGGGTGGGAGGCGTCGACGACGTGCAGCAGCAGCGCCGCGTCCCCCACCTCCTCGAGGGTGGACCGGAAGGCCTCGACGAGCTGGTGCGGCAGGTGCCGCACGAACCCGACGGTGTCGGCGTAGGTGAAGACGCTGCCGTCCTCCGTCCGCGATCGGCGCACCGTCGGGTCGAGGGTGGCGAACAGCGCGTTCTCGACGAGCACGCCCGCACCGGTGAGCGCGTTGAGCAGCGACGACTTGCCGGCGTTCGTGTAGCCGGCGATCGCCACGTTGGGGATGGCGTGCCGCTTGCGGTCGTGCCGCTTGGTCTCCCGTGCCGGTGCCATCGCCGCGATCTCGCGACGCAGCTTGGCCATGCGGTTGCGGATGCGGCGGCGGTCGAGCTCGATCTTGGTCTCACCGGGGCCGCGCGAGCCCATGCCGGCGCCGGCTCCACCCACCTGGCCACCGGCCTGGCGGGACATCGACTCGCCCCAGCCGCGCAGGCGCGGCAGGAGGTACTCCAGCTGGGCGAGCTCCACCTGCGCCTTGCCCTCCCGTGACTTGGCGTGCTGGGCGAAGATGTCGAGGATCAGGGCGGTCCGGTCGACCACCTTGACCTTGACGATGTCCTCCAGGCCACGTCGCTGGGAGGGGGCCAGCTCGGTGTCGACCACCACGGTGTCCGCACCGGACGCCGCGACGATCTCGGCCAGCTCGGCCGCCTTGCCGGAGCCGAGGAAGGTGCCGGGGTCGGGCTTGGCGCGCTTCTGCAGCAAGCCGTCGAGCACCTGCGACCCGGCCGTCTCCGCCAGCGCCGCGAGCTCGCGCAGCGAGACGTCGGCCTCGCGCGCCGCGGCCTCCCCGCCGGGGAAGATCCCGACCAGCACCACCTTCTCGAGCCTCAGCTGGCGGTACTCGACCTCGGTGACGTCGTCGAGCTCGGTCGAGAGCCCGGCCACGCGACGCAGCGCGGCCCGCTCGACCAGGTCGAGTTGCTCGCCGTCGTGGGCGGAGTGGACCGTCGTGCCCTCGGCCCGTGCGGTCCCGGCCCGCGCCAGCACCCGCGCGACGACGTCGTTCGCGATCGACTGCGCGTCACGGGACGCGCTCGGCTCGGTGGCTGCGGGTGTCTGCTCGGGATCGGTCGGGATGTGGGTCAAGGTGGTCCTCTCCATGGGGTACGTCGGGTACAACAAGGATCCCACGCGGATTCGTCCCGTCCGAAGGGAATTACGCACGGCTCTACCATGGCCACCGTGAGCGACCACTACTTCACGGCCGAGCCGGCCTCCGACGCCGAACGACGGCTCGTCGCCGTCGATCTCGCGGGCGTCTCCACCCAGGTCGAGGTCGCGGCGGGCATCTTCTCCCCCGGCGGCCTCGACAAGGGCACCCGGGTGCTGCTCGACGAGGTGCCCGCACCGCCCGCCGGCGATCTCCTGGACCTCGGCTGCGGCTGGGGCCCGATCGCCCTGACCATGGCGCGGCGGGCGCCGGGCGCGACGGTCTGGGCCGTCGACGTCAACCTCCGCGCGCTCGACCTGGTGCGCCGCAACGCGGACCGGCTCGGTATCGCCCGGCAGGTGCACGCCGTCACCCCGGACGAGGTGCCCGACGACGTCACGTTCGCCGCGCTCTGGTCGAACCCGCCGATCCGGGTCGGCAAGCAGGCGCTGCACGACATGCTGCGGCGGTGGCTGCCGCGGTTGGCGCCCGGCGGTGCCCCGGGGGGCGGGTGGATGGTCGTCCAGAAGAACCTCGGCTCGGACTCCATGGCCCGCTGGATCCAGGCCGACCTCGGCCTGCCGACGCAGCGCGCGACGTCGTCCAAGGGGTTCCGCGTCCTGCACGTGACGCGCTGAGGCCGACTCAGCCCGCGAAGGCCGGGTATCCCGCCGGCTCCGCCTCGCTGCCCCACGTGCGGGACGCCCAGCGAGCGGCGGATGCGCACGCGACGGCCAGCTCCGGCATGGCGGTGCGCAAGTTCACGGCGGCCCACCGCCAGCGTGAGGTCATCAGCTGCCGGTACGAGGGCGAGCGTCCAGCAGGGCCGACGTGCTCGCGCCCGGCCAGCGTGCTGTCCATGAGCCACCCGGTCATCGCCAGGACGTACGCCCCGCTCGCCCGGTCGACGTCCCGCTGCCAGGCCGGGCCGAGGTCGAGATCGGGCGCGATCTCGCCGAGCCCGCCGGTGAACTCATCCAGGAGCATCTCGGTCAGGCCCGCCGGCGGGTCGAACACGCACCAGCAGGTGGCGAAGGGCAGCACGGTGTAGGCGGCCACGAACGCGGGGGGCTGGACCACCGTGCCCTCCAGGTCGAGGAACCACCAGCCGTCCGCACGCAGCACCGCGTTGTCGGGACAGGTGTCGGACGGAGCGAGGACGACCGGGCCACCGCCCGTGAACGCCGACGCGGCCATCCGCGCCTCGGCGTGCAGGCGGTCGGCGCGGGCCGTCCCACCGAGCAGCTCGCTGAGTCGCGCCGCTCCCCGGGTCACGTCGTCCACGACGTCCCAGGGCTCCTCTCCCAGCATCTCGCGGGCCGCGTCGAGCCGACCCCGGCCACTGCCCGCCAGCCGCCCCAGCTCGCGGGCCCAGCCGGCTGCACCGGACCAGGCGGCCTCCCGATCGGTACCGAGCAGAAGGTCGGCCAACGTCGGCGGGTCGCCCAGGTCAGACATCACGAGCAGCCGCCGGTCGTCGTCGGCGGCGATCAGCTCGGGCGTGCGCCCGAGCAGGCTCAGCCCCGCCCTCTCGCGCCCGTAGCCACCGTCGTCCGCACCGTGAAATTGTTTGACGACGACCGTGCCGCCGGCCGGACCGGGACCGTCGACACGGCACCGCAGCACGATGGAACGCCTTGAGCCACCGAGGTCTTTCGGGTCGAGCAGCTCGGCGCCGAGCACGGCCGAGGCCGCGCGCGCTACCTCGGTGAGGCCCGGCGCCGCCGCCGGCACTACAGCTCGACGTCGCCGCTGAAGACGAGCTCGGCCGGCCCGGCCAGCTCGACGTGCCCCCCGTCGAGCAGCCGTACGCGCAGCTCGCCGCCCGGTACCTCGACGAACCAGGTCGTCGGCACCAGGTCCGGTTCCGCGGCACCGGCCGCCGCCCAGGCCCGGACCGCGAGCGCCGCGGCGCAGGCTCCGGTCCCGCACGACTGCGTCTCCCCCACGCCGCGCTCGTGCACGCGCATGCGTACCCGGCCGACGGTCGCGCCGTCGGGCGTCGTCTCCTCGCCCAGCGGCACGACGAGCTCGACGTTGGTCCCGTGCGGCGGCGGCGGGTCGACGGCAGGGGTGCGGGTGAGGTCCAGGGCGTCGAGCTCGGCAGGCCGGGACAGCGCGACGACGGTGTGCGGGTTGCCGAGGTCGACGCTGAGCGCGGGGCGCGGGGCGTCCCAGCCGGCCGTCATGACCGCCGCGTCGGCTCCGGCCGCCACGGCCTCCGGACCGCCGGGGAAGGACCACGGGCCCATGTCGACCGCGTACCAGCCGTTGGGCTCCTTGCGGACGCGCTTGACGCCGCCCCGCGTGCCGAGGGCGAGCTCACCGCCGTCCGAGAGGTCGACGAGCCCGAGGTTCTCGGCGAACGCGGCGAAGACCCGCACGCCGTTGCCGCACATCTCGGCCACCGTGCCGTCGGAGTTGCGGTAGTCCATGAACCAGATCGCCTCCGGCTCCTCGGCCAGGACGGCGTCGGCCGCGGGTTCGCCCGCGCGGGCGACGGCGGCCGTCGGGGCGAGGCGGACGACCCCGTCGCCGCCGATGCCCCCGCGGCGGTCGGCCAGGTGCTGCACCTGCTGGGGCGTCAGATCCAGGTCTCCCCGGGTGTCGGCGACCAGGACGAAGTCGTTGTGCGTCCCGTGGCCCTTGGTGAAGCGCAAGGTCATGAGCCCAGACTACGGCGTACGGGCCCCTCGCCCGGTGCGGGCAGCTCGCCGGCGTCGGCGGCGCGCACGACGGCGAGCGCGTCGTCGCGCAGGCTCGGTGAGCCGGCGTCGAGCCACTGCACGCGCGGGTCGCGACCGAACCAGCCCATCTGCTTGCGGGCGAGGCGGCGGGTGTTGGCCACGACGGCGGCACGCGCCTCGTCCTCGGTCCACTCCCCGGCGAACCAGCGCAGCACCTCGGCGTAACCGACAGCGCGGGCGGCCGTGGCCCCGAGGCCCGGGCCCGTGCCGCCCTGGGCTGGTGCGGCGAGGCGCCGCACCTCCTCGACGAGCCCGGCGTCCCACATGCGGTCCACGCGGCCGGCCACCCGGGCGTCCAGCGTCTCGCGGTCGCAGTCGAGGCCGATCTGCACGGCCGGCCGGACGTACTCCTGGCGGGGCAGGTTGGCGGTGTACGGCCGGCCGGTGATCTCGATGACCTCCAGCGCGCGGACGACGCGCCGGGTGTTCGCGGGACCGATGGACCCGGCGGCCGCCGGGTCGAGGCGCGCGAGCTCGGCGTGCAGCGCACGCCCGCCCTCCGTCTCGGCACGCTGCTCCAGCCGTGCCCGCACCTCGGCGTCCGTGCCGGGGAAGTCCAGGTGGTCCAGCAGCGCTCGCACGTAGAGTCCCGACCCGCCCACGACGACAGCGCGTGCGCGACGCGCGTCGATCGCGTCGAGGTCGGCCCGGGCCGCCTCCTGGTAACACGCCACCGAGGCGTCCTCGTCGGGCCCGAGGACGTCGATCTGGTGGTGGACGATCCCCCGCCGCTCGGCGACGGGCACCTTCGCCGTGCCGATGTCCATCCCGCGGTAGAGCTGGAAGGCGTCGGCGTTCACGATCTCGGCGGGCGCGCCGGCACCGGTCGCCTCCGACAGCACCTGCGCGAGGTCCAGGGCGAGGTCCGACTTGCCGGTGGCGGTGGGTCCTACGACGGCGACGATCACGGCCCCACGGTATCGGCCCCCGGTGTCCGGCCTCCGGTGTCCGGCCCCCGCCGGGCCAGGACCGCGCCGGGTAGGCTCCGCGGGTGCTGCTGCTGACCACCTTCGCCGTGAGCCTGCTGTCGGGCCTGGTCCCCGTGGTCAGCGTCGAGGTGTACCTCGGCGGGGTGGCCGCTGCCACCGACGCCGCGGGCTCCCCCCTGCTCCTGGCCGGCCTCGCGCTGGCGGCGGGCGTCGGCCAGACGGTGGCGAAGGTGGCCTGGTACCTCGCGGCCGCGCGGTCGATGGAGTCCCCGCGGCTGCAGCGCAAGCTGGCTCAGGACAAGTGGCGCCGCGGTTTCGAGCGATGGCGCGACCGCGTCACCGGCCGTCCGGTCCTCACTGCGGCGGTCTTGCTCGCCTCCGCGTGCCTGGGCTTCCCGCCGCTGATGATCATCGCCGTCGTCGCCGGGTCGCTGCGCGTGCCCCTGGCCGTCTACGTCCCGACCGTCCTCGTGGGGCGCACGGTGCGCTTCTGGCTGCTGCTGGCGGGAGTCGGCTGGTTCGCCGCGGCCGCGGTCTGATCCGTCGGGGCCGGTCGCCCGCTCCAGGTCACCACGTCGTAGCGGTCGGGCAGGTGGGGTGCGGTCACGACGACGGACCGCGTCGCCGACGTCCAGCCGCCGCGTGCGGCGAGCAGCTCCAGGACCGCGGTCACGCCCGGGGTGCAGGTCGACGCCCTGGCGGTGCCTGGGTCGCCCCCCGCCACCAGCAGCGCGTCGCAGTCACCGAGCTCGTCCGCCGTGGCGGCCAGCAGCGCGTCGTCACCGTCCTCGGCCAGCTCGACGACGAGCGCGTCGGCCGCGGCATCGGGTCCCACGGCGTCGGCGAGCACGAACTGTGCCACCGATGCCGGCACCGCGGCCGGCGTCGTCCGCGGTCCCACCGCGTCGTGCGCCGGCCATCCGTCGAGGCCGCCGAGCCAGCGGTCGCTGATCCCGGCGCCCGCGAGCGACGGCCGGCGTCGCCCGACGGCGGTGCGGGCGGCCGGCGCGAGCACGCCCCATCGCACCGGGGGCGCGCCGGTCGGCCCGGTCACCTGCGAGAGCTCGTCGAGCACCGCACGGCGCAACGGCTCGAGCGGGCGGGCGACACCGCCCGCCCCTGGCACGAGGAGGACGGTGGCAGGCAGGACCACGGCGTGGACGGGCACCGTCTCACGGTACCGGGCCGTGTAGCGTGGGTCGTGTGAGGTTCTTCGGAGCACGTCGGGCCACCAGGTCGTCCGCACCATCGGTCTCCGAGGGCGGTGAACCGGACCGGCTCCGCGCCGACGTCCAGAACGTCCTGCTCGCCGGCCCTGTCGGCGACGCCGTCGGAGCGGTCCCCGCCCCGGTGTCGAACGAACGGATCAGCGCCTGGCTGGACCAGTCGGGTTTCACCTACTTCGTCGACACCGACGGCGACCTCGGCGGTCTGTGGCACGGCAGGCTCTTCTACTTCCTGCCGCTGGGCCCCGACGGTGAGGTGCTCCAGGTCCGCGGTCAGTGGCACCGCGAGGCCACCATCGAACGTCTCAGCGACGTGCTCGAGGTCTGCAACGAGTGGAACGCGGAGCGCATCTGGCCCAAGACGTACGCACGGGTGCGCGACGACGGCGCGATCGTCGTCTGCGCGGAGGTCACCGTGAGCGTCGAGCACGGCGCGAACGACGACCAGCTGGCCCAGCACCTGCAGTGCGGGCTGTCCACGTCGGCCATGTTCTTCGAGCACCTCGATGCCGTCTTCGCCGACCCGCTGGGGAGCGCCCCGTGAGCGGCGGCCCGCTGCGGCGTGCCACGGACGCCGTGCTGCAGGCCGCCCGACTCCGCGGCCGGGGCGGTCAGGGCGGGGTCCGGCCCCCGCTCCCGACGCCGGTCTCGCTGGCCCGGGTCGGCAACGACCTGGCTCGACGCGGCTACCGGTTCCGCACCGACGACGACGGCGACATCACCGGCACGTGGGACGGCAACCGGTTCTGGTTCCTCCTGCTCGGCGAGGAGTCGGAGATCCTCCAGGTGCGCGGCCGCTGGGCCGGCACGGTGCCGGAGTCCGCGCGCCCTGCCGTCCTGCAGGCGTGCAACGACTGGAACCGCGAGCGCATCTGGCCCAAGGTCTACACCCGCCCGGAGGGCGGCGGCCTCGCGCTCTACACCGAGGTGTCGGTCGACCTGGAGCACGGCGCGACGGACAGCCAGCTCGCCGAGACGGTGTCCTGCGGCCTCGTCACGGCCGCACAGTTCTTCGCGAGCGTCGGCCCGCTGACGGACCCGTCCGCGCCGTCCTGACCGCGCCGTCCTGACCGCGCCGGTCAGGCGCGCAGCGTCGGCATGCCGAGCACCACGGGTCCGTCCGGCACGGGTGCGCCGTGCGAGTGCTGGTCCTCGCCCCCGCCGAGGCGGGCCCGCTCCCGCTGCACCCACGCGTCACCCGACCGCGTGCGGCGCACAGCGTAGGTCCCGCCGTCGACGGCGGAGTCCGCGATGAGGTGGTGCGGCGCCGCGCGGGTGACCTCGACCGTGACCACGTCGCCCGGACGGGGCAGCCGCGCGTCGAGCTCCGCCGGGTCGGCGAGGCGAGGGTCGGCGAGGCCGGCCGGCTGGTCGGCCAGGACGTCGCCGTCGGGCAGAGCACCCGACGGCAGGGCGAGGTGCACCAGCCGGTTGTCGCGCGCCCGGCCGCTCACCCGGTGCGTGGTGCCGTCCTTCTTGCCGGACCCCTCGGCGACCAGCACCTCGAGCGTGCGGCCCACCTGCCGTGCCGACTCCTCGCCGCTGATGCGCTCCTGCAGGGCCAGGAGCCGCTCGAAGCGCTCCTGGACCACCTCCTTGGGGAGCTGGTCGTCCATCGTCGCCGCCGGAGTACCCGGACGGGGCGAGTACTGGAACATGTAGGCCGAGCTGAAGCGCGACGCCTCCACGACGCGGAGCGTCTCGGCGAAGTCCTCCTCCGTCTCGCCCGGGAATCCGACGATGATGTCCGTGGTGATGGCGGCGTCGGGCATCGCTGCCCGTACCCGCTCGAGGATGCCGAGGAACTTCTCGGACCGGTAGCTGCGACGCATCGCCCGCAGCACCGTGTCCGAGCCGGACTGCAGCGGCATGTGCAGCTGCGGCATGACGTTCGGCGTCTCGGCCATCGCGTGGATCACGTCGTCCGTGAACGCCGCCGGGTGCGGCGAGGTGAACCGCACGCGCTCGAGCCCGTCGATCTCGCCGCAGGCGCGCAGCAGCTTGGCGAACGCACCGCGGTCGCCGAACTCGACGCCGTAGCTGTTGACGTTCTGACCGAGCAGGGTCACCTCGACGGCACCCGCACCGACCAGGGCCTCGACCTCGGCGAGGACGTCGCCCGGGCGGCGGTCCCGCTCCTTGCCCCGCAGGTGCGGCACGATGCAGAAGGTGCACGTGTTGTTGCAGCCCACGGAGATCGAGACCCAGCCCGCGTACACGGACTCGCGCCGGGTCGGCAGCGTCGAGGGGAAGACCTGCAGTGACTCGGCGATCTCGACCTGGGCGGACTCGTTGTGCCGGGCGCGCTCCAGCAGCACCGGCAGCGCGTCGAGGTTGTGCGTGCCGAACACGACGTCCACCCAGGGCGCCTTGGTCACGATCTCGCCACGGTCCTTCTGCGCGAGGCAGCCCCCGACGGCGATCTGCATGCCGGGCCGCGCGGCCTTGAGGCTCGCGAGCTGACCGAGGTTGCCGTAGAGCCGGGTGGCGGCGTTCTCGCGCACCGCGCACGTGTTGATGACGACGACGTCGGCGTTGCTCGCCGCGTCGTCGGCGGCCGTCGCCCGGGAGTACCCGGCCTGCTCGAGCATGCCAGCCATGTGCTCCGAGTCGTGCACGTTCATCTGGCACCCGAGCGTGCGGACCACGTAGGTCCGGGCGTCGGGTGCCGGGACCACGGGCGAGCGGGTGTCGTGCGGTGTAGGCATGGTGGTGGACATCGCCACCCAGGATACGGCGCCGGGACGTCGTTACCGATTCGTTGCCGACGCAGGACCCTCGATGCTGGTGATCGAAACATCGACTGGTTAGGTTCAAGGGATGGATAGCAGCGGATCGGCTCGTGCCGCGGGTGAGCACCTCGGTGCTCCGCTCGTCGAGCTCGAGCGAGTCAACAAGCACTTCGGTGACCTGCACGTGCTGCAGGACATCGACCTGACCGTGCGCAAGGGCGAGGTGCTCGTCGTCATCGGTCCGTCCGGCTCCGGCAAGTCCACCCTCTGCCGAGCGATCAACCGGCTGGAGACGATCGACGACGGCGACATCCGCATCGACGGCGAGCCGCTGCCCGCCGAGGGGCGCGACCTCGCCCGGCTCCGCGCCGACGTCGGCATGGTCTTCCAGGCGTTCAACCTGTTCGCGCACAAGACGGTGCTCGAGAACGTCACCCTCGGGCCGCGCAAGGTGCGCCGGGTCCCCAAGGCCAAGGCCGACGAGGAAGGCCTGGCCCTCCTCGACCGCGTCGGGGTGAAGAACCAGGCGGACAAGCTGCCGGCCCAGCTGTCCGGGGGCCAGCAGCAGCGCGTGGCCATCGCCAGGTCGCTCGCGATGCACCCCAAGGTCATGCTCTTCGACGAGCCGACGTCGGCCCTCGACCCCGAGATGATCAACGAGGTGCTCGACGCGATGGTGCAGCTCGCGCACGAGGGGATGACGATGATCGTCGTCACCCACGAGATGGGGTTCGCCCGCAAGGCCGCCGACCGCGTCGTCTTCATGGCCGACGGGCAGATCGTCGAGTCGGCCACGCCGGAGGAGTTCTTCACCAACCCCCGCAGCGACCGCGCCAAGGACTTCCTGTCCAAGATCCTCACCCACTGACTCCCCCACCCCTGCACAACCGACGAAGGGAACACCATGCGCACACGCACCACCGGGGCGATCGCGCTCGCGGCCACCGCCGCGCTGACGCTCGCCGCCTGCTCCGACGACTCCGGCTCGGGCGGTGGCGAGACCGAGGGCGGCGACGACTCGGTCACCATCGGCATCAAGTTCGACCAGCCGGGCCTCGGCTTCATGGAGGGCGACACGCCCTCCGGCTTCGACGTCGAGGTCGCCAAGTACGTGGCCAACGAGCTGGGCTACTCCGAGGACCAGATCGAGTGGACGGAGGCACCCTCCGCCCAGCGCGAGACGCTGCTGTCCACCGGCCAGGTCGACATGATCTTCGCGACCTACTCGATCACCGACGAGCGGCGCGAGCAGGTCTCCTTCGCCGGCCCGTACTTCGTCGCCGGCCAGGACCTCCTGGTCGCCGCCGACAACACGGACATCACCGGGCCGGACACCCTCGACGGCAAGAACCTGTGCTCCGTCACCGGTTCCACGTCCGCCCAGCGCATCAAGGACGAGTACTCCGAGGGCGTCAACCTGCTCGAGCAGCCGGGGTACGCCGAGTGCGTGACCGCGCTCATCGCGGGCCAGGTGGACGCGGTCACCACGGACGACATCATCCTCGCGGGCCTGGGCGCACAGCCGTCCAACGCCGGCCAGGTGAAGGTCGTCGGCAACACCTTCTCCGAGGAGCTGTACGGCGTCGGCATCCCGCAGGAGTCCGACCAGTGCGAGGCCATCAACGAGGCCATCACCAAGATGGTCGACGACGGTTCCTGGCAGGAGGCGCTCGACGCGGCGACGGAGGGCACCGGCTACGTGCCGAACGACGAGCTCAACCCGCCGGAGTACGAGCCCTGCGACATGTGACGCAGGTCTGACCCTGTCCGGGCCCGTCGCGCACCGCGCGGCGGGCCCGGTCCACCCGGCGCGCGACGTCCGCACCCGCCGCCGACCGAACCACTCACCGAAGGAGCGACTGCCGCGTGCAGGAGTACCTCGACATCGTCCGCCAGTACGACGTGCTCGGCGCGTTCTGGGTGAACATCCAGCTCGCGTTCTGGGCCGCGATGCTGTCCCTCGCCCTCGGCTCGGTGCTGGCGCTGTTCCGCATCTCGCCGATCGGCAGCCTGCAGTGGGCCGGCAGCGCCTACGTGACGGTGTTCCGCAACATGCCACTGACGATCATCATGGTCTTCATGGTGCTCGGCGCCTGGGGCCAGCTCGAGCTGTCGCTCTCGACGGACTTCAACACGAACTTCTTCTGGCTCGCCGTGATCGGGTTGTCCGTCTACCACGCGGCCTTCGTGTGCGAGGCGATCCGCTCCGGGGTGAACACCGTGCCGATCGGTCAGGCCGAGGCCGCGCGGTCCATCGGGCTGTCGTTCCTGCCCGCGGCGCGACTCGTCATCCTGCCGCAGGCCTTCCGGGGTGCCATCGCGCCGCTCGGCAACGTCCTCATCGCGCTGATCAAGAACACGACGGTGGCTGCGGCAGCCTCGGTCGCGACCGAGACCTCGTCCGTGATGAAGACGATGATCGAGTTCCGGTCCGACTACATCTATGCGATCTTCTTCACCTTCGCGATCGGGTACGTGATCCTCGTGACGCCGATCGGGCTGTTGACCACGTCCCTGTCGAGGAGTCTGGCGGTGTCCCGATGAGCGCCCAGTCCGTCCTGTTCGACGCGCCGGGCCCGCGCGCTCGGCGCCGCATCCTGCTCGGCAACGTCGTCGGCGCCGTCGTCGTGGCCGGCGTGGCCGCCCTCGTCCTGCTGCGGTTGGCCGACAGGGGCCAGCTCGACCCGACGCTGTGGCTGCACGCCGTCGATGCCGACGCCTGGCGCTACTACTACTGGCCCGGGTTCCTCAACACCGTGCGAGCCGCCGCGCTGGCGATCGTCGGCGCGATGATCTTCGGCCTGCTGTTCGGCGTCGGCCGCTTGTCGTCGCTGCTGCTGGTCCGCACGGTGTGCGGCACCGTCGTCGAGTTCTTCCGCGCCGTGCCCGTGCTGCTCATGATGGTGTTCTTCTGGCTGCTGCTGGCCAACGGCGGCGTCGAGAACTCCTCGTTCTGGGGTGTCGTCATCGCGCTCGTGCTCTACAACGGCGCCGTGGTGGCCGAGCTGGTGCGCTCCGGCGTCCACGGCCTGCCGGGCGGCCAGCGAGAGGCCGCGCTGTCCGTCGGTCTCACGCGGGGGCAGTCCCTGCGCTCGGTGGAGGTGCCGCAGGCGCTGGTCGCCATGCTGCCGGCGCTCGTGTCCCAGCTGGTCGTGGTCCTCAAGGACTCCGCGCTCGGCGCGATCATCTCCTACCGGGAGCTGCTCCAGAACGCCCGCCAGCTCGGCGCGGGCGAGGGCAACATCCTCCAGGCTCTGGCCGTCGCGGCGGTGCTGTTCATCCTCATCAACTACGGCCTGTCGAAGCTGGCCGAGCGACTCAGCCGCACCATGCGACGGACCTCCGGCAAGACGGGGACGATGGCTGCCGGGCTGGACGCCGGAGTCGGCACGGGTGCCACGGCCGTCGCCGCAGGGCCGGCCACCGGCGTGGAGGAGGGGCCGGGAGCCGGCACCGGCGACCGGGACCACCCGACGCGCTGGTCCTAGGCGACGACTCAGTCGTCCAGGACCACGTCGTCGAGCTCGTCGACGGCGCCCTCGTCGCCCTCGGCGGCGAGGGCGTCCTTCACCGCTGCGAAAGCCACCGAGGGGTTGTGCCCCTTTCGGCTGAGCGAACCGACGGCCCGCCGCACCCGCTTGTCGCGGTCGAGGCCGCGCGTCCGCGCCACGTGCTTGCGAGCGAGCTCGGCCGCCGCGATCCGTTCGTCGTCCGCGTCGATCTGCTCGAGCGCCTCCGCGGCCGTCTCCGTGTCGACTCCACGGCGTCGCAGCTCTGCCGAGATCGCCCGTCGCGCCTGGCCCTTCTCGGAGTGACGGGTCCGGACGATCATCTCGGCGTACTCGGCGTCGTCGACGAGCCGGACCTCCTCGAACCGGTCGAGCACCGGTTCGACGACGTGCTCGGGGAAGCCCTTGCGTGCGAGGGAGCGCGCGAGCTCCGCACGGCTCTTGGGAGCCGCCGTGAGCGCCCGCAGCACGGACTCGCGGGCCAGCTCTCCGGCCGCCTCGACGGAGAGCTCCCCCGCCTCGAGGCGCTCCGCCACGTTCGGGCGGCCGCGACGCTTCCCCTCGCCGCGACCGCCCTGCTGCTGCCCCCAGGCCATCAGCTCGCGCCTGTCAGAACGGCGCCTTCTTGGCCTTGGCGGCCGGCGACCGGGTCGCTGCCTTCGCCTTGGCCGATGTCTTGGCATCGTCCGGGCTCGCCGCCGAGGCCGTCGACGCCGCGGCGTCCGTCACCGGCTCGGTGCCGTCACCCTCGGCGGGGGCATCGATCGTGGCTCCCACACCGAGCTTCTCCTTGATGCGCTTCTCGAGCTCGTTGGCCAGGTCGGGGTTGTCCCGCAGGAAGGCACGCGCGTTCTCCTTGCCCTGCCCGAGCTGGTCCCCGTCGTAGGTGAACCACGACCCGGACTTGCGCACGAACCCGTGCTCCACGCCCATGTCGATCAAGCCACCCTCACGGGAGATGCCGACGCCGTAGAGGATGTCGAACTCTGCCTGCTTGAACGGCGGGGCCATCTTGTTCTTGACGACCTTGACCCGCGTCCGGTTACCCACCGCGTCGGTCCCCTCCTTGAGGGTCTCGATCCGGCGGATGTCCATACGCACCGAGGCGTAGAACTTCAGCGCCTTGCCACCCGTGGTCGTCTCGGGCGAGCCGAAGAACACGCCGATCTTCTCGCGGAGCTGGTTGATGAAGATCGCCGTGGTGCCCGACGAGCTCAGGGCACCGGAGATCTTGCGCAGCGCCTGCGACATCAGCCGTGCCTGCAGGCCCACGTGGCTGTCGCCCATCTCGCCCTCGATCTCCGCCTTGGGCACGAGGGCCGCGACGGAGTCGATGACGATGATGTCGATCGCGCCCGACCGGATGAGCATGTCCGTGATCTCCAGGGCCTGCTCACCGGTGTCCGGCTGCGAGACGAGCAGCGCGTCGGTGTCCACACCGAGCTTCTTGGCGTAGTCCGGGTCCAGGGCGTGCTCGGCGTCCACGAACGCCGCGATGCCGCCGTTCCGCTGGGCGTTGGCCACCGCGTGCAGCGCGATGGTCGTCTTGCCGGAGGACTCCGGGCCGTAGATCTCGACGACGCGACCGCGGGGCAGCCCCCCGATCCCGAGCGCGACGTCGAGCGCGATCGACCCCGTCGGGATGACCTCGACCGGGGCGCGCCCCTCTTGGCCCAGGCGCATGACGGAGCCCTTGCCGAAGCTGCGGTCGATCTGGGCGAGCGCGGCCTCGAGGGCCTTCTCGCGGTCTTCCGATGCTGGCATGTTGGTCACCTTCGGGTTCTGGGCGCGGCCGCGCGCCTTCGGCTTGCTGTTCATGTTGCGACGACCGTACTCGGGGCCACCGACAACGACCCGCGCCGACCACCAGGCTGTGGACGGCCGGCGCGGAGGTCCGGCTGTGGTCACACTCTACCCGAACGCCTGTTCGACCCGCCGACCGTCGACCCGGCGTGTCGCCCGTCGCGGTCGCCCCGGTGCCCGGTGCCCCGGCCCCGCGCTCCTCAGCGGGGCGGGGGCGCCTGGCGGTTCCGGTCGGAGCCCCACCGCCGGTCCTCGGGCACGTCGAGCGCGTCGCACAGCGCGTGCCACACGTCCCGGGGCTCCACGCCGGCCGCGAGCGCCTCGTCCGGCGTCCGGTCGCCGAGGCGGGGCAGCACCTGCTCGCGCACGAGCGTGCGGCCGAAGGCCCGGCCGAAGACCTCGTCGACGAGCTGGGAGAAGTCGGAGTAGCGCACACCTCCAGGGTGCCACGCCGGCGGCGCGCGGCTGTCGGTGGTGCGGTGCACGATGGGGCGGTGGCCCCGACCCCCGACGACCCCCTCGCCCGGTTCGCCCCCGCCACCCGGGCGTGGTTCACCGACGCGTTCGCCGGGCCGACGGCGGCGCAGGCCGGCGCCTGGGAGGCCGTCGGCGGCGGCAGGCACGCCCTGGTGGTCGCCCCGACCGGCTCCGGGAAGACGCTGGCGGCGTTCCTGTGGGCGATCGACCGGCTGACCTCCGCACCGCCCCCACCCGACCCGGCCCGTCGGTGCCGCGTGCTCTACGTCTCCCCGCTGAAGGCGCTCGCCGCGGACGTGCAGCGCAACCTGCGCGCCCCGCTCGCCGGCATCCGGCACGCCGCCGCGCGTGACGGTGGCGTCGCCCACGAGGTGACGGTCGGCATGCGCACGGGCGACACCCCGGCGTCCGAGCGCCGGGCGTTCGCCACCCGGCCCCCGGACGTCCTCGTGACCACGCCGGAGTCGCTCTTCCTCGTGCTGACGTCCGCGGCGCGCACCGGTCTGAGCGGCGTCGGCACCGTGATCGTCGACGAGATCCACGCCGTCGCCGGCACCAAGCGCGGCGCGCACCTGGCCGTCACGCTGGAGCGTCTCGACGAGCTGCTGGACCGGCCGGCCCAACGCATCGGGCTCTCCGCCACCGTCCGTCCGGTGGACGAGGTCGCCGGGTTCCTGGGCGGCAGCCGGACCCTGGCCGAGGGCGGGCGCGAGGTGGTCGTCGTGCAACCGCCGGCCGACAAGCGCTGGGACCTGCAGGTCGCCGTCCCCGTCCCCGACCTCACGGACCTCGGGGGGACGGACGAGCCGGACCTGTCCGGCGCGGCGGCGGCGCCGCAGCGGCAGGCCTCGGTGTGGCCGCACGTGACCGACCGGGTGGTCGACCTGGTCGCCGCGCACCGATCGACGCTCGTGTTCACCAACTCGCGGCGTGGCGCGGAGCGGCTGACCGCCCGGATCAACGAGACGTGGACGGAACGGCAGGGGCTCGGTGTCCTCGACCCCGGTGCCCAGCAGGCCGCGCAGGCGCCCGGCCAGTCCGGTACGGCGGCGCCCCGGCCCGACGACGCGCCCGTGCTGGCCCGCGCCCACCACGGGTCGATGAGCCGGGCCGAGCGCACCCGCACCGAGTCCGACCTCAAGGCGGGCCTGCTGCCCGCCGTCGTCGCGACGTCGTCCCTCGAGCTCGGCATCGACATGGGCGCGGTCGACCTCGTGGTCCAGGTCGGCGCACCACCGTCGGTGGCCAGCGGGCTGCAGCGCATCGGCCGGGCCGGCCACCAGGTGGGCGCCGTCTCCCGCGGCGTCGTGCTGCCCACCTTCCGCGGCGACCTCGCGCCCGCGACCGTCGTCGTGCAGCGCATGCAGGACGGCGACATCGAGCCGCTGCACGTCGTGAGCAACCCGCTGGACGTCCTCGCCCAGCAGGTGGTGGCGGCGCTCGCCGTCGACGACTGGCCCGCCGACGAGCTGCTCGCGCTCGTGCGCCGATCCGCCCCGTTCACCGGGCTCGGCGACGCCACCTGGCACGCCGTCCTCGACATGCTCGCAGGACGCTACCCGAGCGAGGAGTTCGGCGAGCTGCGCGCCAGGATCGTCTGGGACCGGATCACCGGCCGGCTCTCGGCACGGCCCGGGGCGCAGCGCCTCGCGGTCACCAGCGGCGGGACCATCCCCGACCGCGGCCTCTACGGGGTCTTCCTGGCCGGGGACGACGGCGGCCGCGGCGGCAAGCGGGTCGGCGAGCTGGACGAGGAGATGGTCTACGAGTCCCGTGCGGGCGACACGTTCACGCTCGGCTCCTCGACGTGGCGCATCGAGGACATCACGCCCGACCGCGTCGTCGTCACCCCGGCACCAGGACTGCCCGGCCGGCTGCCGTTCTGGAAGGGCGACGCCCCGGGCCGCCCGGCGCCGCTCGGGCGCGCCGTCGGGGCGTTCGTCCGGGAGGCCGACGACGCGCTCGCCGCCGACCCGGCCGCCGGCCGCGCCCACCTCCGGGCCGCCGGCCTGGACGCCTGGGCCGCGGACAACCTGGCGGGCTACCTCACCGAGCAGCGGGCTGCCACGGGGCGGCTGCCGGACGACCGGACGGTCGTGGTGGAACGTTTCCGGGACGAGCTCGGCGACTGGCGGGTGGTGGTGCACTCACCGCTCGGCGCCCGGGTGCACGCACCGTGGGCCCTGGCCGTGGCGGCCCGGCTGCGGGAGCGCCTGGGCGCCGACGTCGCGGCGATGCCCGCCGACGACGGCATCGTGCTGCGCCTGCCCGGTGACTCCCCGTGGGACGTCGAGGCCGGCGAGGCCGGTACCGAGCCCGTCATCACCACCGAGGACCTCCTGCTGGACCCCGACGAGGTGACCGACACGGTGCGCACCGAGCTCGGCTCGTCGGTGCTGTTCGCCGCGCGTTTCCGGGAGGCGGCGGCTCGCGCCCTGCTGCTCCCGCGCCGTCGGCCGGACCGACGGTCCCCGCTGTGGCAGCAGCGCCAGCGCGCGGCGCAGCTGCTGCAGGTGGCCTCCGTGCACCCCGAGTTCCCGATCATGCTCGAGGCGGCCCGGGAGTGCCTCCAGGACGACTTCGACGTCGCGGCCCTGCGCACCCTCATGGCGGACCTGGCCGCCGGCCGCGTCCGGCTGGTCGAGGTGACCACGCCGGAACCGTCGCCGTTCGCACGCTCCCTGCTGTTCGGCTACACCGCGCAGTTCCTGTACGACGGCGACGCCCCGCTCGCCGAACGGCGCGCGGCGGCGCTGTCCCTCGACCCCGCGCTGCTGGCCGAGCTGCTCGGTGAGCAGGGGGCGACCGACCTCGCCGACCTCCTCGACCCCGCCGCGGTCGAGCGCACCGAGGCAGAGCTGCAGGGACTCGACCCGGCACGCCAGGTCAAGGACGCCGAGGGCCTGTGGGACCTGCTGCGCAGGACGGGCCCGCACCCGCTCGCCGCGCTGCGCGACCGGACCCGCGACGACGCCCGCGACGACGTGGACGCGTGGCTCGACGACCTCGCGCGGGCCCGCCGGGTCTTCCCGGTCCGGGTCGCCGGGGGCGAGCAGTGGGCGGTCGTCGAGGACGCCGCGCGCTTGCGCGACGCCCTCGGCGCCGCCCTGCCCACCGGCCTGGCCGACGCGCACACGGCTCCCGTGCCCGACCCCCTGGGTGACCTGGTGCGCCGGCACGCCAGGACCCACGGGCCCTTCACGACCGGTGACGTCGCGCGCCGCTTCGGGCTGGGTGTGGCGGTCGTGGCCGCGGTGGTCGCGCGCCTCGAGCCCGACGGGATCCTCGTCCGGGGCGCTCTGCGCCCCGAGGTGCTGGGCGGCACGGGCGACGACCTGTGCGACCCGCGCGTCCTCCGGACCCTGCGACGTCGTTCGCTGGCCGCCCTGCGGGCCGAGGTGGAACCCGTCGAGCCGGAGGCGCTCGGCGTGTTCCTGCCCCGCTGGCAGGGGGTGACGTCGACACCGCTGCGAGGCACCGACGGCGTCCTGCGCGTCGTGGAGCAGCTCGCCGGGTCCGCCGTCCCGGCGTCCGCCCTGGAGACCCTCGTGCTGCCCGCCCGCGTGGCCGGCTACTCCCCCGCGCTGCTCGACGAGCTGACGACCACCGGGGAGGTCCTGTGGGCCGGCCACGGCTCGCTCGCCGGTGGCGGCGGCGGGGACGGGATGGTCAGCCTGCACCTGAGCGACGACGCACCCCTGACGCTCGCCGCTCCGTCGGACCTGGCACCGGACGGCCCGCTGGACTCCGACCTCCACCGGGTGGTGCTCGACCTGCTCTCAGGCTCCGGCGGGCACTTCCTGCCACGCCTGGCCGAGCTCGCCGACGCCTCGCCCCACGACACCCTCGAGGTCCTCTGGGACCTGGTGTGGGCCGGCCACGTCACGAACGACGGTCTCGCGGTGCTGCGCGAACGGGTCGGCGCCGGCGGCGGGGCGCACCGGGCGCCGCGGACTCCGGCCCGCGCCCGTCCCGTGCGCCGTTCCCGGTTCGCCCTCGCCCGGCCGGTGGCGCCTCGCGGGGGCGGCGGCCGTTGGTCGGCGCTGCCGGTGCGCGAGACCGACCCGACCCTGCGCACGCACGCGCTGACGCAGGTGCTGCTGGACCGGCACGGCGTGCTCACCCGGGCCGTGGCGCCCTCCGAGGGCGTGACCGGGCAGTTCCGGGACGTCTACCGCGTGCTGTCCGGCCTCGAGGAACGCGGGGCGGTGCGGCGCGGCTACTTCGTCGAACGGCTCGGCGGGTCCCAGTTCGCGCTCCCCGGGGCCGTCGACCAGCTCCGGGTCGACGCCGCGGAGCGCGACCGCCTGCGCGCCGACCCGGACGCGGTACGTCGTGCCGTCGTGCTCGCAGCCACCGACCCGGCCAACCCCTACGGGGCCGCCCTGGCCTGGCCGCACCCACCGGCCGCAGCGGGCGACCCGCCGGCGCACCGTCCCGGTCGCAAGGCCGGAGCCGTCGTCGTGCTGACCGCCGGGTCGCTCACGCTCTACGTGGAACGCGGCGGCCGCACGCTGCTGTCCTTCACCGACGACCCTGCCGAGCTCGGTCCTGCCGCCGCCCGCCTCGCCGAGGCCGCCGGCGACGGGCGGCTGGGCAGGCTGCTGGTGCAGCGCATCGACGGGGAACCGGCCCTGACCGCTGCGCGGGACCGTGGGCCCGCCGCCGCGGCGCTGCTCGACCACGGCTTCGGGATCACGCCGCAAGGTCTACGGGTCGTGCCTCGCTGACCGCCGTGGTGGCGGGTACGGGCGACGGGTCGCGGGCGGGTCCCGGCGACTCACGGTCGACGATGTCGGCGAGGAGGAACAGGTAGCCGATCATGAGGACGAAGCCGACGCGCTCCAGCAGCCCGAAGGCGACGATGCCCGAGCCCACCGCCGCGAGCGGCAGGTGGACGGCCAGGAAGGCCGCGACCAGCACCGCCAGCGCCACCGTCGCCCGCCGCAGACGCCGGGGCGCCGCGGAACGGGGCGTGCCGACCTGCCGTGCCACGCAGTGGCCCACGACCGGGAGCACCACGAACGCGGCAGCAGCGCTGGTCCGGTGCACCACGGCCGAGAGGGTGGTAGCCACCCCGGGCGGATCCGTCGGGAAGACGCCGACCAGCACCATCGCGACGGCAAAGACCATCATCGCGGCACCAGGCAGAGGGCCGGTCGCCAGTCCCGTCCGGTACGCCCGTGCCACCACGACGAGCCCGACGAGCGCGAGGACCGCCCCGCCGAGCAGGATCGCCTCGCCACCGCCGGGGACGAAGGCGTAGAAGCTGACAGGGTCGATCACCGGGTCCACGACGCCGGCTCCGAGGACGTGGGCGACGACCATCGCGCCGAGGGCCACCGCGCCCCACTGACCGACCGTGCGCACGCTGCCACGAACTGCCTGGTCGTGGCGGGGTTCTGGGGCAAGGGGAGACATGGCCCCAAGGATGTCCGAAAAGTCCGCGTCGATCCATCGGGTACTTCCCTGGTGCGTCCCTGATCCGTGCCCGTGGCACCCTGAAGCCACCATCGAGAGGAGCGGAGGGACAGATGCCCGAGGGAGACGTGCTGCGGCTCACGGCCGAGCGTCTCGAGCAGGCGCTCCGCGGCTCGCCGCTCGTGCGGGCGGAGCTGCGCTGGCCGAGCGCCGCCGGCGCCGACCTCGTCGGCCGCACCGTGACGTCGTGCACCGCGTACGGCAAGCATCTGCTGACCCGGTTCGACGACGGCCGCACGCTGCACACGCACCTGCGGATGGACGGGTCGTGGCGGGTCGAGGCCACCGGCGGGCGCGCCGCGGCCGCGCGCCGGCCGGAGGTCCGGGCCGTCCTGGCCACGTCCCGCTGGACGTGCGTGGGATGGCGTCTCGGCATGCTGGACCTGCTGCGCACCCACGACGAGCCGCACCTGCTCGCTCATCTGGGGCCCGATGTCCTCGGAGCCGAGTTCCCGGGTGCCGGCATCACCGAGGGCATCCGCCGGATGCAGGACCAGGGTTCCCGTCCGCTGTGCGACGTGCTGCTCGACCAGGGGGTCGTCGCCGGCCTCGGGACGATCTGGATGGCCGAGACGCTGCACGCCCTGTCGCTGTGGCCCTGGACCCCGGCGGACGCGCTGGACGACCCCGCCCGACGTCGGCTGCTGACCACGGCCCGACGGCTCATGGGCCGCAGCGTCGATGTCGGCCGCTCCCGCGGGCTGCAGGCGGTGCCGCGCGCCGTGCACGGACGGCTCGGCAGACCGTGCCACCGGTGCCGCACACCCGTCGCCGTCGGGCAGGCGAACGAACCGCCGTACGAACGCCCGGTCTTCTGGTGTCCGACCTGCCAACCGCGCGGTGCGACCGACCCGGACCGCTGAGCGGGCCGCGCGGGCGTGCCTCAGCCGACCGGCGTCAGGTCCTCGCGCGTAGAGGTGCCGCGGGAATACATCCCGGCGAGCACGTCGGCCGGGATCGTGTCCGGCACGTGCAGGCCCTCGGCGACGGCGATCTTGTCGCTGACCTCACGGAGCACGAGCGACAGCGGCACGTCGAGGGCCTCGCAGATCGAGGCGAGCAGCTCCGAGGAGGCTTCCTTCTGGCCGCGCTCGACCTCGCTGAGATAACCCAGCGAGACCCGTGCGGCCGAGGACACCTCACGCAGGGTGCGCCCCTGACGCTGCCGCGCGTCGCGCAGCACGTCACCAATCTCTCGTCGAAGGACGATCATGTCGCGCCCCCTTCCTTCCTCCACCACCCCGTGTCGAGGGGTGGCACTACCGTACCCCGAGCTGTGGGGGACACGCCGACCGGGTCGGGCATCGATACGGGTTCGTGGCCTGTCTGCGATCACACCTGCCCAACGCCCGCCGCCCCACCGGTGTTCCCGGCACCCGAGAGGATGCCGGATCACCGCCCGGCGGACACACTTCCTTCACCCCCGAGCAGATCCTCCGCGAGCCCGAGGACCGCACCGACCGCACCCTGGCGCACCGCCGCGCGGCCGCCGTCGAGCTCGAGCCTGCGCACGGCCGACCTCGCCGGGGTCACCACGGCCACGAACACCAGTCCGGGCGGCTTGCCGTCCTGCGCATCGGGACCCGCCACGCCCGTCGTGGCCAGCCCGACGTCCGCACCCGTCGCACGACGGACCCCGCGCGCCATCGCCTCCGCCACGTCCGCGTCGACGGCACCGCGCTCCGCCAGCAGCCCGGGCTCCACTCCCAGCAACGTCCGCTTGAGCTCGGTCGCGTAGGCGACCACCCCGCCTCGGACCACCGACGACGCACCCGGCACCTCGACCATCGCGGCCGTCACGAGACCACCCGTCAACGACTCCGCGACACCGATCGTCCAGTGCCGGGCAGCAGCGTTCTCCAGCAACGTCCGAGCACTCATCCGGCGCGCTCCGGGCGTCGGGCGTCGCGGCGGATGCGCCATCCCTGGACGACGTAGTCGACGCCGGTGACCACGGTGACGGCGATGGCGGCGCCCATGACCACCCACGCGAGGACCAGAACCGACGAGTGGAGGTGGTCCAGAGGCAGCAGGAAGAGCAGGATCGCCGCGATCTGCAGCACCGTCTTGATCTTGCCGCCGCGCGAGGCGGGCATCACCGCGTACCGCAGCATCCCCATCCGCATCGCCGTGATGCCCAGCTCACGGACCAGGATGACGGCGGGCACCCACCAGGGCAGCTCGCCCAACGGCCACCAGAGCAGCACGAGCGCCGCGCCCACGAGCGCCTTGTCGGCGATCGGGTCCAGGATCTTGCCCAGATCGGTCACCAGGCCCCGCGAGCGGGCGAGGTGACCGTCGACCTTGTCGCTCACGGCGGCCACGGCGAAGATGCCGGTCGCCACCAGTCGCCACGTCACGGACTGTCCGTCGTCCACGAGCAGCGCCCACGCGAAGACCGGGACGAGGGCGATGCGCACCATGGTCACGAGGTTCGCGATGTTCCACGGCGAGGGTGTGGCGTCCATCCGTCCAGCCTACTGGGGTGGTCGCCGACCCCGTCCCGCCGGCCACTTCACCCACGGCTCCAGGACCGCCGCGCCCCACTGCGGTCCGCACCCCGGTAGTGTCGCGGCGTGCAGCACTCGCGGCCACACGGACCGGCGCACGCGCGCGACCGGGGCGCGCCCGCCGCGACACCGGTCCGTCTGCTGGTGGTCGCGGCGGCCGCCCTGGCGATCGTCACCGCCTGCGAGGTGGTCACCGATCCGGCCCCTCCGGCGGCGACCGTCACGGCGTCGCCGGACCTGACCGTCGCCAAGGATGCCCCGCCGGAACCGGTGCCTCCGGCGACGTTCACGGTCCTGGCGGCAGGGGACCTGCTCCCCCACGGCCCCGTGGTGCGGTCCGCCGACGGTGGCAGCGACTTCGCCGCGCTGCTGTCCGGCCTCGACCCGTGGGTCGCCGGTGCGGACCTGGCGCTGTGCCACATGGAGGTCCCGGTGGCCCCACCCGGCACGGCGCCCAGCGGGTACCCGTCGTTCGGTGCGCCCGCCGGCCTGGTGGACGCCGTCGCCGCCCAGGGCTGGGACGGCTGCTCGACCGCCTCCAACCACTCGGTCGACCGGGCCTATGCCGGTGTGGTGGCCACGCTCGACGCCTTCGACAGCGCCGGCCTCGGGCACGTCGGCACGGCCCGCTCGACGGCCGAGCAGTCCGCTCCGCAGCGGTACGAGCTCGAGCGAGCAGGCCGGACCCTGACGGTGGCGCACCTCTCGGCGACCTACGGGCTCAACGGTCTGCCGATGCCGCCGGAGGCCCCGTGGGCCGTGGACCTCATCGACGCCGACCGGCTGGTCGACGCCGCCGGCCGCGCGCGTGAGGACGGCGCCGACGTCGTGCTGGTCAGTCTGCACGCCGGTGTCGAGTACACCGAGGAGCTCACCGACGAGCAGGTGGGCGTCGTCGCCGCGCTGGGGGCCTCCGGTGTCGTCGACCTGGTGATCGGCCACCACGCCCACGTACCGCAGCGTGTCGCCCGGGTCGACGGCGGCCCGGGCGGCGACGGGATGTGGGTGGCCTACGGGCTCGGCAACCTGCTGTCGAACCAGAGCGCGGCGTGCTGCGACGCCCGCACGAGCAACGGCGTGCTGCTCTCCGCGACCTTCTCCCAGGACCGGCCGTCCGGTCCCACCCTGATCGACGAGGTCCGCTGGACCGGGACCACCGTCGACCTCGCCGCCGGGCACCGGGTGCACGCGCTGCCGGACGCCCTCCGCGACCCGGGGAGCACCACCCTGACGGAGGCCGAGCTGTCGGCCCGCCAGGAGCGCGTCCGGGACGCCGTCCGGGACGCCGCCGCCGAACGCAGGCGCCCGCCCACGCCCACGGGAGACGAGCCCGTGGTGCTCCCCCGTGACGCCGGCGACGACGCAGCCCGCGACTGACCTCGCCCGGGCGACGCCGGCGCACCGTCAGCGCACCGGGTCCTCCGCGTCGGTGTCCGCGCCGTCGTGGTACTCGGTGGCGACCGGCGGCCGGTGCGAGTCGGTGCCGTCGGCGTACGGATCCGTCGTGCCGTCGTCGGACTCCTGGTCGTAGGCCGGTGCCGGTGCCGTCTCCCCGCGGATCAGGGCGAGCGCGGCGGGCAGGTCGTCCGGCTGCACCAGGACGTCGCGAGCCTTCGAGCCCTCCGACGGTCCGACGATCTCCCGGGACTCCAGGAGATCCATGAGACGTCCGGCCTTGGCGAAGCCGACGCGGAGCTTGCGCTGCAGCATCGAGGTGGAGCCGAACTGGGTGGAGACCACCAGCTCGGCCGCCTGGAGCAGCAGGTCGAGGTCGTCGCCGATGTCCTCGTCGATCTGCTTCTTCGCGGCCGCCGGGGCCGTGACGTCCTGCCGGTAGACCGGCTTGAGCTGCGACTTCACGTGCTCGACCACGGCGTGCACCTCGGACTCGGTCACCCAGGCGCCCTGCACGCGCATCGGCTTGGCCGCGCCCATCGGGAGGAACAGGGCGTCGCCCTGGCCGATGAGCTTCTCGGCGCCCGGCTGGTCGAGGACCACGCGCGAGTCCGTGACCGACGACGTCGCGAAGGCGAGACGTGACGGCACGTTGGCCTTGATCAGTCCCGTGACGACGTCGACGGAGGGACGCTGCGTCGCGAGCACGAGGTGGATGCCCGCCGCGCGCGCCAGCTGCGTGATGCGCTGGATCGAGGCCTCGACGTCCCGCGGGGCGACCATCATGAGGTCCGCGAGCTCGTCGACGACGACCAGCAGGTACGGGTACGGCGCGATCTTCCGCTCTGAGCCTGGCAACGGCTTGACCTTGCCGGAGCGGACCCCGGCGTTGAAGTCGTCGATGTGCTTGAAGCCGAACGTCGCGAGGTCGTCGTACCGGGCGTCCATCTCGCGCACGACCCACTCGAGCGCCTCGGCCGCCTTCTTGGGGCTGGTGATGATGGGCGTGATGAGGTGCGGGATGCCCTCGTAGATCGTGAGCTCGACGCGCTTGGGGTCCACCAGGACCAGGCGCACCTGCTCCGGCGTCGCGCGCATGAGGATCGAGGTGATCATCGAGTTGATGAAGCTCGACTTGCCCGCGCCCGTCGCGCCCGCGACGAGGATGTGCGGCATCTTCGCCAGGTTGGCGACGACGAAACCGCCCTCGACGTCCTTGCCGACGCCCATGACCATCGGGTGCTCCGTGCGGCGCGCCGCCGAGGACCGGAGCACGTCACCGAGCACGACCGTCTCGCGGTCGGAGTTCGGGATCTCGATGCCGATCGCCGACTTGCCGGGGATGGGCGACAGGATCCGTACGTCCGCACTGGCCACCGCGTAGGCGATGTTGTTGGACAACGACGTGATCCGCTCGACCTTGGTCTTCGCGCCGACCTCGACCTCGTAGCGGGTGACCGTGGGCCCACGGGTGAAGTTCGTGACCTCCGCGTCCACCCCGAAGTCCGCGAACACCTTGGTCAGCGACTCGACGACGCGGTCGTTCACCGCGGAACGCGTCTTGTGGGGGGCACCCTCGACGAGGGCCTCCTCGCTCGGGAGCAGGTACACCGTGTCGCCCGAGAGCATCGGCTGCTCCGCGCGCCCGGCCGGGGCCGGGGACGGCTCGGGAGGGGTGCGCGGGGCCGCGGCAGCGGCGGGCACGATGGTGCCGGTGGCCGCGGGCTGCGTGCCCGCGGGGACGCGCTGGGTGCCGCCGGAGCGCTCGCTCTTGCGTCCCCCACCCTGCGCGGCGTCCCCGGCCGGGTCGAGGGTGGCTGCCTTCTCGAAGGCCTCGTCCCCGGCGTACTGGTCCAGCTCTGCCGCGGCCGCGTCCGCGGCACGCTCCGCCTTGGTGCGACGTTTGCGCCGCTTGCGCGGCTTGGCCGTCTCGTCGGAGCCGTCGTGGGCCGAAACCCCGTCCGCGAGCCGCAGACCGTCGTCGGCGACGTCACCCTCGTGGTGGTTTCCCGTCAACCGGTCGTACAGGCCGCGCACCCGCTCGGGGATGCGATGGACCGGCGTGGCGGTGACCACGAGCAGCCCGAAGAACCCGAGCAGGAGGAAGAGCGGGACCGCCACCCAGGGAGTGACGCCGATGACGACCGGCGTCGCGGCGAGGTAGCCGATGATGCCGCCGGCCTCCTGGACCTGATCGAACCCGTCGCGCGGCGAGGGCGTGCCCTCGGCGATCGCCACGAGCGAGCAGACCGAGACGACCAGGAGGCTCAGCCCGATGGCGACGCGCGAGTTGGCCTGACCGCGCTCGGGATGGCGCATCACGCGCACACCCAGCCACAGCAGCAGCACGGGGACGGCCACGCCCGCCAACCCGACGGTGCCCGCCACGACGGCGTGGACGACCAGGCCGAACGTTCCGGGGATCCCCCACCACTCCCGCGCGGCCACGACGAGCGCGACAGCGATGAGGAAGAAGGCCACGCCGTCCCGACGGTGCTCCGGTTCCAGGTCTCTCGCTCCCTTGGTGATCGTGCGTGTCACGGTGCCCAGGCCGTGCGCGACGCCCAGGTAGGCGCCACGCACCATCCGGACGGGCCACGGTGGGCCGCTACGCGCCGGCCGACGGCCGGCCGTCCGCGCCCCGCGCGAGGCTCCGGAGCGGGCCGACGACGATCGTGCGGACGCGCCACGTCCCGAGGCGGACGACGAGGCGCGCCGCCCCGTCCGTGCCCCGCCCCGTGCAGCCCCGGGATTCTTCCGGGCGGTCGTCCGGGTCGCCATGATGCCCTCACCGTACCCGGGCGGCGAGGTCCGACGTCGCAGGCCGCGGGCGCGTGTCACACCCGGCGGGCGTGAGCAGGGTCACCGCACTCGCAAGCTCGCTCCGCCTCAGGCCTCGACGACGACGGGGACGATCATGGGCCGACGGCGCAGCCGTCGGTTGACCCACTGACCGATCACGCGCCGCATCACCTGCTGCAGCTGATGGGTGTCCGTCGCGCCGCCGGCAATCGCGTCCTCGAGCGCCTTGACCACGTCCGGCTGGATCTCGTCGAACACCGCCGCGCCCTCGGCCATGCCGCGCGCGAGGATCTGCGGACCCGCGAGCACCTTGCCGGTGGCGGAGTCCACGACGGCGAAGACGGACACGAAGCCTTCCTCGCTCAGCACCCGGCGGTCCTTGAGCTCGTTCTCGGTGACCTCGCCGACCGACGAGCCGTCCACGAACACGTAGCCGCACGGCACGGCGCCCACCACGGAGGCGCGCCCGTCCACGAGGTCCACGACGACCCCGTCCTCCGCGAGGACGACGCGGTCGGCGGGGATGCCCGTCTTCACCGCGAGCGCCGCGTTGGCCACGAGGTGGCGCACCTCGCCGTGCACGGGCATGACGTTCTTGGGCCGGATGATGTTGTAGCAGTACAGCAGCTCGCCGGCGCTGGCGTGCCCCGAGACGTGGACCTTCGCGTTGCCCGAGTGCACGACGCGCGCGCCGAGCCGCGTCAGACCGTTGATGACCCGGAACACGGAGTTCTCGTTGCCCGGGATGAGCGAGCTCGCGAGGATCACCGTGTCGCCGTGGCCGATCTTGACGCGGTGGTCACCGTTCGCCATGCGGCTCAACGCGGCCATCGGCTCACCCTGCGAGCCGGTGCACATGTACACGAGCTCGTCGTCGGGGATGTCGCCGGTCCGCTTGAGGTCGACCAGCACGCCGGGCGGCACGTCCAGGTAGCCGAGCTCCGCTGCGATGCCCATGTTGCGGATCATCGAGCGCCCGGCGAGCGCCACCTTGCGGCCGTGCGCGTGGGCGGCGTTGAGGACCTGCTGCACCCGGTGCACGTGCGAGGAGAACGACGCGACGACGATGCGCTTCTCCGCCTGGGCGAACACGCTGTCCAGGACGGGCCCGATCTCGACCTCGTTGGTGACGAACCCCGGCACCTCCGCGTTGGTCGAGTCCACCATGAACAGGTCGACGCCCTGCTCGCCGAGACGCGCAAAGGCCCGCAGATCGGTGACCCGGCCGTCGAGCGGGAGCTGGTCCATCTTGAAGTCGCCGGTGTGCAGCACCGTGCCCGCACCGGTCGTGACGGCCACGGCCAGGGCGTCGGGGATGGAGTGGTTGACCGCGACGAACTCGAGGCCGAAGACCCCGAGCCGGACCGTGTCGTTCTCCGCGACGACCCGCGTCACCGGCTTGATGCGGTGCTCCTTCAGCTTCGCCTCGAGGAAGGCGAGCGTGAGCTGGGAGCCGTAGATCGGGATGTCGCGGCGACGGCGCAGCAGGTACGGCACCGCGCCGATGTGGTCCTCGTGCCCGTGCGTGAGGACGATCGCCTCGATGTCGTCCAGACGGCCGGCCAGGTACTCGAAGTCCGGCAGGATCAGGTCGACGCCGGGCTGGTGGTCCTCGGGGAAGAGGACCCCGCAGTCGATGACGAGCAGCCGGCCGTCGTACTCGAGGACGGCCATGTTCCGTCCGACCTCGCCGAGCCCCCCGAGCGCCACGATGCGCAGTCCGCCCGCAGGCAGCTCAGGAGGAAGGGGGAGTTCGGGGTGCGGGTGGCTCACGTGGCCTCCTGGCCTGTGTGGGTTACGGGAGGGTGGAGACGGTGTCCAGGACACCGCCGGCGATGAGGGCGGCGCGCATCACGGCGACGTCGGCGTCGGTGGCGGCGACGTTCGGCAGGCGCAGCTCGCGGTTCGTGTGGGCGCCCAGGATCTCGAGGGCCGCCTTGGCCATCACGGCCTGGGCCCCGGCGCCGTTGATGGCGGCGATCACCGGCAGCGTCGTCACGAAGGTCTCGAGGGCGCCGGTGTGGTCGCCCGCGTCGAAGCGCCGCACGACCTCCGCGAAGGCTCCGGCCACGACGTGGGCGGAGACGGAGACGATCCCGGCGCCACCGTGGGAGAGGAACGGCAGCAGCAGGGTGTCGTCGCCCGAGTACCAGGCGAGCCCCGTGGCGGCGCGCAGGGCGGGGACGCCGGTCAGGTCGCCGGTGGCGTCCTTGGTCGCGACGACGCGGGGGTGGGCCGCGATGCGCTCGTACGTCGCCGGCGCGATGCGCACGCCCGCGCGGCCGGGGATGTCGTACAGCATGACGGGCAGCTCGGTCGCGTCCGCGACCGCGGCGAAGTGACGGTAGAGCCCTTCCTGCGTCGGGCGCGAGTAGTACGGCGAGACGACGAGCAAGCCGTCGGCACCGGCTTCCGCAGCCTGCTCGGCCATGCGCACGGCATGGGCGGTGTCGTTGGACCCGGCCCCGGAGAGCACGGCGGCACGGTCGCCGACGGCGTCGACCACCGCACGCACGAGCGCCGCCTTCTCGGGGGCGTGGGTCGCCGGTGCCTCGCCCGTCGTCCCCGACAGCACGAGGCCGTCGTTCCCCTCGTCGACGAGGCGCCGCGCGAGCGCCGCAGCGGCCTCCAGATCGATCTCCCCGGTGGCCGTCATGGGAGTGACCATCGCGGTGAGAACGGCGCCGAACGGGCGCGCAGGGGTACCGGGCAGCGTCATGGGGACACCGTACCGTTTGCCGCCCCTTCCTCGTGCTGCGGTCCACGTGCTCGGGGCCGCCGCGTGAGACGCCGTGCCAGGGTGCTTCGCGGAGCGCACCCGGGCTGTTGCGGCGGCCCGGCGCCGCCACATACTGGATGGTATGACTGCGACGACGGCACCTTCTTCCGTGCGTGACACCCCCACCCAGGTCCTCGTCGGTGGCGAGTGGCGCCCGGCCTCGGGCGGCTCGACCTTCGACGTCGTCGACCCGGCCACCGAGGAGGTGCTGACGAGCGTCGCGGACGGGTCCGGCGACGACGGACTGGCCGCGCTGGCCGCCGCGCACGAGGCGGCACCGGCGTGGGCCGGCGTCCCGCCGCGGGACCGCTCGGAACTGCTGCGGGCGTGCTTCGAGACGATCGTCGACCGCACGGACGAGCTCGCGGCCCTCATCACGGCCGAGGGCGGCAAGCCGCTCGCCGAGTCGCGTGCCGAGGTCGCGTACGGCGCGGAGTTCTTCCGCTGGTTCGCCGAGGAGGCCGTCCGGGCACCCGGCCTGATGCGCACGGCACCGGCCGGTGCCAACCGCCAGCTCGTGCATCGCAGGCCCGTCGGCCCGGCGCTGCTGATCACGCCGTGGAACTTCCCGATCGCGATGGCGACGCGCAAGATCGGGCCGGCCCTCGCCGCGGGCTGCCCGGTGGTGATCAAGCCCGCGCAGCTCACTCCGCTCACCACCATGGCCGTCGCCGAGATCCTGCGCGCGGAGCTCGCCGCGCGCGACCTGCCGAGCGGAGTCGTCAACGTGGTGCCGACGTCGTCGGCGAGGTCGGTGACCGAGCCCGTGATCGCCGACGGCCGGTTGCGCAAGCTCTCCTTCACCGGGTCCACGGGCGTCGGCCGGGTCCTGCTCGGGCAGGCGGCGGAGCAGGTGCTCAACTGCTCGATGGAGCTGGGCGGCAACGCGCCGTTCGTCGTCTTCGCGGACGCCGATCTCGACGCCGCCGTCGAGGGCGCGATGGTCGCGAAGCTGCGCAACGGCGGGCAGTCCTGCGTCGCCGCCAACCGCTTCCTGGTGGACGGCAGCGTCGCGCACGAGTTCGCCGAGCGGCTCGCCGCCCGGTTCTCCCGGCTCTCCGTGGGACCGGGCGCCGAGGGGCACGACGTCGGACCGCTGATCGGTGCGAGCGCCGTCGACAAGGTCGACGAGCTCGTCAGCGACGCCACGGACCGCGGCGCGCACGCGCTCGTCGGCGGCGCGCGGCCGGACGGGAAGGGCTACTTCTACTCCCCCACCGTGCTCGCCGGTGTCCCCGCCGACGCCCGCTGCGTGACCGAGGAGATCTTCGGCCCCGTGGCACCCGTCGTCGCCTTCGACGGCGCCGACGAGGCGATCGCCCTGGCCAACGGTACCGAGTACGGCCTGGCGGCCTACGCCTACACCCGGGACGTGGACCTGGCGATGCGGGCCGCCCACGAGATCGAGGCCGGCATGATCGGCATCAACCGCGGCATGGTGTCGGACGCGAGCGCGCCGTTCGGGGGCGTCAAGCAGTCCGGGCTGGGGCGCGAGGGCGGGGCGGCCGGCCTGGAGGAGTACCTGGAGACGGTGTACGTCGCGTTGTGACCCACCCCGCGACGCATGGTTTCCTGTGCCCGTGAGTCGACCCCTTGCTCCCGAGGTCTCCGCTGCCGTCCGGCAGGGCGCCGGCGTCGCCGTCGCCACCGGGCTGTACGGGATCTCGTTCGGCGCGCTGGCCGTGGTCGCGGGTCTGTCCGTGGCACAGACCGCCGCGCTCAGCCTGCTGCTGTTCTCCGGCGGGTCGCAGTTCGCCCTCATCGGCGTCGTGGCCGCGGGTGGTTCACCCCTCGCCGCGGTCGCCACCTCCACCCTGCTCGGAGCGCGCAACGCGCTCTACGGCGCGGTCGTCTCCCCCCTGCTGTCCCTGCACGGCTGGCGTCGGGCGGTGGCCGCCCAGGTGACGATCGACGAGTCCACGGCGGTCGCGGTGGGGCAGCGCACCCCCGCGGCCGTCCGCGCCGGGTTCTGGACGGCCGGCGTCGGCGTGTTCGTGCTGTGGAACGCCTTCACGCTCGTGGGCGCGCTGGCCGGTGACGCGCTCGGGGACCCACGGGCCTGGGGCCTCGACGCGGCGGCGGGAGCGGCGTTCCTCGCGCTCGTGTGGCCACGCCTGGCCGAACGACGGGCGCAGGCCGTGGCCGGGCTGGCGGTGGTGGTGACGCTGGCGCTGGTCCCCGTCGCGCCGGCGGGGATCCCGGTGCTCGCGGCGGCCGGTGTCGCCATCGTGGTCGGCGCCACCGCCCCTGCCGCGCCGCCCCCGGCAACGGGCACGGAGGCCGACCGATGACCACCACCGTGCTGTGGTCGACGGTGCTCCTCGCGTCGGTCGCCAGCTTCGGCCTCAAGCTCGCCGGCCACCTCGTGCCCGAGCACTGGCTGGCCACCGCGCGGGTGCAACGGACCTCCACGCTCGTCACCGTGGCGCTGCTCGTCTCCCTGGTGGTCGTGCAGACGTTCGCCGCCGGCTCGTCGGTCGTCGTCGACGCCCGCGTCCCCGCCCTCGCGGTGGCCGCCGTCGCGCTGGCGCTGCGGGCGCCGTTCATCGTGGTGGTCGTCCTCGCGGCGGCGGCCGCCGCCGGCCTGCGGGCGCTGGGCTGGGGCTGAGTGCGGGGCCTGCCTGCTCCGGCACGCTCTAGGCTGGCCCGATGCCCTCCCCCGGCCGCGCGCCGCGCCCCACCGCTCCGCGCCCCGAGGTCGACCTGGCCCGCTGGTCGCTCATGGCGCAGTTCGCCCTGTTCGGGGTGCTCGGCACCTCCTGGATGAGCCGGCTGCCCTCGATCCGGTCCGAGCTCGGCCTCAGCGCCGGTCAGCTCGGCTCGCTCCTGGTGGTCGGTGGAGCAGGCACGCTGCTCGCGGTGCTCGTCACCGGTGCCGTCGTCGCACGCTTCGGGAGCCGGCGGACGCTCGCCGCCGCCACGGCGGGCAACGTGGCCGGCTTCGGCGTCCTCGCGCTCGCCACGGCCACCGGCAGCATCCCGCTGTTCGCCGTCGGCGCGTGCGTGAACGGGATGTGCGGCGCCCTGACCAACATCCCGATCAACATCAGTGCGGCCGGGGTCGAGCGGGCCGTCGGACGGGCTATCCTTCCCCACTTCCACGCGGCGTTCTCCGTCGGCGCCGCACTCGGCGCCCTGGTGGGTGCCGGCTTCGCCTGGTCGGGAGCGCACGTCGCCGTGCAGCTCGTCGTGGTGACCGCCGCCGTGACCCTCGTGCGGGCCCTGCTCGTCGTGCCGGCGACGATGCTGGCCCCCGCCCACGGGCGGCCCGCCACCCTCGGCGCCGATGCCCGGCGTGGCAGCGGGGCGCGCGCGGCGCTGGCCGCGTGGCGGGAGCCCCGGACGCTGCTGATCGGTCTGGTGCTGCTCGCCGCCTCCCTCTCCGAGGGGTCGGCCGGGACATGGCTGGCGCTCGCCGTCGTCGACGGGTTCGCCGCGCGCGAGGCGGTCGGGGCTGTCGCGTACGGGACCTTCGTCGCGTCGATGACCGTCGTCCGGTTCGCCGGCACCGGGCTGATCGACCGCTACGGGCGGGTCGCCGTCCTGCGCGTCTCGGGGTTGTCCGCCCTGGCAGGGCTGCTCCTGTTCGGGCTCGCGCCCGCCCTCGTCCTGGCGTGGGTCGGCGTGGTGCTGTGGGGCTGCGGAGCCGCGCTGGCGAACCCGATCGCCATCTCGGCGGCGTCCGACGAGCCCCTCCACGCCGCGCCACGCGTGTCCGTCGCGACCTCCTTCTCGACGATGTCGATGCTCGCCGCGCCGCCGCTGCTCGGGCTGCTGGCCGACGAGGTGGGCGTGCGTTCGGCCCTGCTCGTGATCTGCGGTGCGGTCGTCCTCAGCCTCGCCGTGGCCGGTCAGGTCCGGCGCCCGCAAGACGCACCCGTGGCGTCCACCGCCCGCTGGTGAGCACCTAGGGTGTGGCCATGGCACTGTTCCGCGAGACCGCCGACGTCTCCGTCCGTCCCGCAGTCCCCGGCGACGAGGAGGCCGTGACGCAGGTCCAGGTCGACGCGTGGCGGACCACCCATGCCGAGACGCTCGGGGGCGCCGTCGACGCCCTCGACGAGCAGACGATGCGGCAGCGATGGACCGAGGCGATCGCGCGACCGCCCGGCCCGGGGTTCGCCGTCCTCGTCGCGCTCGACGGACCGAAGGTCGTCGGCTTCGCCGCCGTCGGACCGGGTCAGGTCATGGCACTGGAAGTGGCTCCCGACCACCGGCTCGCGGGCCACGGATCCCGGCTCCTCGCCGCCGCCGTCGACCGGCTGCGCACCGACGGCTCCGAGGAGGTCGTCACCTGGGTCCTCGACGGCGACGACGGCCGCGAGCGGTTCCTCGCCTCCTCGGGCCTCGGGCCCGACGGGGTCGAGCGGGCTCTCGCCGCGGGCGTGCGCGACGTCGTCGAGCGCCGCTGGTCGGCCGTCATCTGACCTCGCGGGGCGTGTCGCGCCCCTCCGGCGGCTCATCGCCGCCGGCCGCGCCGTCGCCGGCCGCGCCGTCGCCGGCCGCGCCGTCGGCGGCCGTGTCGTCCACCGGGGTGGAGACCGACCTGGGCCCCGCCGCCGCGGCGGGAGCGAACTGCGGGTTCGCGGACCCGAGCACCGAACCGCCCGTCACCACGACGCCGACCTTCTCCGCCTGCTCGCGCAGCCCCCACAGCTCGCGGGAGACGGACCGCACCGCGAATCCGGACACGAGGTGGATCGAGCCCGCGACGAAGGCGAACAGCGCGAAGACGATCGTCACCAGCCGGAGCACGTCGAAGGAGTCGAGCGGACGCGTGACGAGCAGCAGACCGAACAACCCCGCCGTGATGCCGAAGGTGATCATCCACGGCCAGCCGAGGTCGCGGTTGCGCGCCAGGGCGGCGCCACCGACGACGGCGACGATCCCGAGCACGATCGCCCAGCTCGCCAGGACGTAGTAGAGCGGCGTCGGGTCCAGCTCCGGCCAGAACGCCACGGCCACGCCGAAGAGCACGTTGACGCCTGCCTGCGCGAGCCACCACGCCGAGCCCACCTGGTGGCGGTGCACGAACCACTGGACCACGACCAGGACCGCGTCCAGCACGAGGAACGCGCCCACGAGCAGCCGCAGCACCCCCAGCTCGCCGAGGGGCTCGATCATCAGCAGCAGCCCGAGCACCACGAAGGCGATGCCGCGTACGACGGGCAGCCACCAGACCCGCCGGAACGGGTTGCGGAACTCCCCGACGGCTGCGTCCTGCGTCCCCGTGCCCGAGTCCTCGCGTGTCATGCGCAGTCCTCCCGTCGTCCGCTGCTGACCTGCGGTCATGCTACGAGCACGGTCGCCGGGCCGCACGGCAGGACGACGCCGGCGGGCGCGACGGGCGCGACGGGCGCAGGGTGACAGGATGAGCCGGTGCCACCGTCAGCCTCCACCACCCGCACCGTCCGTGACGCCGCCGGCGGGATCGCGGTCCTCGCGGTCGCGAACTTCGTCGCCATCACCACCGAGGTGCTGCCCGTCGGACTGCTGCCGCAGCTCGCGCGCGGCGTCGGCGTGTCGGAGTCGACCGCAGGGCTTCTCGTCACCGTCTACGCCCTGGTCGTCGCGGCCTGCGCCGTCCCGCTGACCCTGGCCACGCAGCGGTTCCCCCGCAAACCGCTGCTCCTCGTGACGCTCGCGACCTACGTGGCCGGCAACCTGCTCGTCGCCGTCGCCCCGTCCTACGCCGTCATGGCGGCTGGACGCACGCTCGGCGGGATCGGCCACGCCGTGTTCTTCTCGGTGTCGATCGCGTACGCCGCCCGACTCGTCGGCCCGCTCTACACCGGCCGGGCCCTGACCCTCGTCACCGCCGGCGGGACGATGGGGTTCGTCCTGGGCGTGCCCCTGTCGACCTCGCTGGGGACCGCCGTCGGCTGGCGCTGGTCGTTCGCGCTGCTCGCGGGCGTCTGTGCCCTGACGGCGCTCCTGGTGGCACGGCTGCTGCCCGCCGTGGCCGTCGCGACACCGCCGGCGCGGGACCGCGCGGTCGCGCGCCGGGGGCGCCGGCGGCTGGGCGTCGTGGTCGGCACCAACACGGTGCTGTTCGGCGGGCACTACGCCGTGTACACCTACATCTCCCTGCTGCTCCTGAGCACGGGGCTGTCCGAGGCGGCCGTCGGCCCGGTGCTCCTCCTCTTCGGAGCCCTGGGACTCGTGGGGCTGTGGGCGGCTGCCCGCTACCTGGACCGCACGCCACGCGCCCTGACCATCACCGCGATGGCCACCATCGTCGGCTCGCTGACCGCCCTCGCGCTCGTGCTCCCCCACGCCGCGGGCGTGCTCGTGGCCGGCGGCGTGTGGCTCGCCGCGTTCGGTGCCATCCCGGCGACGTTCCAGGCGGCGGCCCTGCGCACGCAGGGCGCCACGGCCGACGTCGCCGGGGCGTTCGTCAACGCGACATCCAACCTCGGCATCGGCCTCGGAGCCGCCCTCGGAGCCGTCGTCGTCGCCGGACCGGGAACCCGCGTCCTGGCGCTGACCGGCGCCGGCGTCGTCGCGCTGGCCTGCCTCGCCGTCGTCGTGGCGCGCGGCGCCTTCCCGCGGGACCCGGCCGCGGCGAGCGCCGACCCCACGCGGTAACCGGCGCGTGACCCCGGCGTAGCACGTGCGTGCCAGCCTGGACCCATGGGTCAGGTGGGCAGGGGCGCCGGGGCGATCGTCACCGACTACTTCGCCGCGCCGACCGACGCGCTGGCGGCGACCGTCGCCCGGCAGCCGGACGGACCGTCCAGCGCGGCGCGCGGCTCCGGCGAGGCCCTGTTCGACACCGTCCGCATGCCGTCGGTGGACCCGTTCGTCATGCTCGGCACCCTGGCCGGGCACCTCTGCCGGCGCCCCTACGGCGAGGTCACCGGGAACCCACGGCACGGCATCGTCCTGACCGGCGGTGCGGAGGGGCCGTGGGTGGCCACCGTCTCGGACGTCGTCGCCGTCGAGCTCGCCGCGGCGTCCCCGGAGCACCTTGCCGACGTCGCGGTCCTCGCGGCTGGGCCGACCGGGCCGGTCGGCGCCGGGGCCGACGATCTGGCCACCGCGCTGCGCGAGCTCGGTGAGCTGGCCGCACGGGCGCTCGCCGTGCGGCACGCGCTCTACTGCTGGACGGTGCTGACGGACGAGGTCAGCCGCGCGGGCTGAAGAGCGACGAGGCCTGACGCAGCGCCGCCCGCGCACGACGGCGGTCCCCCGCGGCGTCGTAGGCGAACGCCAGGCGGTACCAGGCCCGCCAGTCCGTCGGCGCCGCGTCGACCGCGTCCCGGAACTCGCCGAACGCCTCGTCCGCCGCCGCACGGTCGATCCTGCCGCCGGGCGAGCGCGGGAGGTCGTCCACCGGGAGCTGCCCCGCGGCCGCCAGCTCGTCGGCCATGCGCTGCACGCGCGCGGCCAGCCAGAACTCTCGTGCGACGAGCCCGATCACCAGCAGCGGGATGATCAGCACGGCGAGGCCGATGCCGATGAGCAGCGGCTCGCCGCTGCCCACCATGGCCGCGCCACGCTCCACGATCGCCACGACGTACAGCGCGAGGAGCGCGGAGACGGCGAGCGCCCCGACGAGGCCACGGGGCAGCCGCCGCCGGACGCCCTCCGGCGCGCCGTCGTCGGTCACGACAGGTCCAGCACGTTCTCGAGGCCGACCGTCAGGCCCGGTCGTGACCCGACCTCCCGCACGGCGAGCAGGACGCCCGGCATGAAGCTGGCCCGGTCGAACGAGTCCTGGCGGATCGTCAGCTGCTCACCGGCGTTGCCGAAGAGGATCTCCTCGTGCGCCACCAGACCGCGCAGGCGCACGGCGTGCACCCGGACCCCGTCGACGTCCGCGCCCCGGGCCTCCCAGCCGTCCTGGGTCGCGTCGGGCGACGGTCCGAGCCCCGCGTCGGCCCGGGCGGCGGCGATCGCCGCCGCCGTGTGCCGCGCCGTGCCGGAGGGTGCGTCGACCTTGTTCGGGTGGTGCAGCTCGACGACCTCGGCAGACTCGAAGTAGCGCGCCGCCTTGGCGGCGAACGTCATGGCGAGCACCGCCGACAGCCCGAAGTTGGGGGCGATGAGCACGCCGAGGCCCTCGTCGCCGCGCTCGGCGTTGACCCGCTCGAGGTGCTCCACGACCCTGCCCCGGGACCCGTCGTCCCACCCGGTGGTGCCCACCACGGCGTGCGCCCCGGCGTCCAGGACGGCGTGCACGTTGTGCTCCGTCACCGCCGGGACGGTGAAGTCCACGGCGACGTGCGCGCCGGAGTCCCGGACCCCCGCCCCGACGTCGTCCCCCGCGTCCAGCCGGGCGACGAGCTCGAGGCCCTCCGCCTCCTCGACGGCGGCGCACGTCTGGGCCCCCATGCGCCCGGCGGCGCCGATGACGGCCACCCGGACGACGCTGCTGGTGCTCACGATGATCTCCTCATTCTCCGAAGGGGCCGACCCGCACCATCGAGCGCGGACGCGACGCGAGGTCGGCGGCGAGCTCACGGACGTCGGTGGCGGTGACGGCACGAACACGTTCCAACGACTCGTCGACGGTCAGGAGCTCGCCGAGCACGAGCTCCGCGCGGCCCAGCCGGCTCATGCGCGAGCCGGAGTCCTCCAGACCGAGGACCATGCCGCCCGAGAGCTGACCGACGGAACGCTCCAGCTCGGCGTCCGTGATGCCGTCGGCGGCGATCCGCTCCAGCTCGGCCACCATCAGCGCGGTGACCTGGTCCACCTTGGCCGGGGTGCACCCGGCGTAGAGCCCGAAGAGGCCCAGGCCGCCGTGCCCCTGCCCGAAGGAGTACGTGGCGTACGCGAGGCCGCGCTTCTCCCGGATCTCCTGGAACAAGCGGGACGACATGCCGCCGCCGAGGACGGCGTGCAGCACGGTGGAGGCGAACCGCCGGTCGTCGGACGCGCTGAGCCCCGTCCCACCGATGATCACGTTCGCCTGCTCGACCTGTCGGCGGATCGTGAGCTCGACCCCCGCGGTGGGCACGCCGTCGGACTCGGGGGCCCCCGAGCGGCGCGCGCGGGGCAGCCCCGCGGGGTCCAGGTGCCAACCGCCCGCGACGAGCGCGTCGCCGACCTGCTGGACGACGGTGTCGTGGTCCACGCCGCCGGCCGCCGCGATCACGAGGGTCTCCGGGCGGTAGTGCCACCGGTAGTGCTCCAGCACGGCGTCGCGAGGAACGGCGCGGATGGAGTCCGGCGTCCCGCCGATGGGACGTCCGAGCGGGTGCGACCCGAGGGCCGCGGCGGCGAACTCCTCGTGGACGACCTCGCCGGGGTCGTCGTCCGTCATCGCGATCTCCTCGAGGATGACGCCGCGCTCGGTCTCGAGCTCGTCGGCGTCCAGGCGCGCCGAGGTGACCATGTCGGCGATCACCTCGATCGCCATCGGGACGTCCTCGTCGAGCACCCGCGCGTAGTAGCAGGTGTGCTCCTTGCCGGTGGCGGCGTTCGCCTCGCCGCCGACGGCGTCGAACGCCTCGGCGATGTCGAGCGCGGAGCGGCTGGGAGTCCCCTTGAAGAGCAGGTGCTCCAGGAAGTGCGTGGAGCCGTGGTGGCCGTCGGTCTCGTCCCGGGAGCCGACCCCCACCCAGGCGCCCACGGTGGCCGAGCGGAGACCGGGCATGTGCTCGGTGAGCACACGCACGCCGCCGGGCAGGACGCTGCGACGGATCGTCGCGCCGTCCTGCCCGGCGGTCAGCTCGGCACCCGGCTGGCCCGCTCCGACGAGCGGGAGGTGCTGGCTCATACGGTCGGTCAGGCCTCCGTGGTCTGCTCGGCGGACTCGGAGCCGGCCTCGGCCTTTTCCTCGTCCTCGGTGACCGCGACGAGCGAGAGCTTGCCCCGCGGGTCGATCTCACCGATCTCGACCTGGATCTTCTGGCCGATGGAGAGCACGTCGTCGACGTTCTCGACCCGCTTGCCACCCACGAGCTTGCGGAGCTGGCTGATGTGCAGCAGCCCGTCCTTGCCCGGGGAGAGGGAGATGAACGCGCCGAACGACGTCGTCTTGACGACGGTGCCGACGAAGCGCTCGCCGACCTCGGGCACGTGCGGGTTGGCGATCGCGTTGATCGCCGCCCGCGCGGCCTCGGCGGACGGGCCGTCGGTCGCGCCGATGTAGACCGTGCCGTCGTCCTCGATGGAGATGTCCGCGCCGGTCTCCTCCTGGATCTGGTTGATCATCTTGCCCTTGGGCCCGATGACCTCGCCGATCTTGTCCACGGGGACCTTGACCGCGATGACGCGCGGCGCGTTCGGGGACATCTCGTCGGGCACGTCGATCGCCTCGGCGAGCACGTCCAGGATCGTCAGGCGCGCGTCGCGGGCCTGACCGAGCGCGGCCGTCAGGACCGACGCCGGGATGCCGTCCAGCTTGGTGTCGAGCTGGATCGCCGTGATGAACTCACGGGTACCGGCGACCTTGAAGTCCATGTCGCCGAACGCGTCCTCGGCGCCCAGGATGTCCGTCATCGCGGCGTACCGGGTCTCCTCGTCCACTGTGTCGGAGACGAGGCCCATCGCGATGCCCGCGACCGGGGCCTTGAGCGGCACACCGGCGTTGAGCAGCGACAGCGTCGAGGCGCAGACCGAGCCCATGGACGTCGAGCCGTTGGAGCCGAGGGCCTCGGACACCTGGCGGATCGCGTAGGGGAACTCCTCGCGGCTCGGCAGGACCGGCACCAGGGCGCGCTCTGCGAGCGCACCGTGGCCGATCTCGCGGCGCTTCGGGCTGCCGACGCGGCCCGTCTCACCGGTCGAGTACGGCGGGAAGTTGTAGTTGTGCATGTAGCGCTTGCGCGTGACCGGCCCGAGCGAGTCGATCTGCTGCTCCATGCGGAGCATGTTGAGCGTGGTGACACCCAGGATCTGGGTCTCGCCGCGCTCGAACAGCGCCGAGCCGTGCACGCGGGGCAGCACCTCGACCTCGGCCGAGAGGGTGCGGATGTCCGCGAGCCCACGGCCGTCGATGCGCACGCCCTCGGTGAGGACACGCTGGCGCACGAGCTGCTTCTGCAGCGAGCGGTAGGCGGCCGACAGCTCCTTCTCGCGGCCGTCGAAGCCCGCCTGCAGCTCGCCGAGCATCTGCGACTTGATCTCGTCGAGACGGCCCTCGCGCTCCTGCTTGTCGGCGATCGCCAGCGCGTCGCGCAGCGGGCCGGCCACGGCCGACTCGACCGCGGCGTACGCGTCGTCGGCGTAGTCCGGGAACAGCGGGAACTCCTGGACGTCCTTGGCGGCCTGCTGCGCCAGGGAGAGCTGGGCGTCGCAGAGGGCGGCGATGAACGGCTTGGAGGCCTCGATGCCCTCGGCCACCACCTGCTCCGTGGGCGCAGTCGCGCCCTCGGTGCGGATGAGGTTCCAGGCGTCGTCGGTGGCCTCGGCCTCGATCATCGCGATGGCGACGTCCTCGGTACCGTCGGCGGTGGTGACCTTGCGGCCGGCCACGACCATCTCGAAGACGGCGCGCTCCTTGTCGGAGTGCTTCGGGAAGGCGACCCACTGGTCGTCGACGAGCGCGATGCGCACGGCGCCGGCGGGGCCGGAGAACGGCAGGCCGGAGATCTGGGTCGACGCGGACGCGGCGTTCATGGCCAGGACGTCGTAGGCGTCGTCCGGGTGCTGGGCCATGACCGTGATGACGATCTGGACCTCGTTGCGCAGGCCCTTGACGAACAGCGGGCGCAGCGGGCGGTCCGTGAGGCGGCACGTGAGGATCGCCTCGGTGGACGGGCGGCCCTCGCGGCGGAAGAACGAACCGGGGATGCGTCCGGCGGCGTACATCCGCTCCTCGACGTCCACCGTCAGCGGGAAGAAGTCGAAGTGGTCCTTGGGGTGCTTGCCGACGGCCGTGGTCGACAGCAGCATCGTGTCGCCGTCGAGGTAGGCCGCGACGGAACCGGCGGCCTGACGGGCCAGTCGGCCCGTCTCGAAACGGATGGTGCGGGTGCCGAAGCGGCCGTTGTCGATGACAGCCTCGGCGGAAGTGATCTCGGGACCCTCCACGGGTGCCCTCCTGATTCTCGAAGGCGCCGCCATCCGAGCGACGGTCTTCGATCGAGGCCCACGGAACCACGCACCGGACGTGCCGGGCGGTTCGGGGGGCCACTACCGAGGACCGGACCTCGGCCCGGCGGCGCGGTGTGGGTGTCTTACCAGGACATCACACCAGACCAGCCCGGCCCCTGCGAGAGGGGCCGGGCCGGCGGGGTGACGTCAGCGGCGCAGGCCGAGGCGCTCGATGAGTGCGCGGTAGCGCACGATGTCGACCTTCTGCAGGTAACCCTGCAGGCGACGGCGCTGGCCGACGAGCAGCAGGAGGCCACGACGCGAGTGGTGGTCGTGCTTGTGCTCCTTGAGGTGCTCGTTCAGGTCGTTGATGCGCTGCGTGAGCAGCGCGATCTGCACCTCGGGCGAGCCGGTGTCGCCCTCGTGAGTCGCGTACTCGGTGATGATGGACTGCTTGGTGGCAGCGTCGAGCGGCATGGCTCTCCCTCTGGTGTCGTTGCGCGGTGCTCCGGGACTTCTTCACCGGGCGCTCTGGATCCGCGGCCGAACTACGGCACAGCCATGGTATCAGCGGTTCATGCGCCTCCGTCGTGACCGGCGGGACGGCCGTCGACCCGGCGGAACGTCCCGTCGGGGAGCGGGTGCACGCCGGCGAACCGGAGCAGGTCCGTCAGCGTGGTGATCATGCGCCCGTCCTCCAGCCGGACGCCGTCGGCGGGCGTCCACGGGTCGGGCGTGCGCAGGAACGAGTCGTCGTCCTGTCGCAGCAGGTAGACGAACGTCTCCGCCAGGATCCGGCTGCCCACCTCGCCCAGGAAGTTGCCGTTGCCCTCGACCGCGGCCTCCTGGAGCACGTAGTACCACAGCGGGGTGCGACCGCGCCCGATCGCGTCGAGGGCTGCTCCCACCTCGGGCGCGGTGCCCGCCGTGAGCTGGTCCCGGGTCAGCGGGGCGACACCGAGCTCCGCGGCGACCTCCTCCCCCGTCGGCAGCGCCAGCATGTAGCCGCGCAGCAGGTTGCGCTGCGCGAGCTGCTTGAGCATGGCGCTGACCGCCTGCGTCATCGGCGACCCGTCGGCTCCCACCGGGACCTTCGCCGGGTCGAGGGGCGCGCCGTCGTCGTCGACCTCGCCGAAGCCCTCCTTGAGCATGGTCCGCAGACCGTCGGCCAGGAACGGGTCGATCTTGCGCGCCCGGCGAGCCGGGTCCGGCTCGCCCTTGTCGACGAACCGGGTCCAGTCGATCGGCCAGTTGGACGGCAGCGCGTCGAGCTGCTGCGCCGCGCTGGGCGACAGCCCGCCCCCGCCGGTGAACCGGAAGAGGTTCTCGAGGGAGGCGAACCCGACGGCGCCCCCGGGGCCGAAGTTGACGTTGAAGTCGTAGCCGTTGCGGACCATCGAGTGGCCGAACCGGAACGCGGCGACGGCGAACTCCAGCGGCATGGCGATGGTACGCAGCGGGCGGAAGAGCAGCGTGTGCTCGTGCAGCACCTGGTCGAGGACCCCGGGCCGGGTGAGCGTGCGCAGGTAGTCGTGCAGCACCAGCCACTGGTAGTGGTGGCGCACGAGGGCGCGGGCCTGCTCGAAGGTGGCCCGGTCGTCGGGGGCGAGCCACGGCTGGGTCAGCCGCACCCAGTCGACGACGGCGTTGTGGAACCGGATGAAGGCCACGTGGAGCTGCGCCACCACGAGGTTCTCGTCGTTGCGGCCGTCGGGGATCTTCGTGCTGCGCCGCAGACCGGGGTTGCCGGCGTCCTGCGCCTCCTGCTCGGAGAACCGCGGGAGGTCCCGCTGCGGGTCGTCGCCGGGCTCGACGAGCTCGAACCCCGGGACCGCCGTGGTCGAGACGCGGCCGAGCGCCAGCTTCACGGGGTCGGCGGCCGAGTAGGCGACCTCGCTCCGGGTGGGCCCCTCGGCCTCGCCCGGCAGCCGTGGTCCGCTGCCGTACATGCTGTCCAGGTCCAGCCCGGGGTGACGGCCGTTGTGCAGGCTGGCCACGACGTCGTCCGGCCGGACGACGGTGAAGGGGTCGTTGACGATGTCGCCGAGCGCGAGGTCGCCGTCCGCGCCCGCGGTGGTGTCCGGGCCGTTGGTGTTCAGCGTGATGTCGTGGTCGATGAACTGGCCCCAGTAGGTGTAGACCGCCGGGACGGTCGAGTCCTGGGCGGGGTCCCGGGCGTCCGACTCGATCATGTGCTCGCCCAGCGACTTCAGCGCCGTGACCGTGGCGGCCACCGTCGCCGCGTCCTGCGACGGCAGGTGAGCCGCGGGGAACCCGGTGCGCAGCCGGGCGAACAGGTAGTCGAACGACGTCGTCGCGTCGAAGCGGCCGTGCCGGTAGTCGAGCAGGACGGCCGCCGCGGTCCTCGGCAGGAACGGCGAGTCCGACGTGCGCGGGTCGGCGGCCTCGCTCGTCCCGGGCGTGTCGGGGACGACCCGGCCGCCGTGCCCGACGTTGCGCACCGTCCGTCCGTGCGGGGTCTGGTTGAGGTCGACGCGCGGGTCCGGCGACGACGGTTCGGTCTGCGGAGCGGTGATCTTCTGGTCGGCGGTCGCGCCGGCCTGCGGAGCCTCCATGGCCCTGCCTCTCGCACGAGGGTTGCGGCGATCGGCCGTGGGCCGTCGCACGGACGCGTGCCCCCTCAGAGGCGAGCACACGGATGCGGGGCCGGTCGCACCTCCGCCCGAGGCGGTGCGGCGTCGCGAGAGGGGCTGGGCGCCCCAGACCAGGATGCCCCCGGTCCTGCCGGGAGGGAAGGCCGCGGACGGCGTTCGTGACACCCCGGCGGTCTTTTCACCCGCTCGGGTCAGCCGAGGATCGCGCGGGCGCGCGCGACGTCGTCGTGCATCTGGCGCACGAGCGGCTCGATCCCGTCGAAGCGCAGGGTCGCCCGCAGGTGCTCGACGAGCTCGAGGACGACCTCCTCGTCGTACAGGTCCAGGTCCGTGCGGTCGAGCACGTACGCCTCGACCCGACGTTCGACGCCGTCGAACGTCGGGTTGGTCCCGATCGAGATGGCCGCCGGCAGCCGGACGTCGGGATGCCCGGGATCGCTCTCGGCGAGCGCGGGGCGCCGCAACCATCCCGCGTACACCCCGTCGGCGGGCACCATGCCGGCGATCTCGCCCAGGTTCGCGGTCGGGAAGCCGAGCTCGCGTCCCCGGGCGTCGCCGTGGACGACGGTGCCTCGCACCCGGTGCGCACGGCCGAGCACGTCGGCGGCCTGGGCCACGTCCCCCTCGGCGAGCAGCGCCCGGGCCGCCGAGCTGGACCACCGCTGCCGGGCGCCGGCAGACTCCGCGAGGCACTCCCCCACGTCGTCGATCGCCACGACCTCGAACCCGTGCTCACCGCCGAGCTCGACCATCGTCGCCAGGGTGCCGGAGTTGTCCCGGCCGAACCGGACGTCGTGACCGACCACCACGCTGCGGGCACCGAGCCCTGCGGTGAGGTACCGCGTGACGAACTCCTCGGGGTCCTGCGCGGCGAAGGCGAGCGAGTAGGGAATGACCAGCACGGCGTCGAGCCCCGTGGCCGCCAGGAGGTCCAGCCGGTCGGCGAGGCCCGTGAGCAGCTCCGGAGCGGACTCCGGCCGGTGCACGACGGCGGGGTGCGGGTCGAACGTCACGGCGACGGCCGCGAGGCCGTCGGCCCGCGCGAGGTGCACCAGCCGGCCGAGGACCGCCTGGTGCCCGCGGTGGACACCGTCGAAGTTGCCGATCGTGACGGCGGACGGACCGAAGCCGTCGGGGACCTGGTCCAGGTCCGTGAACACTTGCACGCCGATCGTGCTCCTCGCTCGGGGTCTCGTGGGGCGCCGCCGGTGACACCGACGGACCAGGATAGTCACGTGCCGCGCGGCACGGGACCGGTCAGCCGGCCGGTGCGAGCACCAGGACCGGTCGCGCCAGACGCTCGCCGTGACGCGTGGTGTCCTCGAGCAGCGCCACGAGCCGTCCGTCGGGGCCGATGCCCGCCAGGGTGCCCTCCGCCCCCGACGGGGCGACCCACTGGCCGTAACCCAGTGCCGTCGACTCGTCAGCCGTCAGCTCACGGACCTCGAACGCGGCCCGGGCGGCGTCCGCCGGCGAGAGCGTAGACAGGACGCCGTCGGCGTCCGCCTGCGCCTCCATCTCGTCCAGGGTGCGCGCTCCGGCCAGCCCGTAGCAGCCCACCCGGGTGCGGCGCAGCGCCGTGAGATGACCCATCGTGCCGAGGGCGACGCCCAGGTCCCGCGCCAGCGCACGGACGTACGTGCCGGAGGAGACCACGACGCTCGCGTCGAGGTCCGTCACCGGCACGCCGTCCGCCGTGCCGGACCGGACCGTGCGGACGTCGAAGGCGCTCACCGTCACCGGCCGGGCCGCCAGCTCGACGTCCTCGCCGGCCCGGACCCTGGCGTAGGCCCGGCGACCGTCGACCTTGATCGCGCTGACCGTGGTGGGCACCTGCTCGATGTCGCCGGTCAGCGACGCGACCGCCCGCTCCAGGGCGCCCGGATCGACGCCGTCGGCGACGCCGGGCGTCCCGACGACCTCACCCTCGGCGTCGTCCGTGGTGGTGCCCACGCCCAGCCGGATCGTGGCCTCGTAGGCCTTGTCCGCACCGACCACGTAGGTCAGGAGGCGGGTGGCGCGGCCGACGCCGACGACGAGCACCCCGGTGGCCATCGGGTCCAGGGTCCCGGCGTGGCCCACCTTACGCGTGCCGGCCAGCCGACGGCACCGGGCGACGACGTCGTGGCTGGTCAGTCCGGCGGGCTTGTCGACGACGAGGAAGCCGTCGGCCGCCGTGGGACGGCGTGGCGGCCGCTGAGGGCGGTGCTCGGCCACGTCAGTCGTCGTCGGACGTGCGGTAGGGGTCGGCCTCTCCGGCCGGCTCCTTGCCCTCGCGCAGCGCCGCCAGCTCGGCGTCGCGCCGCCGCGCCTCGAGCAGTGCCGCGTCGAGGTGCGCAGCCGTCTCCGGCACGGAGTCCAGGTGGAACTCGATGCTCGGCGTCAGGCGCATCTGCGTCTGCTTGCCCACCTCCGAGCGGATCATGCCCTTGGCGCTCTCGAGCGCTGCCGCGGTGCCGGCCCGCTCCTCGTCGTCGCCGTAGACCGTGTAGAACACCGCGGCCTGCTGCAGGTCACCGGTGACACGGACGTCCGTGACCGTGACGAACCCGAGGCGCGGGTCCTTGATGCGGGTGTCGAGCAGCTGCGCGACGATCTCCTTGATGCGGTCCGCCAGCTTGCGGGCCCGTGGGTTCTGGCTCATCCGTACTCCCTCTCGTGACGCCG